>NZ_AKJX01000192.1 GCF_000276605.1 Acidovorax sp. CF316 | reverse complement strand
CTGGGGGCGTCCCCCTCCCAGATTGCGAAGCAATAGGAGAGGGGGAAGGCGCAAAGCGACTCAGGGGGTGCTTCATTCCTTTTCTCCTGCCAGTGCGGCGAGCTTCCTCGCTGCATCGGCCGTGATGGGTTTCGCGATGAAGGCCAGGCCGGCTTCCTCGAAGCGTTCCTGAACGGCCCCCTGGACGTTGGCCGTGACGATCGCGATGGGCAGCTGGGGCCGGGTCTTGCGCAGCAGCAGGGCCGCCTCCAGGCCATTCATCCCATGCATGTTGAAGTCCATGGACACGATGTCCACGGCATGCTGCTCCACCATGGCCAGGGCTTCTTCGCCACTGCCGGCGTGCAGGATGGTCCATTGGGGGTAGGCCTGCAGGACGAGGCCCTGCAGGATGAGCCGGGACATGCGGCTGTCGTCGACGATCAGGAGTTGCAGGCTCATGGTGTTGGCTGTGCGTGGGTCATTGGGAGTGCGCGGCAGCGCTTTCGTAGGCGAGCACCTTGTTGCGGCCGGAGGCCTTGGCGCGGTACAGCGCCTGGTCTGCCCAGGCGAGGATGGTGTCGATCCCGGCGTCCCGGTGCGCCATCTCGGCCATGCCGATGGACACGGTGATCTTCAGGGGTTCGCTTGCGATGGACAGGATCTGCAGCTTGGCGATGGCATCGCGGATGCGTTCGGCCACGGACCAGGCGCTCTCGGTGGACGAATGGGGCAGCAGCGCGGCAAACTCCTCGCCGCCCAGCCGCCCGAGGATGTCGGCCTCGCGCAGCACGTTCGCAATCGAGGTGGCGCAGGCGCGCAGCGAGTCGTCGCCGGTCTGGTGCCCATACCGGTCGTTGATGCGCTTGAAGTGATCGATGTCGATCATCAGCACGGTGCAGGGCTTGGCATGGCGGCGGCAGTGGTCGAGCAAGGCGGTGCCGCGCTCCAGGAAGGCCCGCCGGTTGAGCATGCCGGTCAGCGAGTCGCGCGTGGCCAGCTCGCGCAGCTGCGACTCCAGTTGCTTGTGCGTGCTGATGTCGAAGCACCACAGCAGGTGGGCCAGCTTGCCATCGACCTCGATGAGGCGTGCGGACAGGGAGCTCCAGCGGGGATTCTTCCCACCGATCAGCGCCTCCATGCCATCCACCTGGCCGTACCGGTCCAGCGCCGCCATCAATTGCTGGCTGGCGCCCGGTTCGTGCAGCAGCTGCGGCAGGAACAGCTTGATGGGCGGAAATTGCAGGCCCAGGCGTTCCACCATCTGGCTGTTGATGAAGTGCACGAAGCCGCTTTCGACGTCCACCAGCACCACATCGCTCGGGCTGGAATCGAGGATGAAGCTCAGCAGCGCGCGGTTCTCCTCGATCTCGCGCGTGCGGCTGGCCACGCGCACCTCCAGCTGGCGGTTGGCCTGTGCCAACTGCTGGGACAGGGCCTGGGCCGATCGGGCTTCGTGCAGCAGCTTGCGGATCAGGAGGGCCGTGCCGACCAGCAGGCCGCCGAGCACGGCGCTGAGCAGCATGAACTGGCTGTGCAGGTCCTGGCGAATGCGGTCGGACTCCTGCGTGGAAAACAGGTGCACCGCCACGACCGCCTTGCGGATGCGCTGCAGCAGTTCGTCGGCATGCAGGGTGATGTCGCCGGCCACGTCGCCACGCACGGGCGGCGCTGATGCGAAGCGGGCCGACCACCGGTCGACATGCCTGCCCAGGTCTTCCAGGTCGAGCACGGTCTGGGGGAGCTCCTGCCGCAGGCGGGTGCCCAGGCGCGGGCTGGTGTCGGACAGGTCGAGCGTGCTGAACAGGACCTCCAGGCGCTCCTGCAGCTCCGCCTCGGGCGCTTCCTGGGCCTTGACCTTGCGGGCCAGCAGGGCCACCCGCGCCAGTTCGCTGTGGACGCTGGACACATGCCACAGGTCGCTTTGCTGAAAGGGTTGCGCCAGTGAGCGCACCTGGTGGAGCGTCCACCACAGGGCGACGGACGTGGCCAGCACCATGGCCGCCACCAGGGCCAACAGCCAGTAGGTTCCATTGCGGTGGGGTGGCAGGCGGCAGGCCTGGGGCGCAGGCGGCCGCAGCTTATCGGACGGAGAGGACATTGACCTGCCAGATGGTGCGGTTGACGTAGTCCTGCTTTTGCAAGCGGGGGTGCCGGTCAAAGGGGTAGATCAGGATCAGCGGCCCCTTGTCGCGGATGCCGATCGGCTGCTGGTCGCGCCGGTAGGCCAGGATGGGGTCGTACTCGACCAGATCGCTCCAGGGGATGCGAACGGAGTAGTCGTTCAGGGCCGTCAGTTCGATCTGGTGCTGTTCGTTGCCTCCCAGCTGTTCCACCAGCTGGCGCAAGGACACGCCGCGCCACCGGGACTTGCCCGGCATGCCCAGCGCTTGCGGCAAGGTGGTGGCGATTTCGCGTGGCGAAAGCCGCTCCAGCGCCTGCATGTCACAGGCCTGCGCAGGCTGGGTTGTGATGTGCACATGCAGCACCGTCCGCTCGCCCGATGCTGGGCACACCGGGTTGGCATGGGAGGGCAGGGGCAGCCACAGACTGGGCAGGGCAACAAACAGTGCGAGGGCTGCGCCGGGCAGCCCCGCCGGGGATCTGGGCATCATGAAGGGGTCTCGCTGGCTCGCTTCTGCAATGCGGTTGCAGGAGCAGACGCCGCGACTATGCCGGGATGCCTCGCCAAATGGGACCGTTTACGCGCCGTTGTGGGGGCAATGGCCCCATTTTGACAATTGTTGACGGCTCGGAGCGCCGTGGCGCGGCCTGGAAGGCCGCAGCGCCGGGGGGCGGGGCTGCGGATTGCCTCAGGCTGGGGCGCGCTCTTCCATGCGCCTGCGGGCACGGCCTTGCAGGCCGCCCGGCAGTGGCGCTTCAGATGACCCGAAAGCCGTGCGTGCCGTCGCGCCCGAGCTGCTCCACCAGCCCGAACTCCCAGTCCAGGTAGGCCTGCATGGCCGCGCGCGGGCTCTCCGTGCCCTCGTAGGGGCGGCGGTAGCGGTCGGTGCGGGGCGAGGCCAGGCGCGTCTCGCCATGCTCCAGCGGCAGGTTGGCCGCGATCCAGGCCTGGGTGCCGCCTTCGAGCACCAGCACCTCGGCGCCCGTGAGGCGGGCCAGGTCCTGCGCGGCATAGCGGGCCAGCAGGCTGCTGCCGCAGGTGAGCACATAGCGCTCGGCGCGCGGGATGGCGGCCACGGCCTGCGCCAGCTGCGCGCGGATCACGAACCAGGCGCCGGGGATGTGGCGCTGTGTGTAGTTGGCGCTGCTGGTCAGGTCCAGCACGGCGGTGTGGCCGGGGGCTTCGTCCTGGAGCCAGGCGGCCAGCTGTGCGGGCGTGGTCCAGGCGATGGGGCCCTTCGGCTCGGGCACGGTATTGGCCACGGCACCGGTCTCGGTGAAGGCGGAGGCCTGCACGCCATCGAGCACCCAGGCCTCCCAGCCCATCTGGGCCAGCCACGAGGCGCTCATGTTGGCGCGCACGCCGTCGTCGTCCACCAGCACCAGGCGCGCACCGCGCACGGCGGCCGTGTGGTCGGTCTCCTGCACCAGCTGCCCGCCGGGCGTGTTGCGAAAGCCGGGCAGGTGGCCGGCCGCGAACTCCTCGGGCGTGCGCACGTCCAGCAGGTAGGTGGTGCGCCCGGCCTCGGCCGCAAAGCGGGCCAGGTCGCCGGCCTGGGCGCGCTGCACGCGGGCGCGGTCGGCCACGTTGCGCGCCTGCCCGGGGGCCTGGCTGCGGTCGATGTGCACGGCGGGGTCGAAGCGGCGGCTGGCACCGCGCTCCAGCGTCTGGCCGGCCAGCAGCCAGCCGATGGTGCCGTTGCGCAGCGCGGCCACGGGGTTGGGGATGCCCGCGTTGACCAGCGACTGCGTGCCGATGATGCTGCGCGTGCGCCCGGCGCAGTTGACGATGATCTGCGTGGCCGGGTTGGGCGCCAGCGCCTGCGCGCGCAGCACCAGCTCGGCACCGGGCACGCTCATGCCCGTGGGGATGTTCATGGTGTGGTATTCGTCGTAGCGGCGCGCGTCGAGCACCACCACGTCGGCCTTGGCGTCGATCAGGGCCTGCACTTCCTCGGCCGCCAGCGAGGGCGTATGGCGCTCGGCCTCTACCAGCTCGCCGAAGGACTTGCTGGGCACGTTCACGTCGATGAACAGCTCGCCCCCGGCATCGCGCCAGCCCTGCAGGCCGCGCGCCAGCAGGGTCACACGGGTGTAGCCCAACTGCTGCAGCGTGCGTGCCGCAGGTTCGGCCAGGCCCTCGCCATCGTCGTAGACCACGATGAAGGTGTCGCGCCGGGGAATGCGCGTGAAAGCGTCCAGTTCGATTTTGCCGGCGGGCAGGTTGGCGGCGAACAGCGGGTGGCCCTGGGCGTAGGGGTCTTCCTCGCGCACGTCGAGCAGGGCGATTTCCTCGCGGGCCAGCAGGGCCTCGCGGACCTGGAGAACGGAAGTCTGGGGAATGGCGGGAGCGGTCATTGTGGGAATCGTACGGGTCTTTGGAAACAGGGTCAGGCCGAGGGCGCCGGGTTCTTCGAGAGGTCCCAGATGTTGGGCAGGGTGCTGTTGCTGTAGCCGGAGATGAAAGGTTTGCGCGTGCCGTCTTCGAGGTACACGCTGCGCTGCACGGCGCCGATGTTGGCACCGTAGACGTGGATGCTGATGGAGGTCTGGCCATCCACCGCGTTGCTCACGCGGTGCACGTCGCCGATGGTGGGCGACACGGCCTCCACCTGGCCCGGCTGCAGCCGGTGCGGCGCGCCATCGGGCGCCCAGCGGCCGTCCGCCGTGCGGGCATAGGCCTGCGAATCCTCGGCGCCGCGCAGCATGCCGATCAGGCCCCACACCGTGTGGTCGTGGATGGGCGTGGCCTGGCCCGGGCCCCAGACAAAGCTCACCACCGAGAAGCGGCCCAGCGCATCGGCATGCAGCAGGAACTGCTGGTAGCGCTCGGGGTTGGGCTGTGCGTAGGCTGTGGGCAGCCAGTCGTCATGGGCCACCAGGGCGCCGAGCAGGGCGCTACCGCGTTCGAGCAGTTCGGGCTCGGGCGGGGCGCTTTCCACCAAAGCGGCCAGCTGCTGCACGAAGTGGCGCAGGCGGGCGACATCGGGGGAGGTCGGGGCGGCTTTTTCCATGGCGGTGGGGGCGAGGGCATGCATGCCCTGCATTGCACCAGTGTTGGGCGTCGGGGTGTGCGGAATCTTTTGCATATGCATCTCCGTTTTTCTTCGTTCTCATTTTGCTGCCCAGCCTTTGCAATGCGGCAGGTGCGGTGCTTGCCACCGTTGTCTTCATTACACATGGGGAGCAGGGCATGAACAACAAGGGCCAGATTCTGGGTGGGGGAGAAGCGCGTTGGTCGCGCCGGCAGTTGCTGCGTGCAACGGGTGCGGCCACGGTGGTGGGTGCTTCGGGCGTGGTCGGCAGCCAGGTGCTGGCCGCCGGCAAGCTGCGCGAGGTGAAGCTGGCGTGGAACGCCAATGCCATCTGCCTGTCGGCCGCGCCGGTGGCGATCGAGCGCGGCATTTTTGAAAAGCACGGCCTCAAGGTCGAGCTGGTCAACTTCGCAGGCTCCACCGACCAGTTGCTGGAGACCATCGCCACCTCCAAGGCCGATGCCGGCCTGGGCATGGTGCACCGCTGGATCAAGCCGCTGGAGTCGGGCTTCGACGTGAAGCTGGTGGGCAGCTCGCACGGCGGCTGCTCGCGCCTGGTGGGCTACGAGGCGGCGGGCGTGACCAGCCTGCAAAAGCTCAAAGGCAAGACCATCGCGGTGTCGGACCTCAACAGCCCGGGCAAGAATTTCTTCTCGGTGCTGCTGACCAAGGCCGGCCTGAACCCCGAGAAGGACATCACCTGGCGCCAGTTCCCCGGCGACATGCTGGGCCTGGCGGTGGAAAAGGGCGAGGCCCAGGCCATTGCCGACGGCGACCCCAACCTGCTGTTGATACAGCGGCGTACCAAGGGCCTGGTGGACCTGGCCTCCAACCTCTCGGGCGAGTACGCGGCCAAGACCTGCTGCGTGCTGGGCGTGAGCGGCGCCCTGGTGCGCAATGACAAGGGCACGGCGGCGGCGCTCACGCGCGCCATCATCGAGGCCTCGGACTTCGTGGCCGACAACCCCAACGAGACGGCACGCATCTTCAGCCCGTACTCCAAGGTGCCGCAGGAGGACCTGCGTGCCGTGCTGGGCACGCTCACGCACCGCAGCCACCCGGTGGGCACGGCCCTGCGCCAGGAGATCGAGTTCTACGCCCGCGACTTCAAGCTGGTGGGGGTGCTCAAGCCCTCCACCGACCCCGCGCGCTTTGCCGCGCATGTGCACGCCGACGTCCTGGCCTGATCCCGCCATGAGCACCGTAGCCGACCACATCCTGCCAGCGCCCGCATCCGTGGCCGAGCTGCCCCGGGCACCCCGTGCAGCGGCGCCCATAGCCGCTGCGGCAGCGCCCGCCAGCTTCGGCGCGGCCCAGCCCGTCCCCGCCATCTGGTGGACAGGTCTGGTGGCTGCAGCCGCTTGGGCGGCCCTGGGCCTGCTCACCTACCTGTGGCCTAACAAGCCCGCCGGTTTCAGCGAATGGGAATTCACCCAGGAATTTGCCCTGGGGGCTGGTGCCGTGGCCCTGGCACTGGTGGCGCTGGCCTTGGCACCTGCGGCCTTCGGGGCCGTGGGCCGGCGTGCGCGCCGCGCGGGCCCCTGGCTGGTGGCCATCGCCGTCGGCCTCGCGGTCTGGGAGGTGTTCACCGCCAAGCTCGGCACTTTGCCGCCGCCGTTCTTTGCCCCGCCGCAAAGCCTGGTGGAGGTCTATGTGACCGACTGGGCGCGCCTGCTCGAGAGCGCCGGCGCATCGATCCGCCTGCTCGCCCTGGGCATCGCCATCGGCGCGGCGGCGGGCTTCACCACCGGCGTGCTGATCGGCTGGTCGCGCCAGGCCAGCTACTGGATCCACCCGGTGCTGCGCATCCTGGGGCCCGTGCCGACCACGGCGCTGCTGCCGGTGAGCTTCTATTTCTTCCCGTCGAGCTGGTCCACGGCGATCTTCTTGATCGCGCTGGGCACAGCCTTCCCGGTGGCCATCCTCACCTGGTCGGGCGTGGCGGGCGTGCACAAGAATTACTACGACGTGGCGCGCACCATGGGCGCATCGCCCTGGTTCCTGGTGCTGCGCGTGGCCATACCGGCCGCGCTGCCGCAGGTCTTCGTGGGCCTGTTCATGGGCCTGGGCGCAGCATTCTCCACCCTGGTGGTGGCCGAGATGCTGGGCGTGAAGGCGGGCCTGGGCTGGTACCTGACCTGGGCCCAGGGCTGGGCGGCGTACCCCAATATGTATGCCGCGCTGATCGTCATGGCGCTGCTGTTCTCCGGCGTCATCACTTTGCTGTTCGTGCTGCGCGACCGGGTGCTGTCCTGGCAGAAGGGGGTGGTGAAATGGTGAGTGCCGTTGTTTCGGAGTCGAGCGCTGCCGCCAAGGTCACCGGCGCACGCATCGACGTGCGCAATGTAAGCCACTGGTTCGACCTGTCCGCCGGCCCGCTGCACGTGATCGACGAGCTCGACCTGTCCATCGCCCCCGGTGAATTCGTGGCCCTGCTCGGGCCCAGCGGCTGCGGCAAGAGCACCTTGCTGCGCCTGGTGGCGGGGCTGGAGCCCGCGACCACGGGCGAGCTGCTGCAGGACGGCAGGCCCATCACCGAGCCCGATCCCTCGCGCATCGTGGTCTTCCAGGACCCGACGCTGTTCCCCTGGCGCACCGTATGGGACAACGTGGCCCTGGGCCTGCAGGCGCGCGGCATTTTGCGCGCCCAGCGCCACCGGGTGGACCAGGCGCTGCGCCTGGTCGGCCTGCAGGACTTTGCCAAGGCCTTCCCGCACCAGCTGTCGGGCGGCATGGCGCAGCGCGTGGCGCTGGCGCGGGCTTTGGTCAACGATCCGAGCCTCTTGGTGCTGGACGAACCGCTGGGCAAGCTCGACTCGCTCACGCGCCTGTCCATGCAGACCGAGCTCGTGGACCTGTGGCAGCGCACGGGCTTCTCGGCCCTGCTGGTCACGCACGATGTGGAAGAGGCGCTGTTCATGGCGCAGCGCGTGGTGGTGTTCTCTGACCGGCCGGCGCGCATCCAGCAGGTGCTGGTGAACGATTTGCCTTACCCACGCCACCGCGGCGACCCGCGCCTGGCCGAGCTGCGCCGCGAGGCCCTGGCACTGCTGGGCCTGGATGCCAGCTGGTAGCGGGAGCGCCTTGTCCCCTGAGTTGCTGAACGGCTTGCTCGAAGGCCTGCATGCCGCGCAGCAGGGGCTGCGGGCCCTGCTGCATGCCCTGGGCCTGGCGCCCGAGGTCCATGGCCAGCCCGGCTGGCCCCTCGCGCATCGCATTGCGGCCGAGATGCTGGTGGTGGATGCCGGCCATGCGCGGCGCGTTCTCGGGTCGCTGGCCTGCGCAGGTGGGGCCCTGGTGCTGCTGGCCGTGGCGCTGGCCTGGCGCCGTGCCCGGTGGCCGCTGTCGGCCCTGGCCATCACCGTGCTGGTGCTGGCCCCCTGGCCCCAGGACCATCTGCTGCTGGCGCCGGCCGTGGCGACCAGCCTGCACCAGTCCCCCACCGGCTTTGCTGCCGCAGGCATCGTGCGTGGCCAGGCCGCCTACCAGCAGCACTGCGTGCGCTGCCATGGCACCGACGGCCGCGGAGAGGGGCCCGACGCGCCCCAGCTGGTGCAGTGGCCGCCCAACCTGAACGGGGCCTTGCTCTGGAAGCGGCTCGAGGGCGAGCTGTTCTGGCGCGTGCGCGAGGGCATGCACAACCGCGCCGGTGTGCCCACCATGCCCGGCGCGGGCAGCGCGCTGAGCGACGCGCAGATCTGGGAGGTGCTGGACTACCTGCAGGCCCATGCGGCCGGGCAGATGCTGCGCGAATCGGGCACCTGGGACCGCCCCGTGCGCCTGCCGGCCATGGCCGTGCAATGCCGCCAGGGGCGCGCGCGGCAGAGCAGCGGGCTGGTGGGGCAGCGCGTGCGCGTGGTCGTTGCCGGGCCCGGCGTGCAACCCGTGGCCGACGATCCGCGCCTGGTGACCCTGGTGGCAGGCACGCTGCCAGCAGGCTCCGATCCCGAATGCCGGCCGCAGGCAGACATGCATGACGTGGAGCAGGCGCTGGCGCTGGTCCTTGGCATACCGGCCGCCGAACTGCCGGGCTACCAGCTGATCGTGGACCGCACCGGCTGGCTGCGTGCCCGCGGCCAGCCGGGCAAGGCGGCCTGGTCCGAGGATGACCTGGTCTGCCGCTCCACCACGGTGCCCAGGGCGCCCCCCGATGGACCGGTGGCGACCACTGCCGCCGCACAGGGCGACGGGCTGGAGGCGCTGATCCGCCGCATGGACGCAGAGCCGGTGCGGCTCACGCGCGGCGGCTTTCCGCACTGAATCGGATGGGGGCGGGCTGGCGCGCCCCTACTTGCGGTTCTTGCGGTACACGTCGCCCACCGAATTGGTCAGCGACGCCTTGTCGGGCGCCACGCGCATGGTCATCGGCCGCTCCTTGCCACCCGCGATGCAGGTGAGCAGCAGCACGCCGGCACCCGGCTGGTAGCGGCAGTTGGCATAGGTCTTCTGGCTGTCGCGCAGCACCACCGTGCCCTGAGCGTCAAAGTCCATGAAGTCATCGGTGAAGCCAGGCTTCTTGCGGTCTTCGGCCAGTTGCCAGGTGCCGGCCAGCCAGCCGGTGCCCTCCTGCGCCAGGGCGCTGCCAGCGAGTGCCAGCAGGGCGATGCCCGCCAAAGTGTGTCGAATGCCCATGGCCGCTTACTCCTTGCGTCCCAGCGCGAAGTAGATGCCGCCCAGCACCAGGATGATGAGCGGCATGCCGATGGCCACGAAGCCCTGCGCCTGGACGTGGCGCAGGTTGGCCAGCAGCCAGAGCCCGCCGACGGCCATGCCGGCGATTCCGGCCTGGGTCTTGCGGTTCATGGCGTCCCCCTTGGGCTTGGGCCGTGCCGGCGGCTGGCAGCTTCCCCTGTGGTGCAGTGCATGGAATTTCCCTCTCTTGGTGGTCTTTCCATGCATTGTGCCGGGGCCGTGCTCAAGACTCCAGTGCGTTCAGCGTGAAGGGCGCCGCCGCGAACATGCGCACGCCATGCTCCAGCGCGTCCTCGTCGAAGTCGAACAGCGGGTGGTGGTGCGGGTGGCAGATGTGCTTGGCCGCGCTGCGTGCGCCGATCAGCGCGTAGGCGCCCGGCGCATGCTCGGTGAAGGCGCTGAAGTCCTCGCTGTTGGGCAGCGGGTTCATGGTGTGCAGGGGCACGTCGGGCAGGGCCTCGCGCACCGCGGCGCGCAGGGCGGCGGCGGTGGCCGGGTCGTTGACCACCGGGCGGTAGCCATGCACGTACTCCAGCTCCACCGTGGCGCCATGCGCCTGGGCCACGCCGCGGGCGATGCGTTCGATGGCCTGGGGAACGCGCGCGCGCACCTCGGGCGAATAGCAGCGCACCGAGCCCGACAGCTCCGCGCTGTCCGGGATCACGTTGAAGGCCGAGCCCGCCTGGAACTTGGTGACCGAGAGGATCAGCGCCTCGTGCGCATCGGTGTTGCGCGCCACCACGGCCTGCAGGTTGGCGACGATCTGCGCGCCGATCCAGATCGGGTCGATGCACTTGTCCGGGTTGGCCGCATGGCCGCCCTTGCCCTGCACGCGCAGCACGAAGCGATCGGAGCTGGCGAGCGTGGGACCGTCGAGCACCACGATGCGGCCCGTGTCCACGGTGGACATCACGTGGGCCGAGATGATGCGGTCCACGCCCTGCATCACGCCGGCGTCCACCATCTGCTGCGCGCCGCCGGGGTGCTGCTCCTCGGCGTGCTGGAAGAAGAAGCGCACCTCGCCCGGAAGCTGCTGGCGCAGCCCGGCCAGCAGGCGCGCCGCGCCCAGCAGCATCGAGGCATGGCCATCGTGCCCGCAGGCGTGCATGGCGCCGGACCGGGCCGAGGCGTAGTCGCAGGTCTTCTGGTCGTGGATGGGCAGGGCGTCGATGTCGGCGCGGATCGCCAGCACCTTGCCGGGCAGGGCGCCGCGCAGCGTGGCGACCAGGCTGGTCGGGGTGGGGCGGTGGATGGCCAGGCCGTCGATCTGGCGCAGCTCGCGTTCCAAAAAGTCGGCCGTGTCGATCTCCTGGAACGACAGCTCGGCGTGGCGGTGCATGTGGCGGCGCCAGGCCACGACCTGGGGGTGCTGGGCGCGGGCCTGCCCGGTGATGGTGGCCATCAGTTGCGTGGTGGACATGGTGCGGTTCACTCCATTTCGATCTTGCGGGCCTGCACCACCTTGCGCACGCGCTCCAGGCTGGTGCCGATGAGGGCGCCGAATTGCTCGGGCGTGCCCGCGATGGACTCGGCGCCCAGTTCCTTGAGGCGCGCCTGCAGGGCCGGGTCCTTGAGCGCGTCGGCCGCGGCGGCGTTCAGCCTGGCCACGATGGCAGGGGGCGTCTTGGCGGGCGCCACCAGGCCGAACCAGGTGATTGCGATCTCGTTGAGGTCCGCATGGCCCAGCTCCTTGAAGGTGGGCACATGGGGCAGGGCCGCCAGGCGCTTGTCGGCTGCCACCACGAACGGCACCAGCTTGCCGGCCTTGATGTAGGGCGCGGACGAGGGGTACTGGTCGCTAAGCAGCTGGGTCTCGCCGCCCAGCGCGCCCGTGATCACTGGGCCCATGCCCTTGTAGGGCACGTGGCGTACCTGGATCTTGAGCTCGTCGTTCATGGCCTCGATGATCAGGTGGCCGATGGAGCCCGTGCCGGGCGAGCCCGCGTTGAGCTGGTCGGGCTTGCTGCGCGCCAGGGCCACCACGGCGGGCAGGGTGTCCACCTTGAGGCTGGGGTGCACCGAGAACACCGAAGGGATGGAGGCCAGCGCGGTGATCGGCGCGAAGTCCTTGAGCGGGTCGGTGCGCGAGGCCTTGAGCAGCACCGGGTTCACCGCCAGGGTGCTCACCGTGCCCACGCCGATGGTGTAGCCATCGGGTGCCGAGCGCGCCACGGCCTCGGCACCGATGGCGCCGCCCGCACCGGCGCGGTTGTCCACTACTACCGGCTGGCCCAGCGACTTCTGCATGCGGTCGGCCACCAGGCGCGCCACGATGTCGGTGGAGCCGCCAGGGGCAAAGGGCACGATCAGCTTCACCGGCTTGTCGGGGTAGGCCTGGGCCCAGGCGGAATGCGGCAGGGCGGTGGCGCACAGGCTGGCCAGCAGCACGGCGCGGCGGGTGGAGATCAGGTAGGTCATGGTCACAAGGGCTTGCCAGGGGTATGGGCCAATTGTGCTGGCTGGATATTGGTATGACCAATAGAATTTGGCGGTCATCTATTGGAACTGCTTATGGCAAACACGGCGCAGCCTGCAACCGATCCCGGCGTATTGTTCAACCGCCTGCTGGCGCGCGGGCGCCTGCGGCACCTGCAACTGATTGCCGCCCTGGCCGACGCCGGCAGCGTGCAGCGCGCGGCCGCCGCCGTGGGCATGAGCCAGCCGGCCGCCACCCAGGCCCTGGCGGATCTGGAGGATCTGCTGGAGGCGCCCTTGTTCGAGCGCCATAACCGCGGCGTGCGGCCCACGGCCCTCGGCGACGTGGTGGTGCCCGTGGCGCGCAATGTGCTGCAGGCGCTGCGCGCCGCCACCGAAACGCTGTCGGCCCTGCAGGCGGGTGCCCAGGCCTTTCTGCGCCTGGGCTGCATCCCGGCGGCGGCATCGGGCCTGCTGGCCAGGGCGCTGCCGGCGCTGCTGCAGGCGCAGCCGGGGCTGCAGGTGGAGCTGATCGAGGAGAACATGGTGCACCTGCTGCCCGAGCTGGCCGCCGGCCGGCTCGACGCCGTGGTCTGCCGCCGCCCGCAGGACGTGCCGGCACCCTGGCAGTTCGAGTTGCTGCAGAGCGATGCACCCGCAGTGGTGGCCGCGCCCGGACACCCCCTGGCGGGCCTGCGCAGCGTGGCGCTGGGCCGGCTGGTGGGCCTGCCCTGGGTGCTGCCGCCGCGGGGCATGGGCGTGCGCGACTACTACGACCGGCTGTGGGCCGGCCATGCGCAGCAGCCCGTGCTCTACCCCATGGCCACCACGGCCCTGCCCGTGGTGCTGGAGGCCCTGCGCAGCACCGGCGCCGTGAGCCTCATGCCGCAAAGCATTGCCCAGGCGCTGGTGGACACGGGCGTGGCCGTGGTGCTGGCCGTGAAGCTGCCCCAGGCGCTGGAATCCTCGCTGCAGGGGCTGGGCCTGCTGACCACGGGCTTGGCCGACGGGCCGGCCCTGGCGGCGCTGCGCACGCGGCTGCGCGCGGCATCGGGCCCCTGACCCCCGTTGGCCGGCGCAGCGCCCTACATGGGCTCGATCTGCGCCTTCTTCATCATGGCCTCGGTCAGCAGCATCTCCTTGGTGAAGTTGCGCCGGTAGGCCTCGGCGTCCATGGGAGTGACCGTGCCGCCTTGCTCCTCCAGCGCGGCGACGATGGACGGCTGCTTGAGCGCCTTGTCGAAGGCGGCACGCATGCGCGCCACGATGGGATCGGGCGTGCCGGCAGGCACCGACACTCCGCCCCAGGACGTCAATTCCACCCCGCGCACGCCCAGCTCGGCCAGCGTGGGCACCTGGGGCAGCTTGGGGTTGCGGCGCGTACCCGCGATCGCCAGGGCGCGCAGCTTGCCGGCCTGGATGTTGGAGTACGCCACCGAGAAGATCGGTGCGCCGAAGGTGACCTGCCGGCCCATGACGGCATTGACGATCTCCGACGCGCCCTTGTAGGGCACGTGGGTGACCTGCGCGTCCACCGCACTCAGGAGCAGCTCTACCCCCAGGTGCGAGGGCGTTCCCACGCCGCCCGAGGCGTAGTCGAGCTTGCCGGGCGCCGAGCGTGCCTTGGCGAGCAGGTCGTCCAGCGTGCGGATGTCTGAGGCCGCGTTGACCATGAGCACGATGTCCGCGCTGGTCAGGCCCATCACGTGCTGGAAATCCTTGAGCGCGTCGTAGCCGGGCGCCTTGTACATGTGCATGCTGGCGGCCATGGGCGCGCTGGAGTAGATCCAGGTGTAGCCGTCGGGGGCGGCCTTGGCCACCTGGCGCGCGCCCAGGTTGCCGCCCACGCCGCCGCGGTTCTCGATCACCACGGGCTGGCCCAGCTCGCGGCCCACGGCCTCGTGGATGATGCGTGCGGTGGTGTCGGGCGCCGTGCCCGCGAGGAACGGTACGACCCACTTGATGGGGCGCGCAGGCCAGGACTCGGCCGCCCGCGCCGTGCCCAGCGGGAGCAGGGCGGGTGCGGGCAGCAGGCTGGCGGCCAGGGCCTGGCCGAGGAACTGTCGGCGTTGCAAGGTGCGTGTGTTCATGTCGTTGTCTCCTGTCTTTATAGTGGAATCGGTCGCTTGCCGACGAGGTCAGGCGGGCGGCGCCAGCAGCTCCTTGGCGATGGTGTTGCGCTGGATCTCGCTGGTGCCAGTGAGCACGCGGTACATGCGCAGCATGCGGAACAGGAACTCCACGCGCCGGCCCTGCACGATGCCCTCGCCGCCATGGATCTGTACGGCCCGGTCGGCGATGCGAAACGCCGTCTCGGAGCAGAACAGCTTGGCCATCGAGGCCTCGGCCCGGGCCTCGCTGCCGGCGTCGATCTGGCGCGCCGTGCCCAGCATCAGCGCGCGGGCCGCGCACAGCTCGGTCGCCATGTCGGCCAACATGTGCTGGATGGCCTGGAAGTCGCCGATGGCGCGGCCGAACTGGCGGCGCTGCAGCGCGTAGTCACGCGCATCGCGCAAGGCCAGCTGCGCCAGGCCCAGCATGGCCGGGCAGTGCAGCAGGCGGTTCACGGTGATGCGCCCCAGCGCCAGCGCCAAGCCCCGGCCCGGCTCGCCGATCAGGTTGGCAGCGGGCACGCGGCAGCCTTCGAGCACGATGTCCCCGGTGGACGACTGGCCGGCCATGGTCTTGTAGCCCGTCTCCACCCGCACGCCGGGCGCCTTGAGGTCCACGAAGAAGGCTGTGACCTCGCGCTCGGCCGGATCGCTGGCCGTGGAGGCCATCAGCACCGCGTAGTCGGCGAACGGCGAGCCCGAGATGAAGCGCTTGCGCCCGTCGATGACGAAGCTGTCGCCGTCCCGCACCGCACGCGTCTGCACCGCGCCCGCATCCGATCCGGCCTCGGCCTCGGTCAGGGCAAAGCAGATGGCCTTGTCGGCCCGGGCCACGGGCGCGATGAACTGCTGCATCTGGTAGGGCGTGGCCTGGCGGGCCAGCGCGCCGACACGCGGCGGGCCGCTCAGTTCGCCGAACACATGGGGCGCAAAGGGCGAGCCGCTGGCGTAGATGGCCTCCTTGATGAGCACATGGTCCAGCACCGACAGGCCCAGGCCGCCCATGGCCGTGGGCAGGGTCATGCCGTAGAAGCCCAGCGCGTGCGAGCGCTTCCACACCTGCTGCAGCAGGGCGCGGTCGGCGCCGTGCTCGTGGTCGGTGCCATGGGCGCGCGCCAGTGCGGCCAGCTCGCCATGCAGGAACTCGTTGATGCGGCCGATGAGCTCGGCTGCGTGCTCCGAGCCTTCGAAAGGCACGTTGAACAGCGGGGCGGGGATGGGGTTGATGGAATCGGTTTTCATGTTTGTCTTTCTTCTGTCGTTGGACAGAGTTGCCTTGTGCATCGCCTGCTGCGTGCGAAACTGGCGCAGCCTGGGCCAGTGCCGCCATGCAAGGGCCGCCCCGCCGCAGGGGCGGCGTCCCCTTCCAGGGGGAAGGCGCGAAGCGACTCAGGGGGTTGTCAATTCACCATGCGGCTGTGGCCGGTCCAGTAAAGCGCCTGGATGGCCTTGCGCATGACCTTGCCGTTGGGGTTCTTGGGCAGCGAGGGCACGAACTCGATGTGCCGCGGCCGCTTGAAGCCACCCAGCAGCGGTGCGCAGAAGCGCGCGATGGCCTCGGCGTCCGCGTCGCGCCCGGGCTTGAGCACCACGTGCGCGGCCACGGCCTCGCCCCATTTGTCGTCGGGGATGGCGAAAACGCAGGCATCGGCCACCGCATCGTGCTGGTAGAGCACCGCCTCGACCTCGGAGGGATAGACATTGAAGCCGCCGCTGATCACCATGTCCTTCTTGCGGTCGACGATGTAGACATAGCCTTCGTCGTCGGCCCGCGCCAGGTCGCCCGTGTGGTAGCGGCCGTCCTTGAGCACCTCGGCCGTGAGTTCGGGCGCGCGCCAGTAGCCGGCGAAGACATCGGGCCCGCTGACCACGATCTCGCCGATCTCGCCCTGGGCCACGGGCTGGCCCTCGTCGTCCACGATCTCCACCAGCGATTCCAGGAAGGGCCGGCCGCACGAGGCCAGGCGCTCGGGCAGGGCGGCGCGGGCGAACAGGTGGTCCTCCACCGACAGGCCGCACACGCCCGAGGTGGTCTCGCCCGCGCCATAGCCCTGTGACAGCACCGGGCCGAACACGTCCATGGCACGCAGGATGCGCGCGGGCGCCATGGGCGCCGCCCCGTAGCCCAGGCGCAGCAGGTCGGGCAGGGGGCGGTACTGGCCCTCCAGCTCGGCCAGCAGCATGTTGATCATGGTGGGCACCATGAAGGTGTGGGTCACGCGCTCGGCGCGCATCTCGGCGATGAAGCGGCCCGGCTCGAAGCCCGAAAACAGCCGGATCGTGACGCCGCTGCACAGCGCCGGCACGAGCTGCATGCCCGAGGCATGGGTGACCGGCCCCACCAGCCCCAGCAGGTGGCCGCTGCGCATGCCGTCAGAGCGCATGAGAAACTTGCGCAGCTGCGCCAGCCGGTTGCCGAAGGTCTGCATGGCCGCCTTGAGCACGCCCGACGAGCCCGAGGTGTAGTGCAGCACCGCCACCTCGTCGGCCGTGACGCGCTCGGCCGTGAAGGCATCGCTGGCGGCGGCCAGCGCTGCCTCGTAGGAGGTGTCGGCCGGACCGTCGAGCAACAGCAGGCGCGGCATGGCGCCCTCCACGTGGGCGCGGAAGGATTCGGCGCGCTCGGCCGTGGTCACGATCACCGCGGCATCGCTGTTGGCCGTGATCGCGCCCACCTCGGCGGGCGACAGGCGGGCGTTGAACGGGGCCTTGACGAAGGCGCCCTTGTAGCAGGCCAGCTCGATCTCGACGATCTCGGTGCAGTTGGGCAGGTAGATGCCCACGCGGTCGCCGCGCGCCAGGCCCAGGCCGCGCAGGGCATTGGCCAGGCGGTTGGAGCGCTGCTCCAGCTCGGCATAGGTGAGGCTGCGCGTGGCGCTGGTGACGGCAAGCTGGCGCGCGTGGGACCGCGCGCTGCGCGAGACGAGTTCGCCGACGTTGGCGATGGCGGCGGTGGTGGGGAGGGCGGGCTGTGGCATAGGTCTCCTGGAATGCGCCATGTCCGTGTCGGCATGGCATGCCAGGCACTGTTGCAGAAGACGGCTTGCTACAGGAAATACCGTTTGTTGATGCTGATCCATCAATAAAAATGATAGACCCGGCCTGGACGGCCTCCAGGGGTGCTGGAAATCAGACCGGCAACTCGGCCTGCCAGGCGCCGGAACGCACCAGCCGCGTGGTTTCCTGCACCAGTGCGTCGATGACCACCTGGGTCGGGGCATCGATCACCCGGTCCGCCGCGGTCGCCAGGGTGTAGGCGCGCGGCAGCAGCGGGCGCACGACGCGGGCCACGATCCAGCCCTGCTGGTCTTGGTGCGGGCTGTCTGCCAGCGAGCAGGCGGGCGTGAAGGTGAAACCCGCTCCGCATTGGTAGAGCGAGCGGATCACGCGCGCCGAGTCGTGCTCGTGCACCACGTTCAGGGCCACGCCCAGGGCACTGGCGGCCTCTTCCACGTTCTGGCGGATCGAGAAGCGGCGTGACTGCAGCACCAGCGGCAACTGCGCGGCCTGGGCAAAGTCGATCTCGGGGTGGCCGCCCGCCGCGCGCCCGCGCGGAGCAGGCCGCAGCAGCGGGGCCACCGTGCCATCGGCATCGTGGCCGCAGACGAAGATGGCCTCGCGCGCCAGCGGCGTGCAGCGCAGGTTGTCGAGCTGCGGCGTGTCCACCAGGATGCCCACGTCGGCCCGCCGGTCAAGCATGGCCTTGCGCACCATCAGGCTCAGGTCGTCGAGCACGAACACGCGGATGCGCGGGTGGCTGTGCTTGAGGCGGGCCAGCACCGGCCCGAGCAGCAGCGAGGCCAGCAGGAAGGGCGCCGCCACTGTCACCGATCCCTCGGGCCCCTGCGGCAGGCGCTGGATGCGTTCGCGCACGGCCTCGGCGTCCGAGAGCAAGCGGCGCGCGTCCTCGTACAGCTGCATGCCGGCCGGCGTGGGCGTCACGCCCGCGTGCGAGCGGTCGAACAGTTGCGTGCCCAGCTCGGCCTCGAGCTTCTTGATCTGCGCGGTGAGTGCTGGCTGGGCCACGTACAGCGACCCCGCGGCACGCGAGAGGCTGCCGGCTTCGAGCACGGCGATGAAGTAACGAAGGGTGCGCAGGTCCATGCCATGACTCTACCCGGTGGCCGGGCGGGGAAGACCGGGTATGCGGACACCGAGTTTGCAAACGCGGTTTTCTTCGTTGGCAGGGCGCAGTGGGCTCCGGATGATGGGCGCAGTCCCCCATTCGACCACCAGGAGCCCGCTATGCCCGTCCAGTTCATCGGTATGATCCAGCCGCACGAAGTCTCTGAAACCATTGCCCGCAAGGGCCCGGCCGTGGATTCAGCCTATGTGCGCGTGTTTGCCCAGGCGCACGAGCATGCGGGCTTCGACCGCATCCTGGTGCCGGCCAGCTCGTCGAGCCCGGACACCCTGCTCACCGTGGCCTATGCCGCCTCGGTCACCGAGAAAATCGGGTTTCTGCTGGCGCACCGCCCGGGCTTTGTCGCGCCCACCCTGGCCGCGCGCCAGCTGGCCACGCTGGACCACTACACGGGCGGGCGCCTGGCGGTGCACTACATCAGCGGCGGCTCCGACGAGGACCAGCAGCGCGACGGCGACTTCCTGGACCACGACCAGCGCTACGCCCGCACCGATGAGTACCTGGAGCTGCTGCGCCGCGTGTGGACGGCCGACAAGCCCTTCGATCATGAAGGCGCCCACTACCGTGCCAAGGGCGTCTGGTCCGAGGTCAAGCCGCTGCAGCAGCCCTATGTGCCGATCTACTTCGGCGGCGCCTCGGCCCCGGCGCTGCAGGTGGCTGGCAAGCACGCCGACGTGTATGCCCTGTGGGGCGAGTCGCTGGCCCAGGCCGGCGAGCTGGTGCGCCGCGTGCGCGCCGAGGCCACGCTGCATGGGCGCGAGGTAGAGTTCAGCATCTCGTTCCGCCCCATCCTGGGCAAGACCGAGGAAGAGGCCTGGGCGCGTGCCGACCAGATCCTCGAAGACACGCGCCGCCTGCGCGTGCAGCAGGGCTACTCGCGCGGCGTCGGCCCGCAGCAGAGCGAAGGGGCCCAGCGCCTGCTGGCCGACGCCGCCAAGGGCGACCGCGTGGATGAGCGCCTGTGGACGGCCATCGCGCGCGAGATCGGCGGGCGCTCCAACTCCACCTCGCTGGTCGGTACGCCCGAGCAGGTGGCCGATGCGCTGCTCAAGTACTACGACCTGGGCATCACCACCTTCCTGATCCGCGGTTTCGACCCGCTGGTCGATGTGATCGACTATGGCCGCGAGCTGCTGCCCCTGGTGCGCGCCAAGGTGGCAGAGCGCGACCGGCAGGCAGCGGGCCAGGTGGCGTTGAAGGTCGCCTGAGCCTTTTTTTGAATCCATGGCGCTGCGGCGCCCCTCCGCAAGGAGTGGGCGCCGCAGTGCATGGTGATCAGGCGGGCGAGGGCGCGGCGCTCCGGGCGCCGATGGCGCTGCCGAAGCTGCGGTCCCACAGCGGTGCCACTTGGGCCGGCCCGTCGAGCACGCCCAGCTGCAGGAAGGTGTCGGCCACGGCCTGGTGGCCCTTGACCACGCCGTCGTCCACGGCGCGCAGGTCGTAGTCGGTGCTGCGGTTGTTCCACAGCTCTATCAGGTCGCCCACGGGCACGCGCGTCTCTTCCGACTGCGCGCGCGCATAGGCCAGGTAGTTGCCGTTGGCCCAGAGGTAGGCGCGGCGCAGGCGCTGCAGGTAGTCGCTGATGGCGGCGTGCTTGAGTGGATCGGCCACCGACTTCGGGTTGGCATAGACCGGGAAATTGCCCGAAAGGTAGCCATCGCCCGTCTTGAGCACGCGTGCGCCATAGCGCAGGCGCGCCAGCTGGCCGTTGTAGCCGTAGATGGCCCAGGCATCGAGGTCGCCGCGGTCGAAGGCCGAGAGGCCGTCGGCCGGCGTGAGGTTCACCGCGTTGATGTCGGCAAACGACAGGCCGGCCTCGGCCAACTGCCGGCTCAGGTAGTAGTGCGAGGTGGTCGCGCGCACATAGCCCACGCGCTTGCCCTTGAGGTCCGCGATGCGCTGGATGGGCGCGTCCTTGCGCGCCAGCGTGACCTGGTTGTTCAGGTCCTCGCGCACCACGGCGACAAAGCGCACCTGTGCCTTCTGGCGTGCGGCGAACAGGGCAGGGATCTCGCTGCCCGAGCCCAGGTCGAGTGCGTCGCCGTTGATGGCCTCGATGTGCAGCACGCCGTTGTTGAGCTCGCGCCACTCGATGCGGTAGGGCGTCTGGCCCTGGCCGCTGGCCGCGATAAGGGGGCGCCACAGGCCCTTGTAGGTGGCGATGCGCAGGGTGACCTTGGACAGGTCGGTGGCGCCGGCCGCCAGCGCGGGCGCGCCCAGCGTGGCCAGGGTGGCAGCGCCCAGGCCGGCGCCCAGCAGGGTGCGGCGGCGGGTGCCGGAGGTGGTTGGCAATGGCATGGAGAAAGTCCTTTCGTCGTTCTGCGGGAATGCCAAGGGTCCGACAACGCGCCCCGGGCCCCAACGACCATTGCGTAGCATCGATATGCGAAAAATCAGCGCCTTGCCGCGTGTACCCGGCCTCATGCCAAAACCGAATGTGCACACGCGCTTTTCTTCGTTGGTGGTACCGGGGGCGGCCCTTAAGGTGGGCAGCACATTCCCCCCAGACACAAGGCCTCCCGATGTCCTCCTCTGCCACGCTGCTGCATGCGCCGAACCTTCCCGCCCGCAATCCCGTACCCCAGCGCAAGGACTGGTTCGACCCGCCGGCCGCACGCCCCACGCTGGAGGCCGAGCGCCGCCACCGGCAGGAGAACCTGGCCGTGGCCTTTCGCCTGTTCGCCCAGCACGGCTTCGACCATGGGCTGGCGGGTCACATCACGGCGCGCGACCCGGAGTGGGCGGACCACTTCTGGGTCAACCCCCTGGGCCTGCACTTCTCGCAGATCAAGGTGTCGGACCTGCTGCTGGTCAACTCCCAGGGCGAAATCGTGGTCGGCAACGGCCCGCTGAACCGTGCAGCCTTCGCCATCCACGCGGCGCTGCACGAAACGCGGCCCGACATCGTGGCCGCCGCGCACACCCATTCGACCTACGGCAAGGCCTGGTCGGCGCTGGGCCGCCGGCTCGACCCGCTGACGCAGGACTCGTGCATCTTCTACGAGGACCATGCGCTGTTCGACGACTTCACCGGCGTGGTACTGGATACCGACGAGGGTTTCCGCATCGGTCAGGCCCTGGGCAATCAGAAGGCCGTGATCCTGCAGAACCACGGCATCCTGACGGCCGGCCCTTCGGTGGAGGCCGCTGCCTGGTGGTACATCGCGCTCGAGAACGCCTGCCACACCCAGTTGCTGGCCGAGGCCGCGGGCGTGCCCCGGCCCATCCGCCCCGAGGTGGCGCGCCACACGCATTCGCAGATCGGCGGGCCGGGCGGGGCGCATTTCACCTTCAAGAGCCTGTTCGACATCGTGGTGCGCGAGCACCCCGAGGTGCTGCAGTGAACGCGCCGCTCACCGCCGGGCAACTGGCCCGCACGCTGGCCGTGGAGTTCGGCGCGCGCGCCGCGGCGCACGACCGCGAGGGCAGCTTTCCGCACCGCAACTTCACCGAACTGCAGCAGGCCGGCCTGCTGTCGCTGGCCGGGGCGCGCCACCTGGGCGGGCAGGGCGCCTCGCTGACCCAACTGGGCGAGGTGGTTGGCGCCGTGGCCCAGGGCTGCCCGGCCACCGCGCTGGTGCTGACCATGCAGTACATGCAGCAGCGCGCCATGGGCCGGGTCGGATCGCCCTGGCCTGAGGCGCTGGCGCGCCAACTGGTGCTGGAGTCGGTGCGCGAGGTCTCGCTGGCCAATGCACTGCGCGTGGAGCCCGAGCTGGGCACGCCCGCACGTGGTGGCCTGCCTGCCACCGTGGCACGGCGCGCGGGGGATGGCTGGCGCATCAGCGGCCACAAGATCTATTCGACCGGCGCACCCATCCTGCGCTGGTACGTGGTGTGGGCCCGCACCGACGAGGAGGCGCCGCGCACCGGTGCCTTCCTGGTCCGCGCGGGCGCACCCGGCATCCGCATCGAGCCCACCTGGGACCACCTGGGCCTGCGCGCCAGCGGCAGCCACGACGTGCATTTCGACGGCGTGCCCGTGCCCGCCAGCCAGGCACTGGAGCTGCGCCCGCCGCAGGACTGGGCACGCGGCGACCCGGCGGCCCAGGCCGAGATGGTGCTGCTGCTGGGCAGCCTGTACACCGGCGTGGCACGGGCTGCGCGCGAGTGGCTGCTCGACTTTTTGCGCACGCGCACCCCCGCCAGCCTGGGTGCGCCACTGGCCAGCCTGCCGCGCGTGCAGGAGGCCGTGGGCACGCTCGAAGGGCTGCTGCTCACCAACGATCGCCTGCTGCGCGGCCTGGCGGCCGACGTGGATGCCGGTGCGCCGGTGCCGTCGGTCGACAGCGGCCTGATCAAGTCCACGGTGACCCACAACGCCGTGCATGCGGTGGAGGTGGCGCTGTCGCTCACCAGCAACCATGGGCTGGCACGCAGGAATCCGCTGGAGCGCCATCTGCGCGATGTGCTGTGCGGTCGCATCCACACGCCGCAGGACGACAGCGTGCACGTGGCGGCCGGCAAGGCCGCCCTGGGGCAGGGGGCTGCCGCATGAGCGCCGTGCTTGCCCTCCGGCCCACGGTGGTCCTGAACCAGACCGGCGAAGCGGCAGACCTGCTGCTGGCCTCGGCGAAGTTGCCGGTCGAATTGGCTGACGACCCCGCAGCGCCGCCCTGGGCGCGTGCTGGCGAGGTCGACGTGCTGTTCACCGGCCCGCGCAACGGCTGGCGCGATGCGCCGGTGGAGGCGCCCGCGGGCTGGCCTGGCCGTATTCAGTGGGTGCACCTGGCGTCTGCCGGTATCGATTTCTTTCCGCCCTGGCTGCTCGACGTGCCGCTGGTCACCTGCTCGCGCGGCGTGGCCGCCGTACCGATCGCCGAGTACGTGCTGACCGCCTTGCTGGCCCAAGAGAAGGCCTGGGACACCCTGCAGGTGGATGGCGCCAGCCGCTGGCGCGATACCTTCCAGCGCGTGGACCGGCAACCCTCCGGGTCCTTGCGCGGGCGTTCGCTGGGCATTGCCGGCTACGGCGCCATCGGGCGCGAGGTGGCGCGGCTGGCCCAGGCCTTCGGCATGCAGGTCACGGCACTGCGGCGCGGTGGTGCACCGGTCGATGGCGTGCAGTCGGCCGCTTCCATCGAGGAACTGCTGGCCGCATCGGACCACCTGGTGCTGGCCCTGCCCATCACGCCCGAGACGCACCACCTGCTCAATGCCGCCACCCTGGCCCACGCCCGGCCCGGCCTGCACCTGGTGAACATCGCGCGCGGCGCGCTGGTGGACCAGCAGGCGCTGCTGCAGGCCCTGGACGAGGGGCGCCTGTCGGGCGCCACGCTCGACGTGACCGACCCCGAGCCACTGCCCGAATGCCACCGGCTCTACCGCCACCCGCGCGTGCGGCTCACGCCCCATGTCTCGTGGGCGGCGCAGGACGCAGGCGAGGTCACGGCGCGCAAGTTCGTCGCCAACCTGTCGCGCTTTCTTGCCGGGCAGCCGCTGGAGGACGTTGTGGACCGGGCGCGCGGCTACTGAGAAAACCGCATATGCATGGCCGCAAGCCTTCGTTGGCCGGGCGCGCCCTGGGTGCTGCAATGGCGGCAGTTCCCACCGATTGACGATCCTCCGTTCACCAACCACCACCATGCTGCGCCGCCAATTCAACCACCTGCTCACCGCCTCCGTCGCCGCCAGTTCCTTCCTCTCGCCGGTGCTCACGCATGCGCAGTCGCGCGTGCTGTTGCGCGCGGGTGACCAGAAGGGCGGGCTGCAGGCTCTGCTGGACGCCGCAGGCGAACTCAAGAACCTGCCCTACGACATCAAGTGGAGCGAGTTCCCGGCCGCGGCGCCGCTGGCCGAGGCGCTCAACGCCAATGCCGTGGACTTCGGGCCCATCGGTGATGCGCCGCTGCTGTTCACCCTGGCCGCAGGCAGCCGCGTGAAGGCCTTTGCAGCGAGCCGGTCGGATGCCTATGGCACGGCGGTGCTGGTGGCGCCCAACTCGCCGCTCAAGACCGCAGCCGATCTCAAGGGCAAGAGCATTGCGACCAACCGCGGCTCCATCGGCCATTTCGTGACCCTGAAGGTGCTGGAGTCAGCGGGCCTCAAGGCCGACGACGTGCAGCTGCGCTTCATCCCGCCGCCGGACGCCAAGCTCGCGCTCACCCAGGGCTCGGTCGATGCCTGGGCCACCTGGGAGCCTTACACCGCGCTGGCCGAAACCAGCGGCCACGCGCGCGTGCTGGTCAACGGGCGCGGGCTGTGGACCGGCCTGAGCTACCTGGCCGCCACCGAGGTGGCCCTGGCCGAGAAGACCGCGGTGCTGCAGGACTTCAAGGAGCGCGTGGTGCGCGCCCAGGTCTGGTCCTACCAGAACGCCAAGCCCTTCGGCCAGTCGCTGGCGCGCATCATCGGCATCCCGGCCGACGCTGCCCAACTGCAGTTCGAGCGCCGCGCCACGCGCTGGCAGGACATCGACGCCCAGGTGCTGGCCGACCAGCAGCGCACGGCCGATTTCTACCTGGCGGCCGGCCTGATCAAGCAGCGGCTGGATGTGCGCGGTACCTTCGATACGCGCTTCAATACGGCCAAGGCTTGATCGCCGGGGCCCCTGGTGCCGGGGCATTGGATGCGCTGCCAGCAGCCTTGCGCGCTGCGCCGCACAATCGGCGCATATGACTTCTTCCTCGACGATGCTGCGCCTGATCGGCGTGGCGGCCTTTGCCAGCATGGCGTCCATGCGCATTTGCGACCCCATGCTGGTCGCGCTGTCCAGCGAATTCCAGGTCACCACGGGCGATGCCTCGGCCGTGATCGCTGCCTTTGCCGTGGCCTACGGGGTGCTGCAGCTTTTCTACGGCCCGCTGGGTGACCGGCTGGGCAAGCTGCGCGTGATCGTGAGCGCCACGTTTGCCTGCGCGCTGTTCAGCGCCGTGACCGCGCTGGCGCCCACGCTGCCGGTGCTGGTGGCCTCGCGCGCCTTCATGGGCGCGGCGGCGGCCGGCATCATCCCGCTGTCCATGGCCTGGATCGGGGACAGCGTGGCCTACGAGCAGCGCCAGGAGACGCTGGCCCGGCTCATGGTGGCCACGGTATCGGGGATGATGGCGGGCCAATGGTTCGGCGGCTTTGCGGTGGAAGCCCTGGGCTGGCGCTGGGCGTTCGCCGTGCTGTCCGTGCTGTTCCTCACGGCCGCCACCATGCTGCTGCGCCAGGTGCGCGTTGCACAGGCCAGTGCGGCCATGTCGGGGGAGGGTGCCGGTGCGCCGGCGCCGTTTTCGCTGCGGGCCTACCTGGCGACCACGGGTCGGCTGCTGCGCATGCCGCGCGTGCGCTGGGTGCTGGCCATCGTTGCGGTCGAAGGCGCCCTGGGCTTTGGCACCATGGCCTTCGTGCCGGCGCGCATGGTCGATGGCTTCGGCCTGTCGGCGTCGGCTGCCGGTGGCGTGATGGTGCTGTATGGCGTGGGCGGGCTGGTCTACAGCCTGATGGCGCGCCGCTGGCTGGCCTTGCTGGGTGAGAAGGGCCTGGCCTTGCTGGGCGCCTTGATGATCGGCACGGGCTTGCTGCTGCTGGCCTGGGCGCCCTTGGTCCATCTGGCGGTGGTGGGCTGCTTTCTTGCCGGCCTGGGTTTCTACATGCTGCACAACACGCTGCAGGTACAGGCCACGCAGATGGCGCCCGAGGCGCGCGGAACGGCCGTCACGCTGTTCGCCTGCCTGCTGTTCCTGGGCCAGTCGCTGGGCGTGCTGGCCGTTGCAGCCAGCGTGGACCGGGGCTGGATCGCACAGGTGTTCTCGATTGCCGCCGCGGGCGTGGTGGTTCTGGGGGTGCTGGTATCGCGCAGGGTCCAGGGTCGGGTGGTGGCTGTCACTGCCTGACGGCCGTTGTTCTGGCCCGCGGTACCGGGGTGCATGCCCGGCCCCTGGTCTGGAGGCAAGAGGGTATGCGCGGGCACGCGGTCTGCCGGTTCACCGATATAAAGGAAGCGGTCAGGCTCGGTCCCGCGTGGTGCTGGATCTGGCGGCCCCGAGGTGCCCATGACAGAGGAATCCGTACCTCCCCCCGGTTCAGCCCCGGCGTGGCCTGCCATCGCCAGAGAGTCCGCGCTGGATGCGCTGCTGCTCTGCAGCCTGGTGTTCGGTTTTGCCCTGTTGGGCATCCTGACCCGGCCCACCGGGGCGCTGGCGGCGTTCTGGCCTGCCAATGCCGTCTTGCTCGGTGTGCTGGTGCGCCGGCTGCGGCCGACTTCCGTGCTGGCATGGTGCGGCGCGGCTGCCGGTTTTGTCCTGGCCGATGTGGTCATGGGCGGCACCTGGCCCAAGGTGGCTTGGCTCACACTGGCCAACATGGCCGGTGTCATCGTGGGCTACCTGCTTTTCTCCCGCATACCGCTGGGCCACCGGCGCCTGCTGCAACCCCTGTCGGTGGTCTACCTGATCGTCATCGTGGCCATGGCCTCGCTGACTGCCGGCCTGGTGGGCATGGTGATCAACCCGCTGCTCTTCCATGGGTCGCGCGCTGACGGCATGCTGATCTGGTTCACGGCAGAGTTGGTCGATTATCTGGTGATCCTGCCCGTGATACTGACCATGCCGACCTTGCGGCGCCCGCTGCGCGGCCAGCGGCGCCGCGAAGTTGTGCTGCGCCTGGATCTCCTGAAAATGGCGCCGGCGTTGACCTTGTTTCTGGGCGGTGCGCTGGGCATGGTCATCAGCGGACCGGGTGCCGTCTCCTACCTGGTGCCCGGCCTGCTGTGGTGTGCCCTGACCTACAGCCTGTTCGTGACGGCGGTGCTCACGCTGCTGTGCAGCGTATGGACTCTGATGGCGGTATCGGTCGGCTACCTGCACCTTGGGTCGGACTTCGGCGGGCAATACGAACTGCAGTCGTTTCGCATCGGTGTGGCGCTGATGGTGCTGGCTCCGTTGTCGGTGGCCAGCGTCATGGCTGCCCGCAACGAAGCGCTGCGGCAATTGCAGCACGCTGCCACGCATGACCACCTCACAGGGGTGTTCAACCGGGCCGGTTTCATGGACCGTGCTGAGGCACTGTTTCGCGATACGGTGGGGCGTCAGCGGGAGTTTGCTGCCCTGATGCTCGACATCGACCACTTCAAGAAGGTCAACGACGTGCATGGGCATGCGGCAGGCGACCTGGTGCTGGCGGATTTTGCGCAACTGGTCAGCCGCTGCCTGCGTGAAACCGACGTGCTGGGCCGTCTGGGAGGCGAAGAGTTCGCGGTACTGCTTCCCGATGGCTCTGCGCAGGTGGCACAGACGGTCGCCCAGCGCATCTGCGATGCGTGCGCGGCGCATGCCACCACGCTGGAAGACGGCACGCCACTGGTCTCCACTGTCAGCATCGGGGTGGCGCATGTGCCGCGCCTGCCAGCGAGCCTGGATGCCCTTCTTTCGGCGGCTGACGCGGCGCTGTACCGCGCCAAGCAATCGGGGCGCAACAGGGTGGTGTTTGGTGACGAGCCCCCGTGCGCTGTGCCTTGATTGATGCGGGGCCCCGCATCCCGCCTGTCCTGCGCCGGGTGGCGGCACGGCCCGGGCGGTCCTGGTACCCCATGGGAAATTTCCAAATAACTTTGATGTCTTATTACTTTATTTTTCTATAGTTGGATTTCTTATGGCGCAATAGTACATTCCCTTATCCTTTCCAACCAGGGCCGGACCTGTGCCACAGGCGCAGGGCGGCCTTTTGACTTTTCATGATCGACTTACGGGGTATCACCCAGATTTACCCGGGCCCACAAGGCCCGGTGGAAGCCCTCAGGGGCATCGACCTGCACATCCACCCGGGCGAGGTCTTCGGCATCATCGGCAAGAGCGGTGCGGGCAAGAGCTCGCTGGTGCGCGTCATCAACTTGCTCAACCGCCCCACACAGGGCGAGGTCATCGTCAATGGCCGCGACCTCACCAAGCTCAATGACGCGCAACTGCGCGAGGCGCGCCGCGACATCGGCATGGTGTTCCAGCATTTCAACCTGCTGTCCTCGCGCACCGTGTTCGACAACGCCGCGCTGCCGCTGGAACTCGCGGGCATGGACAAGGCCGCCATCCGCGAGCGGGTGAACCCCTTGCTGGAGCTGGTGGGCCTGTCGGCTCTGGCCAACCGCTACCCGGCGCAGATCAGCGGCGGGCAAAAGCAGCGCGTGGGCATTGCGCGCGCACTCGCCAGCCGGCCCAAGGTGCTGCTGTCCGACGAAGCCACCTCGGCGCTGGACCCCGAGACCACGCGCTCCATCCTCGACCTGCTGCGCCAGGTGAACCGCGAGCTGGGCCTCACGGTGGTGCTCATCACCCACCAGATGCAGGTCATCAAGCAGGTGGCCGACCGCGTGGCCGTGATCGAGGCCGGCCGCATCGTGGAGCAGGGCCGCGTGCTGGAGGTGTTCACCCGCCCCGAGCAGGCCATCACCAAGAGCCTGATCGACGAGATCTTGCCCCAGGAGCTGCCCGCCAGCGTGCTCGACCACGTGCGCAAGCTCACCGGCCAGCTGGCCACCACGGCGCCGGGCCACGCGGGCCGGCTGCTGCGCCTCTCGTACTCGGGTGACAGCGCCTACCAGCCCATCCTGTCGCAGTTAATCCGCGAGTTCGGCGTGGACATGAGCATCCTGCACGGCCAGGTCGACGAGATCCAGGACGAGACCTTCGGCTCGCTGGCCGTGTACGCCAGCGGCGAGCCCGCGCGCCTGCGCGGTGCCGTGGAGCACCTGCGCGCCAGCGGCGTGGCCGTCGAAGAAGTCACGATTGAAACCTGAGGGGGCACACGCAATGTTCGACCATTTCACTCCGGCCATGCTGGAACTCTTTGCCTCGTCTTTGTGGGAAACGCTCATCATGGTGGGCATCTCGGGTCTTGTCGGCGGCCTCATCGGCGTGCCGCTGGGCGTGTTTTTGCGCCTCACGGACCACGGTGGCGTGCTGCAGAACGGCCCCGTCAACAAGCTCGTGGGCTGGCTGGTGAATGCGGTGCGCTCCACGCCCTTCATCATCTTGCTGGTGGCCATCATCCCGTTCACGCGCTTCATCACGGGCTCGTCCATCGGCACGGCGGCTGCCGTGGTGCCGTTGACCATTGCCGCCGCGCCCTTCGTCGCGCGCCTGGTGGAAGCGGCGCTGCGCGAGGTCGACCATGGGCTGGTCGAGGCGGCCCAGGCCATGGGGGCGACGACCAGCCAGATCGTCTGGAAGGTGTTGCTGCCGGAGGCTTTGCCTGGCATCGTCGCTGGGCTGACCATTACCTTCGTGAGCCTGACTGGTTACTCGGCGATGGCTGGGGCGATTGGTGGTGGCGGGTTGGGGGATCTGGGGATCCGGTATGGGTACCAGCGGTTCCTGCCTGAGATCATGCTGGCGGTGGTGCTGGTGTTGATTTTCTTTGTGCAAGCGGTGCAGAGCCTTGGGGATTGGGCTGTGCGTCGGCTGAGCCATCGCTAGTCTCTGTGATGGTTGCTACATGCCTTGATTGAGGGCGGGGGCCGGGATGTGCGCCCGGCGGCGC
>NZ_AKJX01000191.1 GCF_000276605.1 Acidovorax sp. CF316 | reverse complement strand
GAAGACCTGGGTGTGGACGTCACTCCGCGCCTGAAGACCCTCAAGGTCACGGAACCTGCCAAGCGCGGCGCCGGCGTCAAGGTGGCCGATGTGGCCGCCCTGGTCGAGAAACTCAAGAACGAAGCGAAGGTGATCTAAATGTCGGTACTCGTTATTGCTGAACACGACAACGCCGCCATCAAGGGCGCAACGCTCAACACCGTGACCGCCGCCATTGCCTGCGGTGGTGACGTGCACGTGCTGATCGCCGGCCACAACGCCAGTGGCGCCGCAGCTGCTGCCGCCCAGATCGCCGGCGTCGCCAAGGTCCTGCACGCCGATGCCCCCGGCCTGGAACACGGCCTGGCCGAGAACGTGGCCGCGCAAGTCCTGGCCATCGCCTCCAACTACAGCCACATCCTGTTCCCCGCCACTGCCAGCGGCAAGAACGTGGCCCCGCGCGTGGCGGCCAAGCTCGACGTCGCCCAGATCAGCGACATCACCAAGGTGATCTCCCCCGACACCTTCGAGCGCCCCATCTACGCCGGCAACGCCATTGCCACCGTGCAAAGCGCAGACAGCGTCAAGGTCATCACCGTGCGCACCACGGGCTTTGATGCCGCAGCCGCCTCCGGTGGCAGCGCAGCCACCGAAGCATCCGCCGCAGCAGCGGATGCCGGCAAGAGCAGCTTTGTGGGCAGCGAGATCGCCAAGAGCGACCGCCCAGAACTCACCGCCGCCAAGATCATCGTCTCCGGTGGCCGGGCTCTGGGCAGCAAGGAAAAGTTCGATGAAGTGATGACCCCGCTGGCCGACAAGCTGGGCGCT
>NZ_AKJX01000190.1 GCF_000276605.1 Acidovorax sp. CF316 | reverse complement strand
GGTGCGCGGCAACGCCGAGAGCGTGGCCTCGGCGAGCGCGCAGATCGCCTCGGGCAACAACGACCTGTCGGCGCGCACCGAGCAGCAGGCCTCGGCCCTGGAAGAGACGGCGGCCTCGATGGAAGAACTGGGCTCCACCGTGCGCCAGAACGCCGACAACGCGCGCCAGGCCAACCAGCTGGCCCTGAGCGCCTCGACCGTGGCCGTACAGGGCGGTGACGTGGTGGCCGAAGTGGTGGAGACCATGAAAGGCATCAACGCCAGCAGCAGCAAGATCGCCGACATCATCTCGGTCATCGACGGCATCGCCTTCCAGACCAACATCCTGGCGCTGAACGCGGCGGTGGAAGCGGCGCGGGCAGGAGAGCAAGGCCGCGGCTTTGCCGTGGTGGCCAGCGAAGTGCGCAGCCTGGCCGGGCGCAGCGCCGAAGCGGCCAAGGAAATCAAGAGCCTGATCACCGCCAGCGTGGAGCGGGTCGAGCAAGGCACCTTGCTGGTGGACAAGGCCGGCACGACCATGACCGAAGTGGTGGCGGCGATCCGGCGGGTGACGGACATCATGGGAGAGATCAGCGCGGCCAGCAGCGAGCAAAGCGCAGGCGTGGGCCAGGTGGGAGAAGCGGTCACGCAGATGGACCAGGCCACACAGCAGAACGCGGCGCTGGTGGAAGAAATGGCGGCGGCGGCGAGCAGCCTGAACAGCCAGGCGGGCGAGCTGGTCAACGCGGTGGCGGTGTTCCGGCTGGCGCACGACGGGGGCGGCAGCAGCAGTGCCGCGAACAGCTACCGGGCACCGGCATCGGCACCGGCGCCTGCGGCGCGCAAGCCGGTGGCCATGGCGGCGCGCCCGCCCGTGAAGGCGCCGGTGGGCAAGGCCCCGGTGGCCAGCCGGCTGGCTGCGCCCAAGGCGCCTGCGCCCAGCCCCGCGGCAGCGGCACCCAAGGCCCCGGCCAAGGCGG
>NZ_AKJX01000189.1 GCF_000276605.1 Acidovorax sp. CF316 | reverse complement strand
GCCCCTACAAGTCCGGCTGGGACCCGGCCGAGTCGCTGCGCCGCATGGCCGAGTGGACCAAGGGCCATTTCGACCCCCGGCTGTTCCAGGCCTTCGTCAAGAGCATCGGCATCTACCCCGTGGGCTCGCTGGTGCGGCTGACCTCCGGGCGCATCGGCGTGGTGACCGAGCAGGTTCAGACATCGCTGACCTCGCCCAAGGTCAAGGTCTTCTTCTCGACCAAGTCGGGCATGCGCATCCCGCCCGACGTGGTGGACCTGGCCGCGCCCGGCTGCATGGAGAAGATCGTGGCGCGCGAAGACCCGGAGAAGTGGAAGTTCCCGGACCTCAACGAACTGTGGTCCGGATTTTCCGGGCAGGCCTGGTAGGCCGCCCGGGCGTGGGAAAATAGCGCCCCTGTTTGTTTTTCCCCTTGGTACGGGCCCGTCCGGCCCTCAAGCACATGACCGTTTCCAGCACGCCACCGGCCCCGCGCCACTACACGCTCAGCGACTTCGATTTTTCGCTGCCTCCCGAACTCATTGCCCAGCACCCCGCCACGCAACGCAGCGCCTCGCGCCTGCTCGATGGCCGCGCAGCGTCCCCGGTGGACCGCATCTTCCACGAACTGCCCGGCCTGCTGCAGCCCGGTGACCTGCTGGTGTTCAACGACACGCGCGTGGTCAAGGCGCGCATCTTTGGCGAGAAAGCCAGCGGCGGCAAGCTGGAGCTGCTGATCGAGCGCGTGCTGCTGGGCAACGAGGTCGTGGCCCACATGAAGGTCAGCAAGAAGCCGCTGCCTGGCGCCGTGGTGCACATGGTGGGCGGCCTGCACGGTGGCGGTTTCAATGCCACGCTGCTCTCGCGCTGGCCGGGCGAGGACGGCCCGCTGTTCCGCTTCGCGCTCGATGGGCCGGCCGGCGAAACACCGCACGACCTGATGGAGCGCCACGGCCACCTGCCGCTGCCGCCCTACATCGAGCGCCAGCAGAACGCCGACCACGACCCCGATGCGGCCGAGGACGCGCAGCGCTACCAGACCGTGTTCGCACGCGCGCCCGGCGCGGTGGCAGCCCCGACGGCGGCCCTGCATTTCGACGAAGGCGTGCTGGCCGCCCTGGCCGACCGCGGCGTGGAACGCGCCAGCGTCACCCTGCACGTGGGCGCAGGCACCTTCCAGCCCGTGAAGACCGAGAACCTGGCCGAGCACCAGATGCACAGCGAGTGGTACGAGGTGCCGCTGGCCACGCTGGCGGCGCTGGAGCGCTGCCGCCAGCGCGGCGGCCGCGTGGTGGCCGTGGGCACGACCACCGTGCGCACCCTCGAATCCTGGGCGCGCAGCGGCCAGGCCTCGGGCGATACCAACATCTTCATCACCCCGGGCTTCGCGTTCCAGGTGGTGGACCTGCTGCTCACCAACTTCCACCTGCCCAAGAGCACGCTGATGATGCTGGTGAGCGCCTTCGCAGGCTACGAGCAGATCCAGGCCATCTACCGCCACGCCATCGCGCAGCAGTACCGCTTTTTCAGCTATGGCGATTCGATGCTGCTGGAACGCCAGCATTCCCGGCAGGCCACGCTCAGCAGTTCGTGACCGCCGCGATGCGGGGTGCCGCCCCCTGCTCCGGCAGGCGGTTGGCCGAGGGCAGGCGCACGCAGTAGACGCCGGCCTCGCTTTCCACGCGCGTGACACGGCCGGAGTAAGCGTTCTGCCACTCCTTTTCGGTGAGCGTGCCCAGTGCCCGTGGCGCCGCGCCTGCCGGGTTCGCAGCCAGTGCCGCGGCCGCTGGCGTGCCGTGGCGGCGCTGCCACTCCCGCTCCTGCCGCGCGGCACGGGCGACGCCCTCGGGGCTCCATTGGATGGCGGGCACATCCCAGGCGTCGGATGCGGCGGGCAGAGGCGCCGGCATGGCCACCACGCCGGGGCCGGTGTCTTGCGGTACGGCCAGGACCGCGGCAGCC
>NZ_AKJX01000188.1 GCF_000276605.1 Acidovorax sp. CF316 | reverse complement strand
CTGCGCGAGTCGGGAGGGGGACGCTCCCAGCGCGGCGGGGCGGCCCTTGCGCGGGAGCGCTGGCAGGGGCCGCGCCAGTTTTCGAGCGCGGTTGTTCTTGCGCCAAAATGGCGCTCCAACCAACACGGAGAGAACACACCATGCTCGCAGTCGTTGCTATCTGCATTGGCGCCAGCCTGGGCGCGCTGGCGCGTTGGCGGCTGGGGTTGTGGCTCTCCACGGCGGGCTCGGTGCTGCCCTGGGGCACGCTGGCGGCCAATCTGGTGGGGGGCTACCTGGTCGGGGTCTGCGTGGCCGTGTTCCAGGCCCTGCCGCAGCTCGATCCGACCTGGCGGCTGGCGCTGGTCACGGGCTTCCTGGGCGGGCTCACGACGTTTTCGAGTTTCTCGGCCGAGGTGGTGGGCATGCTGCTGCAGCAGCGCTATGTGCTGGCGCTGGGCACGACCGGGCTGCACGTGGCGGGCTCGCTGGCGCTCACTGTCTTGGGCATCCAGAGCGCCACCTGGTTTCTCGCACAGCGTGCCTGAGGCGGTTGCTCACAAAAAGAGCACCCTTGCGCCAGAAAGTGCCACAGAACCTCGGCACAATGGCCCTATGGACGCCAATACCCAACTCAACGAGAGCCGCCTGGCCGATGCCTGGGCCGAACTGCAGAACCACGCCTCCCAAGGCAACCCCCTGCACGCCGATGCCTACCGCCTGGCGTTCGCGGACCCCGAATTCCTGTTCCGCCGCGAGACGCGCGGCATCCGCTTCCAGCTGGAGATGCTCAAGCCCGACCTCGGTCAGGCCGCGCAGGGCATCGAGAGCACCGTGGTGGTCTACGGCAGTGCGCGTTTCGTCGCGCCCGACGAGGCGGCCGAACAGCTGGCTGCAGCCGAGGCCGGCGGTGACGAGGCGGTGATTGCCAAGGCACGGCAGGCCGTGCGCAATGCGCGCTACTACGACCTGGCCCGGCAGTTCGCCCGCCTGGTGGCCGAGCACAGCGAGCGCAATGCCCCGGCCGACCGCATCTACGTGTGCACCGGTGGCGGCCCCGGCATCATGGAGGCCGCCAACCGCGGCGCCCACGACGTGGGCGCGCTCAACGTGGGCCTGAACATCGCCCTGCCCCACGAGCAGAGCGGCAACCGCTTCATCTCGCCCTCGCTGTGCTACAAGTTCCACTACTTCGCGCTGCGCAAGATGCATTTCATGATGCGTGCCAAGGCGCTGGTGGCCTTCCCGGGCGGCTTCGGCACGCTGGACGAGCTGTTCGAGGTGCTGACCCTGGTGCAGACCGGCAAGGCCAAGCCCGTGCCCATCGTGCTCTTCGGCACCGACTACTGGAAGCGCCTGGTCAACTTCGACGTGCTGGTGGAGGAAGGCACGATCTCGCCGCAGGACCTCAAGCTCTTCCACTACACCGATGATCCCCAGGAAGCCTGGGACCTGATCAAGGCGTTCTACAAGATCTGACGCCGCGCAGGCACCCGGCGCCGACCGGCGCGGCGCTGATGCCCCGCCGTGGGGCCATCAGCGTATCGGCGGTGGTGCCGGGGGCAGCAGGATCACCCCTGGCGGCAGCACAAAGATCGGCGTGGTCGGTGGCGGTGGCACCGGCCGGGGTGGTGTAGTCGTCGGCGGAGCGGTGGTTACAGGTGGCGTGGTGGTGGGCGGCGTTGTCACAGGCGGCGTGGTCGTCGGCGGTGTGGTGGTGCCCGGCGTGGTGGTGGTCCCGGTACCGGTGGTGGGCGGTGCCGGGGTGGGCACCTGCGTGGACGGTGGGGCCGGCACCGGTACGGGCGCAGGCACCGGTGCCGGAACCGGTGCTGGCACAGGTACAGGCGACGACGGTGGGGTCGGCGTTGGCAGGGGCACGACCGGATCTTCCACATGCGGTGGGGGTGCTACATGCACCGGTGGCGGCGAGGGCGGCCGCGGAATCACGAACACGCTGCTGCGGTGGCCATCACCCTGCAATTGGTCGCCCGCCATCTGCGGCAGGGGCAGCGCCGGCAGGGGCAGCAGTGCGCGCGTGTTCGTGTACACCGGCAGCTTCTGGCTGGAGAGCACCAGCACCGACTCGCCGGCCTTCACGCCCACGCAGCCGGCCTCGGTGCAGACCTCGATCTCGTCCTGTTCGCCCGCCACGGTGAGCTGGCCCTGGGCATTGAAGCCCACCAGGAAGGCCGAGCCGCGGATGCCCACCACGGCCGTGGGCGTGATGACCTTGTAGCTGCCCGGGTTGCGCTTGCCGATCAGGCCCGTGATCGCACGCATGCCGCCGCGCAGCAAGGTCACCGCAAAGCCGTCCTGCGCCACGTCGCCACTGTCGGAATACCGGGTCACGGTGAACTGCGAATCCGGGTACAGCGCCACCAGGCCGCCGTCGGTGAAGCGGATCTGCGCGCGGCCTGCGCTGCCGGTCAGCAGCACGTCGCCCATGTCCACCTCGGCCCCCTTGGCCACGCCGGTGGTGGCATCGCCCCGGCGCAGACTGACCTCGCCGGTGGCGAACTGCACCAGCCCGGCTGCAGCGAGTGTGGAAGCCGGCCACGCGGCCACCATGGCCATCAGCAGCGCAATGCGGGACAGGCGAGGTTCGGTCGTCATGAAGTACCCCTTCTGCATCAAAACTCACGGCGTACGGTGACGGACCAGATGCGCCGCCTGTATTCGGAAACCGGCAGGGTCGAATCGTTGTGCGTGCCCGTCCACTGCGGCGTGACACGCCAGGCCGTGGCGGGGATCCATGACACGCCCAGCGAGGCATTCACCTGCCGGTCACGCCGCACCACGGCAAAGAAGGGGTCGGCAGCGCCATAGCGGCGCCGCTCCCAGTCCAGGTTGGCAAACAGCGCCCAGTTGCGGGCCAGCGCCAGTTGCCCGCCGGCACGCGCGCCCACCAGGCGGTGGCCCAGGTAGTCCACGCCGGCCGCATCAGGCTCCTCGCGCCCGCCATGCAGGCCCGCATAGGCCAGGCTGCCATCGCGGAACACATGGGCATACGAAGTGCCCAGCACCGTGCGCTGCACGTCGCGCAGCGGCTGCGTGGGATAGTGCAGGCGGGCCGACTGCAGGAAACTGCCCCATTGCCGGAAGCCATCGAACCGGTAGATCCATTCGCCCAGCACACCGCCGATGGTGCGCAGGCGCGTGCCGTCGAGCGCATAGTAGGAGCCCTGGCCCTGCACGATGAGTTCATGGCGCTCCGAGCGCCAGGCCACGCCGGCACTGGCATCGAACTGGTCGGAGTCGAAGGCCCCTGCCCCACCCTCGTTGCGGCGGGGCGTGCCGGCGGCCGCGCCGACCAGGGACCAGCGCGAGTCCAGCACGTAGCGCCCGCGCACCGCAACCAGCGCCGCCAGGAAATCGGAGGACCGCGCCAGCGCCGAGGGCGCCAGCGTCCATGCCGGAGTGCCCGGCACGGGCGAAGGCAGCAGCATCGACGCCGGCCCGGCATTGACGTTGGAATCGTGGCCCAGCGCCAGCTCGGCATAGCCCTTGAGGGTGGAGCCGCCCTCGCTCGCGGCCCGGTCGTAAGACACGAGGAACTGGTCGATGCTGAGCGCGGCATCCACCGGAATGCCCAGAGCGCGCGCGCGTTCCGAGAGAGCCAGCACCCCGCGCTGGTCACCTACCGCATACAGGGCGCGGGCCAGGGCCACCTGCGCGGCCATGTCATCCGGCTGTGCGGCCACCACGCGCTCCCAGGCCAGCACGGCACGGCTGTACTGGCCTGCGGCATGGGCGGCATGGCCCATGGCGGCATCGAAGGCCGGATCCCCGGCGCGGGCGGCCTCCAGCGGGTCGAGCAGGTCAAAGGCCTCACGGGCCGCACCGCCTTGCACCAGGGCCGCCGCCCGGTCGAGCAATGCATCGGCATGGGCGGCGCCAGCAGCAAGCGCCAGACCGAGCAGAACCGGAACCAGCCGCAGCAGCGGCCTGCGACAAGACAGACGAACAATACCCATGGGAGATCTCCTCAAGCGGGCAATGGCGTACCGTTGCGGGGATGGCCGCGTCGTGGGCAGCAGCGCTGATCCATTCGCTTGCAGCGATTTGCAAGCAATGTGAGCAGACGCTACCGGAATCTACTCCGATTTGGCCCGCATGGGAGATTTGTTACAAGCGCGGCAGCGGGTGCGCCTCTCAGTGCCCGGCCTTGGGCGCGCCCATGTTCCAGGCCATGCGCGCGCCCGCTCCCACGGCGGCGCCCACCACCCAGAACACCCCGCCCACGCCGATCACGGCACCGGCGGTGCCGAACAGCATGGGCATGAGCACGCTCGATGCATTGATGGCCATCAGGCGCAGGCCCAGCGCCTCGCCGTGGCGGTGGGAAGGCGTGATCTGGTGCAGCAGGCTCATCACCATGGGCTGCACCGAACCCAGCGCAAAGCCCAGCAGCACCGAACACACGCCCATCGTGAGCGCGGTGGGCATCACGGGGTAGACCGCGAACAGCACCGCCGTGACCACCATGGCCACGGCCACCACCACGCGCTCGCGCAGGTGCTCGGCCACCAGGGGCATCAGCACGCGGATGAAGGCCGCGGCAATGGCGAAGGCGCCCAGGATGGAGCCGATGACCGAGGCCGACAGCCCGCGCTCGTGCCCGATCAGTGGCACCACGAAGGTGTGCACGTCCCAGCACGAGGACAGGATCCAGTTGACGATGAGCAGGCGCCGGAAGGGCACCTCGTTCATCAGGTCCCAGGCACGCTGGGGCGGTCCGCCGGCCGCGGCGATCACCGGCGGCAGCTCGACCGTGTCGCGCACCCAGAACCAGGTGGCCAGCGGCAGCAGCGCCATGAGCGCGAACGCGGCGCGGTAGCCCTGGGTATCGCCCGCGATGACGCCGCCATGGTCGATCATGAGCCCGGCGCAGAACGGCCCGACAAAATTGGACACCGCCGGCCCGATGGCCAGCCAGCTGAACACCTGCTTGAGCGCCGTGGCGTCGTGGGCCGCGCGGCCTACATGGCGCTGCAGCGCAATCGTGGCGGCGCCCGTGGCGCCCCCGGTGGCCAGCGCCGCCAGGCACAGCACGGGGAACACCGGGAACACCAGCGCGGCGGCAGCGCCTGCGGTGGCCACCGCCACCGCATAGCCCACCGGGCGCTTCAGGCCATGGCGGTCGGCATAGCGCCCGGCCGGCAGCGCCAGGAACACCTGCGTGAGCGCGAACAGGGCGAGCAGCACCCCCACGGCGGCGGCGCTGTAGCCCTCGCGCAGGGCCAGCAGGGGGGCGGCCAGGCGCATGCCCGCCATGCAGGCGTGCACGCAGATCTGGCCGGCGATCAGGCGGGCCAGCGCCACGTTCACAGCAGCTCGTCCTGGGCGTCAGCGGCCGACATGGGCGGGCGCAGCTTGGGCACCACGCCGGCCGCATCGGGTGCGGGCAGGTCCTGCACGTCGCGCAGGCGCTTCTGGATGGCGCGGGTGCGCACGCCCACTTCTTCAAAGCGCTTGGCGGCCGAGTCGATGGACTTCTTGGTCGCCTCCACCACGTCGCCGAACTTGGCGAACTCGGTCTTCACCATGCCCAAGAGGCTCCAGACCTCGGACGAGCGCTTCTCGATGGCCAGGGTCTTGAAGCCCATCTGCAGGCTGTTGAGCATGGCCGCCAGGTTGGCCGGGCCGGTGATCATCACGCGGCAGTCGTTCTGCAAGGCCTCCACCAGGCCGGGGCGGCGGATCACCTCGGCGAACAGGCCCTCGGTGGGCAGGTAGAGCACCGCGAAGTCGGTGGTGTGCGGGGGCGAGACGTACTTGGCGAAGATCTTCTTGGCTTCGAGCTTGATCGAGGCCTCGAAAGCATTGCCGGCCGAGGCGATGAGCCCCTTGTCCGCCGCGTCCTGCGCGTCCATGAGGCGCTGGTACTGCTCCACCGGGTACTTGGAGTCGATGGGCAGCCACACGGGGTGCTCGTCGCTCCTGCCCGGCAGGCGGATGGCGAATTCCACCAGGTCGTCGCTGCCCGGCACGGTCTTCACGTTGCGCGCGAACTGGTCGGGCGTGAGCACGTTCTCGATGATGGCCCCGAGCTGCATTTCGCCCCAGGTGCCGCGCGACTTCACGTTGGTCATCACGCGCTTCAGGTCCCCCACGCTGCCGGCCAGGGTCTGCATCTCTCCGAGGCCCTTGTGCACCTGCTCCAGGCGGTCGCTCACCAGCTTGAAGGATTCGCCCAGGCGCTGCTCCAGCGTCGCGTGCAGTTTTTCGTCCACCGTGCGGCGCATCTCCTCGAGCTTGGTGGAGTTGTCGGCCTGGATCGCGGCCAGGCGCTCGTTGAGCGCGTTGCGCAGCTGCTCGGCATTGGTCTGGCTGCCCTGCAGCATGCCCGTGAGCTGCTGCGAGACGGCGTCCTGCAGCACCGAGAACTGGTGGCGGATCTGGTTGCCGTTGGCTTCGAGCTGGTCCTTGAGCGCGCCGGACATGGTCCCGAGCTGGCTCTGGATGTCGCCCTTGAGCGAATCGAGCGTGGTGCGCGTGGCCAGCGTCAGCGCCTCGAAGCGCTCCTGGATGCGCTTTTCGAACAGCACCCCGCTCTCGGTCATGGCCTCGCGCGACTTGACGCTCTCGGCCGCCAGCGCCGCCGTGGTGGTGGTGAGCTCGGTGCGAAAACCGGTGAGTGTGTCCGACAGCTCCTTGCGCGCCACGGCCGAATCGGCCTGGCCCTGGGCCAGGTTCTCCAGCAGCGCCTTGCGGCTGTCCTCCAGCCGGCCGGCCACCACCTGCTGCAGTCCTTCAATGCGCTGCTCCAGCCGGCCCTCGAACACGCCAAAGGCCGCCAGCAGCTCGGCGCGGCCGGTGCGCGACTCGGTCACGGCCTGGGCCAGGCGTTCGTCCACGGCGTGGCGCACGGTTTCGAGCGTGGCCTGCGTGGTCTGCGTGAAACCTCGCATCTGCTGGGCCAGGGCCTCCATCCCGCCATCGTTGCGGGCCACGGCCAGCTGCGTGGCCTGGGCCGTCTGCTCCAGGGCCTGCAGGCGGGCCGCCAGTTCGGGCGGCAGATCGACGCGCGGGCGGCGCAGCAGCACGAGCACCAGCAGCAACAGGACGAGGGCCAGCGCGGCCAGCAGGATGAGGGTGTCGGTGGTCAAAAGCGGGGCTGGGCTAGAAAGAGCGCACCAGGGCGGTGCGCGAAAGCAAGGCGGTTATTGTGTACGCAAACGGTTCGGTGCGGGCGTGTTCACCGGCGTGAGCGGCGCGCCCTGCTCGAAGAAGGCGATCAGGTTGTCCGCCGCCAGGTTGGCCATGGCGCGGCGCGTGGGCACGGTGGCGCTGGCGATGTGCGGCGTGAGCACCACGTTGGGCACGGTGAGCAGGTCCGGGTGCACGCTGGGCTCGCCCTCGAAGACGTCCAGGCCCGCCGCCGCGATGCGCTGCTCGCGCAGGGCCACGGCCAGCGCTGCGTCGTCGACGATGCCGCCGCGCGCAATGTTGACCAGCGTGGCCGTGGGCTTCATCAAGGCCAGTTCGGCCGCGCCGATGGTGTGGTGCGAGGCCGGGGTGTAGGGCACCACCAGCACCACGTGGTCGGCCGTGCGCAGCAGCTCTTCCTTGCCGACGTAGCGGGCTTTGCATTCGGCCTCCAGCTCGGGCGACAGGCGCGAGCGGTTGTGGTAGACCACGTTCATGCCGAAGCCGTGCGCGCCGCGGCGCGCAATGCCCTGGCCGATGCGACCCATGCCGATGATCCCGAGCGTGCTGCCATGGATGTCCGAGCCCGAGAACATGTCGTAGCTCCACTTGGTCCACTGCCCGGCGCGCAGGTAGTGCTCGCTCTCGGTCATGCGGCGCGCGGTGGCCATCAAGAGGGCAAAGCCGAAGTCGGCCGTGGTCTCGGTCAGCACGTCGGGCGTGTTGGTGCCTTGCACGCCGGCGGCCGTCATGGCGTCCACGTCGAAGTTGTTGTAGCCCACGGCCATGTTGGCCACGATGCGCAGGTGCGGCGCGGCGGCGAGCAGCCCGGCATCGATGCGTTGGCTGCCGGTGGTGAAGGCGCCGTCCTTGTCGGCCAGGCGCGCGGCCAGCTCGGCCGGGGTCCAGATCACGTCCTCGGGGTTGTCCTGCACCTCGAAGTGCTGGCGCAGGCGGTCAACGATGTCGGGGAAGATCGCGCGGGCGACCAGGATGCGGGGCTTGCTCATGAAAGTCAGATCTCCAGATCAGCGAAACCAGATGAAAGTCATCACAACGAACAGCGGCACCAGAATGCCGCCCGACCACAGCATGTAGCCGAAGAAGCTGGGCATCTTCACGCCCCGGTCCTCGGCAATGGCCTTGACCATCATGTTCGGTGCATTGCCGATGTAGGTGTTGGCGCCCATGAACACGGCGCCGGCCGAAATGGCGGCCAGCGTGGGGGCCAGGGTGGTCATGAGCACGGCCGGATCGCCGCCCGCGGTGTTGAAGAACACCAGGTAGGTCGGCGCATTGTCCAGGAAGGAGCTGAGCGCGCCCGCGGCCCAGAAGTACATGGCCGGGTCGGGCGAGCCGTCTGGCCGGGTGACGGCGGCCACAATGGCACCGAACGGGCCATTGACGCCGGCCTTGAGCATGGCGATCACCGGGATGATGGTCAGGAAGACGCCCGCGAACAGCTTGGCCACCTCCTGCATCGGCCCCCAGCCGAACTGGTTGTCCTCATGCACCTTGGCGGGCGTCAGCCGCAGCGAGACCAGCGTGACGAGGATGAGGCCGGCATCGCGCACCAGGCCGGGCAGGCCGACCTCGGTGCCGGCGATCCTCCAGGCCACGGGCGACTTCCAGAACCCGCTGAGCAGCACCAGGGCCACCACGCCCCCGAGCAGCAGGAAATTGGCCTTGCCCTCGAAGCCCAGGGCCGGCGTGTCGGGCGTGGGGTCCTGCGGCAGCACCTCCTCGCGGCGATGGTAGTACCAGGAATCGAGCACGAAGAAGATCACCAGCAGGCTGCCCACCAGGAACAGCGTTTCGGGAAAGATGTGGCGCACCGTCCAGAAGAAATCCACCCCTTTGAGGAAGCCCAGGAACAGCGGCGGGTCGCCCAGCGGAGTGAGCGATCCCCCCGCGTTGGAGACGATGAAGATGAAGAACACCACCACGTGCGCCGTGTGCTTGCGGTTGTCGTTGGCGCGGATCAGTGGGCGGATCAGCAGCATCGATGCGCCCGTGGTGCCCATGAAGCTGGCCAGCACGGCACCGATGGCCAGGATGGCGGTATTGAGCCCCGGGCTGCCATGCAGGTTGCCGCGGATGTAGATACCGCCCGCCACCGTGAACAGCGCGGTGAGAAGGATCACGAAGGGGATGTACTCGGCCAGCAGCGCATGCACCAGGCTCGCGCCCGCGGCGGATGCCCCGAATACCAGCGCGAACGGGACTACAAAGGCCAGAGCCCAGGCGGCCGTGATCTTGCCGAAATGGTGGTGCCACACCGTGGGCGCCAGCAGCGGCATGATGGCAATGGACAGCAGCACCCCGGCAAACGGCACGCCCCACAGGACGGACAGCGCGCTGCCGTCCACCTCGGCGGCCGTGGCCATGCCCGGCAGCAGGAGCAGTGCGGTCAGCAGCAGCCCGCTTGGAACCTTCATGGACAGATACTCCCTCATGGTTGGACAGGCACAGGAAGGCAGCGCCACCACGCCGCCGCGCGGGTGAGCCACCCTCACTGGGCCGTGGGAATCTCGAACACCTGGCGCAGGTAGGCCAGGTACTTCTCGTCGTCGCACATGCCCTTGCCGGGCGTGTCCGAGAGCTTGGCCACGGGTTGCCCATTGCACTGCGTCATCTTGATGACCACCTGCAGCGGCTCGTGATCGGGCGGGCTGCCCAGGTCGTTGGTCAGGTTGGTGCCGATGCCGAAGGCCAGCTGGCAGCGGCCGCGGAACTGCTGGTACAGCTCGATGGTGCGCGGCACGGTGAGCGCATCGCTGAAGATCAGCGTCTTGGTCAGCGGGTCCACGCGGTTCTTGCGGTAGTGGTCCAGGAGGCGCTCGCCCCAGGCGAACGGGTCGCCGCTGTCGTGGCGCGCGCCGTCGAACAGCTTGCAAAAGTACAGGTCGAAGTCGCGCAGGAAGGCGCTCATGCCGTACACGTCGGACAGGGCGATGCCCAGGTCGCCCCGGTACTCCTTGGCCCACATCTCGAAGCCGAAGACCTGGCTGTCGCGCAGCCGCGGGCCCAGCGCCTGGCAGGCCTGCAGGTATTCGTGCGCCATGGTGCCCAGCGGCGTCACGCCCAGCTTCATCGCATACAGCACATTGCTGGTGCCGGCGAACTGGCCGGGCCCCACGGGCGCGCCGGGCCGGCGGTCGCCCGTGCCCAGGCGCGCGCACAGCACGCGCAGCACTTCCTCGTGCCAGGCGCGCGAAAAGCGCCGGCGCGTGCCGTAGTCGGCGATCTTGAGTTCGGACAGGCCCTCGGCCTGCAGCTGGGCGATCTTGGTGTCCAGGCGGCGGCGGCCTTCGGGAAAATTGGGCACCTTCTGCGTGTTGCGAAAGTAGACCTCGTTGACGATGGCCAGCACCGGGATCTCGAACAGGATGGTGTGCAGCCAGGGCCCGCGGATGGTGATCTCGATCTCGCCGTTGTGCTGTGGCGTGATGGTGATGTACTTCTCGTTCAGGCGGAACAGCCCGAGGAAGTCCACGAAGTCGCTCTTGATGAAGCGCATGGAGCGCAGGTAGGCCAGCTCGGCGTCCTGGAACTGCAGGCTGCACAGCGAGCGGATCTCGTCGCGGATCTCGTTGGCATAGGGCGCCAGCTGCACGCCGGGGTTGCGGCACTTGAAGCGGTACTCGACCTGTGCCCCGGGGAATTGGTGCAGCACCACCTGCATCATCGTGAACTTGTACAGGTCGGTGTCGAGCAGGCTGGTGATGATCATTGTCGAAGCGGGCCACAGCGCAAGGCCCTGAAAGCACTGCCGGCCAACGGGCAGCAAAGCATCACAGTGTAGGCCATTGCAACGATCACTGCAGCGCAGGGCCGCAAGGGGTTTTCGCCGGGGGACGCAGGCGCCTCAGGCCCCCACCACCAGTGTCTGCAGCACCTTGCGCAGCGGCTCCGGAACGGGTACGGGGCGGCGCGTTTCGCGGTCCACATACACGTGGATGAAATGCCCGGCCGCGGCGCTCATCTCCTCGCCCTGGGCGAACAGGCCCACCTCGTAGCGCACGCTCGATCCACCCAGGCGCGCCACGCGGATGCCGGCCTCCACCGTCTGCGGAAAGGCCAGCGGGGCGAAGTAGTTGCACTGCGTCTCGATCACCAGGCCGATGGTGGTGCCGGCGTGGATGTCGAGCACACCCTGCTCGATGAGGTGGGCGTTCACGGCAGTGTCGAACCAGCTGTAGTAGACGACGTTGTTGACATGGCCGTAGACATCGTTGTCGGCCCAGCGGGTGCTGATGGAGCGGAAGGCACGGTAGGCGCTGCGGGGCTGCGGCGCCGGGCGCGGCGCGGGGGAAGTGGTCGTCATGGTCAAACAGAAGAAGGAGAGGGTTGCAAGGATTTCAGCCAGCGCTGCTGGTATTGGTGGGCCACGCGCCAGGTGGCGAGCTGGGCCTTGATGGTGTCGGCAATGTCCGTGCCGTAGCCGCCGCCCATGGCAAAGGCCACGGGCACGCGGCGCTGCCAGGCCCAGTCGAAGACGCGCCGGTCGCGCGCCTCCAGGCCGTCGTGGCTCAGGTGCAGGCGCCCCAGGCGGTCGCCCACGTGCGGGTCGGCCCCGGCCAGGTAGAGCACGAGGCCGGGCGCAAAGCGCTGCTCCAGCGTGTCCAGCGCCTGCTCCAGCGCGGCCAGGTATTCGTCGTCGCCACAGCCGTCGGGCAGTTCCACGTCGAGGTCGCCCGCCTCCTTGCGGAAGGGGAAGTTGCGCGCGCCATGCAGCGAGAGCGTGAACACCGAGTCGTCGCCCTGGAAGATGCGCGCCGTGCCGTTGCCCTGGTGCACATCGAGGTCGATGACGGCCACGCGCAGTGCCAGCGGGTTGGCGCCCATGGCCGAGGCGGCGCGCGCATGCTCGTCCTGCATCAGCCGGGCCGCGACGGCCATGTCGTTGAACACGCAAAACCCGCTGCCCTTGTCGGCATAGGCGTGGTGCGTGCCACCGGCCAGGTTGCCGGCGATGCCGCCGCCCTCCCCGCCGGCCATGGCCACCCGGCAGGCCGCGATGGTGGCCCCCACCGAGCGGCGCGCGCGCTCGGCCATGGCCGGGCTCCAGGGAAAGCCGATCTCGCGCTGCGCGGGCGCAGGCAGGGTGCCGTTGGCAATGGCGTCGATATAGGCCGGCGTGTGGGCCAGCGCCAGTTCTGCGTCGCTCGCGGGCGGCGCCACCTGCAGGGCCACGCCGGGCAGGTGGGCGGTCACCGCATCGCGCAGCAGGCGGTACTTGGCCATGGGAAAACGGTGGCCCTCGGGCAGCGGCAGCACGAACTGGTCTGCGTAATAGGCATGCATGACGCCATTGTGGCAAGGGGCGCGGTGTTGGACTGTCACCTCTAAATTGCTGCAGCGCAACAAAAAGAACTTGCAATCCCCGCTCAAGCCCCTAAAATTCAACCCATGCTGCACTGCAACATGACTCACGAAGTCAACGACAGCGCAGATTCTCTGTAAACCACCTCGGCCCGCTGGGCCCTATTCTCAGGAGATATGACATGTCGCTGACCGCTGAACAAATTCTGGCATCCCACAAGGCCAACATCGAAACCCTGTTTGGTCTGACCACCAAGGCTTTCGAAGGCGTCGAAAAGCTGGTCGAACTGAACGTGACCGCTTCGCGCGCTGCCCTGTCGGAAGCCTCCACCCACACCCAGGCTTTCCTGGGCGTGAAGGACGCACAAGAACTGCTGGCCCTGCAAGCCGGCCTGTTCCAGCCCCTGGCTGAAAAGACCGCTGCCTACAGCCGCCACCTGTACGACATCTCTTCGGGCACCGCTGCCGAATTCGGCAAGGCTTTCGAATCGCAAGCTGCTGACGCTCAAAAGAGCTTCACCAACCTGGTCGACAGCGCCGCCAAGAACGCCCCCGCCGGTTCCGAAACCGCCGTGGCCGTGATGAAGAGCGCCGTCTCTGCCGCCAACAACGCGTTTGAATCGGTGCAAAAGGCCGTCAAGCAAGCGTCGGACGTGGCCGAAGCCAACTTCAACGCCGTGGCCAGCACCGCTGCCAACGCCGCCAAGACCGCTGCTCCCCGCAAGCGCTAAGCCATCCATTGCGTCTGGAGTGCAGACTCTAGGCGCAACGCAGGGATTACCCTGATAATTCAACCCATGGCCCCGAGACGCAAAAATGCAGTTCGGGGCCCCCAGTTGTCTCCTTGGATCCTCTCGAAACCCCCGTTTCTTGGATCCAATTCAAAGCCCGGTTACCCCCGGGCTTTTTTTTGCCCGCGTTGCTCCTCATTTGATAGCATTCAGGCGGCCTGCAATTTCGCTTGCCATGGATGGACCCACGCCCCTGGAGCACGGCCATCAAATCCATCCCTCCCCCTTGGTTTTATTAAGAATAATTCGCGTTTGTTTTATCATCGCCCGGTCGTTACACCTCGAAAGATGCATCCCATGTCGAAGACCGTGAAAGCCCTGCTCACCGCCTGTGCACTGGCCGCTGCCGCCGGCGCCGTATCTGCCCAGGAGCAGGTGGTGAACCTGTACTCGGCGCGCCACTACTCCACGGACGAAGCGCTGTACACCGGCTTCACCAAGGCCACGGGCATCAAGATCAACCGCGTGGACGCGGACGACGCCGGCATCCTGGCGCGCCTGAAGGCCGAAGGCACGGCCTCCCCGGCCGACGTGATCCTGCTGGTGGATGCTGCGCGCCTGTACAAGGGCGAGGTCGACGGCCTGTTCCAGCCCATCCAGTCCAAGGTGCTGACCGACGCCATCCCCGCCAACCTGCGCAGCACGCCCACGGCCGACGGCAGCATCGCCTGGTTCGGCCTGTCCACCCGCGCCCGCGTGATCGTCTACAACAAGGTCAAGGTGCAAAAGGAAGACGTGGACACCTACGAGGAACTCGGCGACGCCAAGAACAAGGGCAAGCTGTGCATCCGCTCGGGCTCGCACCCCTACAACCTGAGCCTGTTCGGCGCCGTGACCGAGCACATGGGCGAGCAAAAGGCCGAGGCCTGGCTCAAGGGCATGGTCGGCAACCTGGCGCGCGCCCCCAAGGGTGGCGACACCGACCAGATCAAGGCCGTGGCATCGGGTGAATGCGACATCGCCGTCACCAACAGCTACTACCTGGCACGCATGATGCGCTCGGGCAAGCCCGAGGATGTGGCCGTGGTCAACAAGGTCGGCGTGGTGTTCCCCAACCAGCAATCCTGGGGCACGCACCTGAACATCGCTGGCGGCGCCGTCGCCAAGAACGCCAAGAACCGCGAGAACGCCATCAAGTTCCTCGAATACCTGGCCAGCGCCGAAGCGCAGAACTACTTTGCCAACGGCAACAACGAATGGCCCGCCGCCAAGGGCCTGAACATCGACAACCCGGCCCTCAAGGCCATGACGGGCAATGCGCCTTTCAAGAGCGAAACCATCCCGATCAGCGCCGTGGGCGCCAACACGACCAAGGTGCAGCAGATGCTGGACCGCGTGGGCTTCCAGTAAGCAGGCCCGCCAGTCCACGGAAAGCCCGGCACTGCCCGGGCTTTTTTTGCGTTCATAATTGACGTTTACGTTAACGTCACTCATTTTTCAGGAGACAGCACATGGACATCAAGGGCAAGGTTTTCATCGTGACCGGCGGCGCATCGGGCCTGGGCGAAGGCACGGCGCGCATGCTGGCCGCCCAGGGCGGCACCGTGGTGATTGCCGACATGCAGGCCGACAAGGGTGAGGCTGTGGCCAAGGACATCGGCGGCGCCTTCGTGAAGTGCGATGTGAGCAACGAGGCCGATGGCCAGGCCGTGGTGGCCAAGGCCGTGTCGCTGGGCAAGCTGGCCGGCCTGGTGAACTGCGCCGGCATTGCCCCCGCGGAAAAGACCGTGGGCAAGAACGGCGCGCACGCGCTGGCCGTGTTCAGCAAGACCATCACGGTGAACCTGATCGGCAGCTTCAACATGATCCGCCTGGCCGCCGAGGCCATGAGCAAGAATGAACCCGAAGCCACCGGCGAGCGCGGTGTGCTGATCTCCACCGCCAGCGTGGCCGCCTACGACGGCCAGATCGGCCAGGCCGCGTACGCCGCATCCAAGGGCGGCGTGGTCGGCATGACGCTGCCGATCGCCCGCGACCTGGCGCGCAACGGCATCCGCAACATGACCATTGCCCCCGGCATCTTCGGCACGCCCATGCTGTTCGGCATGCCCCAGGAAGTGCAGGACGCGCTGGCCGCCGGCGTGCCCTTCCCCAGCCGCCTGGGCACGCCGCAGGACTATGCCAAGCTGGTCAAGCACATCCTCGAAAACGACATGCTCAACGGTGAAGTGATCCGCCTGGACGGCGCCATCCGCCTGGCACCGAAATGACTCCCCCCTGAGTCGCTTCGCGCCATCCCCCCTGAGGGGGGACGCCCCCAGCGCGGCGGGGCGGCCCTTGCGCGGGGGCGCTGGCTTGGTCCGCGCCAGTTTCACGGGTGAAGGGGCGTAGTCCGAGCCCGCGCCCCAAAGCGCAGCTGCAGCGCCATCGATGCCGCAAACACCAGTGCCGCCACCAGCACCGACATCCACAGCGCTGCCGCCGCACCATACCCATCCATGACCGCCGCATAGACCACCGGCGCACAGGCCGACAGCAGAAACCCCGGTGCCACCAGCCGCCCCACGAAAGCGCCGTAGGTGCGGTGGTCGAACAGCACCAGCGGCAAGGTGCCCCGTGTGATGGTGAGCAGCCCATTGCCCGCGCCGTACACCAGTGCAAACACCACGGCCATGGCCAGCACCTGCCCCGCCCACACGCCCGCCAGGCAGGCCAGCGGCAACAGCAGGGCGGCAAACGCCCCCAGCGCCAGCGGGTGCAGCCGGGCGCCGAACAGCACCTCGGCCAGGCGCGCACCCGACTGGCCCACGCCACGCAGCGCCGCCATCCCCACCGCCAGGGGCAGCGCCAGGCCCAGGCCCGCGAGCAGGCCCACCATGTGCGCCGACATGCCTGCGTTGAGAAAATTCACCAGCGTGGTCACCGCAGCAAACAGCGCGGCCGCCCACAGGCGGTCCGGCCCCGCAGCGGCCAGGGGCTCGGGCGGCGCAGGCGGCACCTGGGTGGCGTGCGCCGGCCCGCCAGCGCGCGGAATCGCCAGGTGCAGCGGCACCGTGAGCAGCGCCAGCGCCGCATACACCCACAGCGCCCCACGCCAACCCAGCGACTCGGCGAGCGCATGCCCCAGCGGCCAGAAGGCCGTGGAGGCCAGCCCGCCCAGCAGCGTGATCTGCGCCATGGGCCGGCGCGCGCCCTGCCCGGCCACATGGGCCAGCGTGGCAAAGGCCGCGTCGTACAGCGTGAGCCGCATGGCCAGCCCGACCACGGCCCAGGCCAGGTAGTAAGCCGCCACCCCCTTCCCGACGGCAAGCCCCAGGCAGCCGGTAAAAAGCAGCAGCGAGCCCGCCACCATCACGGTGCGGCCACCGCGCTGGTCCACCCAGCGGCCGGCCAGGCCCGACACGCCGCCCATCACCAGCAGCGCCAGCGCAAAGCCGCCGTGCACCAGCGTGCGCGGCCAGCCCAGGTCGCGCACCATGGCCTCGCCGAATGCGCCGAGCATGTAGTACGAAATGCCCCAGCAGATGAACTGCGAGAAGCCCAGGCACCACACCAGCCGGCGCATCACGCCAGGGGACGCCACTGCACGGCGGGCAACGTGCCGTCGCCCGTCCCCAGGGGCCGCTGCATCAGCACCGTATCGAGCCACTGCCCGTGCTTGAAGCCCACCGACCGCAAGGCCCCGATGCGCGTAAAGCCCATGCGCGCATGCAGCGCGATGGAGCCCGCATTGCCATCGCCCTGCCCTATGGTGGCCAGCATCTGGCGCCAGGGCCCCGCCTCGCAGCGCGCGATGAGCGCAGCCAGCAGCGCCGCACCAATGCCCCGCCCCGCCATGCCCTGGGCCACGTAGACCGAGTCCTCCACGGTGTGGCGGTAGGCCGAGCGCGGGCGGTACAGCGTGGCGTAGGCATAGCCCGCCACCACTCCGTCAACCTCGGCCACCAGGTAGGGCAGGCCTGCGGCACGCACGGCCGCATGGCGGGTGCGCAGCTCGTCCACGCCGGGCGGCACCTCCTCGAACGAGGCCAGGCCATGGAGCACATGGTGGGCATAGATGGCCTGGATGGCGGGCAGATCGGCGTCGGCCGCATCGCGCACATGCGGTGCTGCAGCAGAGGGTGAAGGCAGTGAGGAGGTGGGCGCGAAAGAGGAATGCATGGCGCCAGTGTGGCGCGCCGCAGGCCATAAAAGAAGCTTTTGCAACTTATGCAAAGTATGAGAAATTCTTTGCCATGGAACGCATCAACCTCGACCAGCTGCACGGCTTTGCCACCGCCATCGAACTGGGCAGCTTCTCCGCCGCGGCCCAGCGGCTGGACCTGACCCAACCGGCCGTGAGCCTGCAGGTGCGCCAACTAGAAAAGCGCCTGGGCACGCCGCTGGTGGAGCGCGTGGGCCGCGTGCTGCGCCCCACGGCCGCCGGCGCCGAGCTGCTGGTGCACGTGGCCCGCATCGACGCCGCCGTGGCCGACGCCCTGCACGCCGTGGCCCACCACGCCAGCGGCACGGCAGGCCGCGTGCGCCTGGGCACAGGGGCCACGGCCTGCATCTTCTTGCTGCCGCCGGTGCTGGGCGCACTGCGCCAGCGCTTTCCGGGCCTGGAGATCACCGTGCGCACCGGCAACACCGCCGACATCGTGCAGGCCGTGGAAGACAACACGCTGGACCTGGGCCTGGTCACCCTGCCCGCCAGCGGCCGCATGCTCGACGTCACGCCCGTGCTGCAGGACGCCTTCGTCGCCATCGCGCCCAAGGGCACCGCACTGCCCAAAAAGGTGACGGCTGCCGACCTGGCCCGCCACCCGGTGCTGCTGTTCGAACCCGGCGGCCAGACCCGCCGCATTGCCGACACCTGGTTCGCCCAGGCCGGCGTGGCCCTGCAGCCCGCCATGTCGCTGGGCAGCGTGGAGGCCATCAAGGAACTGGTCGCCGCCGGCCTGGGCTGCGCCGTGCTGCCCGGCATGGCCGTGCAGGGCACGGCATATGGCACGCAGGGCAGCGCGGTGGAAGTGCGCCCCCTGTCACCGCCGCTTGCCCGCACCCTGGCCGTGGTGGTACGCAAGGACAAGCGGCTGCACCGGGGGCTGCGGGAGACGGTGGCGGCGTTGAAGGCGCTAGGCAATTCCGGTAGCAGCACCTACCAGCCTGGCCGAAACAAACACGCTAAGACAGTATCTTTTTCTTCGCCATCAAAAACTCCTCTTCCGTGAGGATGCCTCTGTCCCGAAGCTCTGCAAGCTTGATCAGCTCATCAGACATGCTTGCAGGCCCGCCGGCCACTTCTGGATTCCGGGGCTTTGCGACAGCCTGCTCGATGAACTCATAAATTTCTCTCGCTGCAAAGTTTCCGGCACTACTGAAGTAGACCGCATTCGCCATGTCCTCACTCCCGTTCGCCCCAGGGACTATGAACTGAATTCGCCCGGCAAGCAGGCCGCCGGCCTCTCTGAACTGGATGGACTGGATCGAGGTGTACGGAATATTCCTTTCTCCGCCGTGCAGCAATTTATCCAAAAAGCCTTTGGGCATTATTTTCACTTTGTCCTCGAACACCTCGAGAACGCTTCCCGCCCCTTCAAAACAATATACAGCCGACATATCACTCCTGAATTGGTGCTTCAACCCTCTTGCCGCTCGTACTGGCAGAGGTGTGTCCTCAGACATCTCTGCTCAAGGAAAGCCGCGCAGGCTTCGGTCCTTCCTCGCCTGCTCCAGCCGCTGCTGGCGCCCCTCTTTGTCGGCAGCGTCGCGCTCCTGGTCCAGCAGCATCTGCCAGTCATAGCCGACCCGGGTTTCATCGGCCATGGTCAAGCCCACCTGCACCGTGTACGGGCCGCTCGGGTTCTGCCGGTCTGGGGAGAAGAGTTGAATGCTCAACTGGTACTGGCCGCAGCGCATATTGAGGATGAGCCCGCCCGAGCCATCCCTTTCGCGCGCGCACTGCTCGGCGTAGAGCGTGGACAGCAGGTCCCTGTACTTGCCGGCCAGGGCGAAGGCCGCCGACCGTTCCGGCAGGCTCTTGGTCGCGTAGATGGTGCCGATGGTGTAGCTTTTGGGCGTGGCCAGCAGCTCGAGCTTCTCGAACTCGGGCGGAATCTCCGGCTTGTCGACAATGATGACGGCCCGCCCCTGGCTCCAGTAGCCCATGGTGCTCGGCGACGTCGCGAGGCGGGCGCCCAGGCGGTGGCCGAACAGGTCGCCATCGGTCACGCCAGCCGATGCGGCCATGCCCAAAAGGCCGCAACAGGCCATGGCAATGCACCACCGCAGTGCTGCTGCCTGCCAACCCCACCGAGGCCTTTTGCGGATCATCATGAATGTTCTCCTGCGCATAGCCTGCCCACCTGGCCTGTGCAGATCGTACTGGTTTGCGCAGAGCGAAAGCCAGGCCCCGCCCCATGCCATCGCTCTCGGGCATTTGTCCTACAGGGTTGGAGATGGGCGACCCGTTTTGCGAGGCAATAGCACCGCCCGGGGTACTGCACAATCAATTGCCCACCCCCGTTGAGATCCCATGACCAAGCCCAGCAGCGCCACCTTTGCCGATTTCGTCCTCACCGCCAAAACGAAGTCCGTGCGCGATGCGCTGGCCAAGCTGCTCACCCTGACCGATTTTCGGTACATCGGCATCTGGCGATTCCAGGACGGCATGGCCACTGCCGCCGTGCACTTCGACCGCCTCGACCCCTCCGCCATCGCATCCGGCGTGGTGCCACAAACCGCCACCTACTGCTGCTATGTGCGCGAAAGCGGTGCACCGTTCAAGACGCCCCACGCACTGCTCGACGAGCGTCTGGCATCCCACCCCGCCAAGGATGCCGTGGCGTCGTACGTGGGCGTCCCGGTGATGGACTCCAACGGCGCCATCGTGGGCACGCTGTGCCACTACGACCTGGTGCCCAGGGATGTGGCGCAGGTCGACACCAAGCTGATGTTGCTGGTGGCCAGCTACCTGACCATGAACGATCTGGTGCCGCCCTACCCGGCTGTCACGACCTGACGCGAAGCAGGCGGAAGCATCGACGGGTCAAGTCGATAGCGCGAAGGGACCATACGCGGGCAGCCATTCGGGCAGATGCTGCGGCAGGTCTACCTCGTCTATCCCGATGTCGAACATTCCGTCATCGAAGTTCACTCCACAGACCTGCATGGCCGCTTGGTGTGCCGCATGAAAAGCCTCCAAGCGCTTGCCGTCCACATCCGCGAAGTTGTGGTCGTCGGGGCAGCCCATGTCGTCCCAGCATTCGATTTCAAACCTCGCGTCCATGGCCTGCTCAAGGGTCACCCCAAGGTGCTCCAGGATGGTCACGGCGGCTGCCTTTGCCCGCTCCAGGGTCTCAGGCGAACAGTTGAGGTGTGGTGCGTAGATGCTGATGGTGTGTGTCATGGTGGGGCGCTCCTTTCAGGTGTTCTACCGATGGTGGTTTGAGCAGTCGCTGCGCTTGCTGGACCGTGCCGAACAACCATGTGCCCACGTCACGGGCCTCGATGGAAATCACGCTGCGCTTGTCCTGGGGGATCAACGGCCGTCGGGTCGTCGGGTGGAACTTGGGTTTGTGCATGCGGCACATCACCGGGTGGTCATCCGCATTGACCGTGAGCATGGTGTAGCTCTCGAAGGCCTCACCCGTCAGCCGATCAGTCCAGGTATTCCACAGGCCCGCCAGCGCCCACGGCCGACCATCTGCGCGGTGGAAGCGCCACCACTGATTGACCCCGGATTCCCAGCACGGCTCATCGAAACTCATGGCAGGTATCAGGCATCTCTGACCGCTCAACCAGGGATGCCGGTAGCTCGGCTTGCCCAGCAGTTCCTCTGACTTGGCGTTGCTGGTGGAGTAGGCCACGTGGGATGTCGCGGAGAAGGCCGGGATGAGCCCCCATTGCCCAATGACCAGCTCCACGGGCCTGGCGCTACTGAATCGCCCCGGCTGAACTAGACACCTTCGAGCCTCAAACCTGAGGCCCAATAGGAGGTGCCATGACAAAGCAGCCATATCCCGAAGAGTTCAAGATCGAAGCGGTCAAGCAGATAACGGAGCGAGGCCACCGAGTAGCCGATGTATCCGCCCGGATCGGCGTGAGCCAGCACAGCCTGTACAAGTGGATCAAGGTCTATTCGGTGCCTGCGCCAGAACGACAGATGCAGACGTCCCAGACCGAGGAGCTGCGACGGCTGAAGGCTGAACTCAAGCGCGTGACCGAGGAGCGTGACATCCTAAAAAAAGCCGCCGCGTACTTTGCCAGGCAGTCCGGGTGAGGTACGCGTTCATCAAGCAGCATGCGCAGGAACACAGCGTGCGGCGCATGTGCAATGTGATGCAGCTACACCCCAGCGGCTACTACGCGTGGAAGGCAGCGCCGCATAGCCCACGGGCCAAGGACGACCACAGGCTTCAGGGCTTGCTCAAGCAGGCATGGCTGGAGAGTGGCGGTGTCTACGGCTACCGCAAACTCACGCTGGACATGCGCGACCTGGGCGAGCGTTGCGGCAAGCATCGCGTGGCGCGGTTGCTCAAGATCGAAGGCCTGCGATCGCAGACGGGCTACGGCCGCCGGCCTGGAGTGCGAGGCGGCAAGCCCGCCGTGGTCGCACCAAACCATCTGAAGCGTCAGTTCAAGGTGGATGAGCCCAATCAGTCTTGGGTCACTGACATCACCTACATCCGAACCCACGAAGGCTGGCTGTACCTGGCGGTTGTGGTCGATCTGTTCTCACGCCAGGTAGTGGGCTGGTCCATGGGCAGCCGCATTGACACGAGCCTGGTCCTCGATGCACTGCTGATGGCGCTATGGCGCCGCCAGCCGCGTACACCTGTCATGGTTCATTCCGATCAAGGCTGTCAGTTCACCGGCCACGAGTGGCAGACCTTCCTGCGCGAGCACAACCTGGTCAGCAGCATGAGCCGGCGTGGCAACTGCCACGACAACGCTGTGGCCGAGAGCTTCTTCCAACTGCTCAAGCGCGAACGCATCCGCAGGCGGGTCTATGCAACCCGTGATGATGCGAGAGCGGACGTCTTCAACTACATCGAAATGTTCTACAACTCACAGCGCCGTCATTCATCGGCGGCAGGACTATCCCCTGTAGAGTTCGAACAGCGACATTCCCAACGGCTCAAAAGTGTCTAGATAAGCCGGGGCGATTCAGTTCGGCAAAGACATGCAGGAGTTCTTGGAGGGAGACCTGTGGCACAAGATGGCCGACTATGTGGCAGCCCAGAACAGCTATGACGAACATGCACCTCAAGAACTCCGCGCCCAGCTAGGAAAAGCAAAGGGCGAACGCAGGAAAGAGTTGATGGCGATGAAACCTGAGGTTGACCAACGCTTTGCGGAGTTCATGGAGTTTGAGCGCGCTGCTGCATAGCTGAGCAAGGCCAGACGAACCATAGCCGCCATTAATCCACCCAGCATCAATCCGTGCACCATCTATCGCCTCAATGAGCCCCGGCCAGGCCACCCACATTGAAGCCCGCCACGCCTTCGCATAGCACTCGCCAATGCCGGCCATCATCAGCCCATAGCCGAGGGTTCGCAGCCCCGAGCAGTCCGCTGAGCCTCGCCCCGCAACACTCTCGCCGCTGAGCCAGCCGAACCGCACCGACCCGCAATGCCCTCAGCCATCACCCGATGATGTACGCCTCATCGCAGTGCCCAATGACCAGCATGAACGGCCGCCCCAAAGCAAAAAGGCCACCCCGCAAAGGGTAGCCTTTTACTGCCAATGAATGGCTCCTCGACCTGGGCTCGAACCAGGGACCTACGGATTAACAGTCCGGCGCTCTACCGACTGAGCTATCGAGGAATGATCGGTACTGACGACATCAACAATGATGGTGTGCTGCGGTGGTGGCAAGCTTGCTCACGGCTTGCCGGTGGTGTGCCCGATTGCAGCGGGGCACAGCACGCGAATTCTTGGCTCCTCGACCTGGGCTCGAACCAGGGACCTACGGATTAACAGTCCGGCGCTCTACCGACTGAGCTATCGAGGAACAAGACTTAGATTATATACACAAAATTCGGGCGTTTTCCAGTCCGGGTGCTGTTGCGTGCAATCTGGAGGAAAGTTTTGGCGCTGTGCGGGGTCGCCGCCAGCCTCGCCCTACGGCGGCGGGGCTGTCGACGTTGCGGCATGATGTGTGGCTGCTGCTGACCGCGATGACCAGCATCGCATTCTTTCTTCCCACGCCATCCATGACCATCCACACCATCCTGAAGATGGGCGACCCGCGCCTGCTGCGCGTGGCCCAGCCCGTGACCGCGTTCGATACGGACGAGCTGCACCTGCTGGTGCGCGACATGCTGGAGACCATGCAGTCCGTCAACGGCGCGGGGCTGGCGGCGCCCCAGATCGGGGTGGACCTGCAGTTGGTGATCTTCGGCTCCAACGACCGCAACCCGCGCTACCCGAGCAGGCCCATCGTGCCGCCCACGGTGCTGATCAACCCGGTGATCACGCCACTGGGAGATGAGGAAGAAGAGGACTGGGAGGGCTGCCTGTCGGTGCCGGGCCTGCGCGGCAAGGTGCCGCGCTGGTCGCGCATCCGCTACACGGGGTTCGATCTGTATGGCGACCCGATCGACCGCACGGTGGATGGCTTCCACGCCCGGGTGGTGCAGCACGAGTGCGACCACCTGATTGGCAAGCTGTACCCGATGCGGGTGCGGGACTTCACGCAGTTCGGATTCACCGAAGTTCTCTTTCCCGACATCAGCGCCCAGGAAGACGACTGAGGCGGCGCCTGGCAATCGCGAAGCGGCCGCCTTCTAACTATAGAAGGGCAGAAGGGCGGCACGCTCGGCACACTCCAAGGCCTTGCTTACGGGCAGGCCGTGCTGCTGCCGCAGCTCAACGCCATGCCGTTGGCGTTGACGCTGCCGTCCGGCGCGACCACGTAGACATACAGCTTTGCGGCGCCCTTGAGCACGCCGCGCACCTGGCCTAGCTCGATGCGGTTGGGCGCCCAGCTTTTGACGGGCAGCACTTCGCGGTTGCTGGTGGTCGACCAGGTGGGGCTGTCCGACAGTTCCACACGTGCAGGGCTGTTGGCGATGTAGATGTCGTCCATGGCTGTTTTCATGGTGTCGTAGCCGTGGGTGTTGTCGGCGTAGCCGCCGTGGTCGAAACCAATGAGCCCGATGCGGATGGGTGAGTTGGCATAGTCCGCACTCTTCACACAGGGGTGGTTGTGCCCGGCCACGCCGTTGACCCAGGTGCGCACGTGCGGCACCGACAGGTCTACCTCCACCTCATGCCGGTTCCACCGACCGGCCACACCGCCCTTGTCCCACCAGTTGCCCCAGCTGACTTCGGGCTTGTAGTCGGCGGGCACGGCGCAGGTCATGTGCATCTGGGTCCAGGAGATGCGGGTGCCATAGCCGTTGCCGTTGTCCCACAGGCGGATGAATTTGTTGGATGCGCCTTCCGCCCCGGGCGAGACAGAGGGCTTGTACCACCACGACACATACATCTTGTTGAAGGTGCGTGCGGGGCCGTTGTAGTTGGGGTAGCTGAGCACCGGCTTGTGCCCGGTGGCGGCATACACCACGCCCGCCTCGCCGGAGCGGGTTTCGCTGGTGCGCTGGTACTTGAAGCGCGACGCCACCACGGTGCTGCTGGCACCGTAGAGCTTGTCCGCACCGGCGGGCACTTCAGCACCGTCGGGCAGGCCCGACGCGGCGAAGGCGGTCGCCACGTCGTCCCAGAACATCATGGGGTTTTCGTTCCAGGGGTTGCGGCCTTCGATCACAACGCCGCCAGCGATCCACCTGGCCGTAAGCACCGTTGCGGGGGTGGTTCGCACGCTGATCGGGGCGCTGGCCGCGGATTTGTTGCCCGCGGCATCGAAGGCCTTGACGGCAAAGCTGTAGGCCGTGCCGGCGGCCAGGTCGCCGTAGGTGTAGCTGGTCTGGCGGGTCACTTCACCGGTCGATATTCCGTTTTGGTACAGCTCGTACCCGGCCACCCCGGTGGCGTCACTGCTGGCCTTCCATTGCACGACCACGCTGGACGATGTGACCGCCCCGGTGGTCACGCCGGCCGGGATGGTGGGCGCAACGATGTCGACCGGGCTCGCGCCGCCCAGCGTTGCCGTGGTCACCGTGGTGGCGGCAGACCGGTTGCCGGCCGCGTCATAAGCCCTGACGCTGAACTCATAGCGGCTGGCTGGCGCCAGGTTGCGAAAGGAAAATTCGCGGCCCGATGTGCCGCCCACCCACACGGCGTTCTTGAACACGTCGTAGCCCACCACGCCCACGTTGTCGGTGCTTTCGCGCCATTGCAGCACCAGGCTCGATTCGGTGCGGCTGTGCGCCACCAAGTCAGGAGGGTTGGTGGGCGAGCTGGTGTCGGGCTCGCGCGGCACCAGCGCGGCCTGCACGGTCCGCACGCTGGTGGTTGCGGCAATGCGCTCGCCGCCCTGCGCGGCGGGCACTTCGTTCTCGCCTGCTGGCACCGCCTTGGCCGTGGTCACACTGTATTCGACGCTCTGGGGCGAGCTGTTGCCTGCCGCATCCGCGGCGCTGACGCGGTACACATAGGTGGTCGCGCTGGCGAGTGAGCTGTCGGTATAGGCCGTGGTACTGCCGTTGACGCTGTGCAGGGGCTGGCCGTCGCGCCAGACGTGGTAGCTGGCGACACCCACGTTGTCGCTGGCAGGCAACCAGGAAAGCGCCACCCGGCCATCCGCAGTGGCGCTTGCGCTGACGCTGTGGGGCGCAGACGGGGCGATGTCGTCGACACCGCCCTGCAACGGCACCACGGCCACAGCATCAGGAATGGCCGCCGCCGCGGCCTGGGTTGTGTCAGGCCCTTGCACCGCGGCCGATACGGCTCTGCCCTGCTGCAGCGCAGGGGCTTCGTCCCCGTTGCCGGACCCACCGCAGGCAGCCAAGGATGCAAGAACAAGCATCTCTACCGCCCATACCGACCGCTGTACCGCTACCGCCATTTTCATACCCTCCCTGATTTGAAAGAACCTGCGTGTCCTCTGGGGGACTTACAGGGGAGGGGGAAATGTAGGCGCTTGGTTTTTGAAAATCAAATGCGAAGTCTTCCATAACAACAGGTACCATTTGATACGATTCAATCCGAGCCAGCATAATTCACTCCATCGACCATCGCCACCAAAGAGAAAACCAAGGCAACCAGCAGGCACTGGCGGTAGAAAATAGTGAAATGGGTGGACTTTGATCTGGACAAAGCAGCACAGATGGCACCAAGAGCGGCGCCCGGCCACCGCCCGAAAGGCATGAGGGCCGCATGTGCAGGGCCTTTGCGGGCAAACCATCCCTTAGCAAACACCGGCAGGCAAAACCAGAGTCTCTCGCCGAGCGGTTGAATCCAATGGACCACCGGTATTTTCAATGCCTTCCGGATACCATTATCTGCGGCCACGCCTTTCCGCATTTTCCACTGCAATCTGCGAGTCGCAGCGTTTGGCTTCATAACAAGACATGAAAAGGCAGATCACATGATGCCAATATGCACGGGGAAATGGATCTGAGCCCATTTTCCAGGGCTGGCCCACGCTGCAGCGGCCGCGCTCGGCCGCAGAGAAAGAAGCGCCGGCCAAGCGGGGCGGTCAACCGCCGCGCCCTGCCCCATCGGGATCGGTGCGCGCATCGAGCTTGAGCTGCAAAAAGGCCAGGTCCAGCCACTGGCCGAACTTGGTGCCCACTTCGGGCAGCAGGCCCACCTGGATGAAGCCCAGGCGCTCGTGCAGCTGGATCGATGCGGTGTTGCCGGCCTCGATGCCGGCGACCATGACGTGCTTGCCGATGGCGCGGGCACGCTCGATGAGGGCCTGCATCAGCAGCTTGCCCAGGCCTGCGCCGCGGGCGTTCTGGTGCACGTACACGGAATGCTCGACGGTGTGGCGGTAGCCGTCGAAAGCGCGCCAGTCGCCAAACGAGGCGTAGCCGGCCACGGCACCCTGGTCGTCGATGGCGACGAGCACGGGGTAGCCCAGGCGCTGGCGGTCGGCCAGCCAGGCGGCGCGGTTGGCTGCGTCCACCAGGGTTTCGTTCCAGATGGCGGTGGTGTTGGCCACGGCGTCGTTGTAGATGGCAAGGATGCCTTCGATGTCGCCCGTGTGGGCATCGCGTATCTGCAGGGTCATGGCGCGGCTGTCAGGGGTTGCACGGTTTACCATCCACTATGATGGACGAATAAGGTATTTTGGTGGATTATTGTCCACCATGATGAAACACATGTCCACCAAAGTAGATTTAGCAGTCGATAGCCTGAGCCAACGCATTGGCGCCCGCGTGCGCATCGAGCGCGAAGGCCGGGGCTGGTCGCTGACCGATCTGGCGGCGCACTCCGGCGTGTCGCGGGCCATGGTGCACAAGCTGGAGCGGGGTGAATCGAGCCCCACGGCAACGCTGCTGGCACGGCTGTCGGGCGCGTTCGGGCTGAGCATGTCGCAACTGATCGCCCGCGCCGAGGCCAAGGAGGGCCGGCTGCTGCGCCGGGCCGACCAGCCCGTGTGGACCGACCCGCAGACCGGCTATGTGCGCACGCACGTATCGCCCCCCTCCGACCTGCCGCTGGACCTGGTGCAGGTGGTGCTGCCCGCCGGTGCGCGGGTGCCCATGCCGGCTGCTGCCTACACCGCGAAACGGCAGCTGATCTGGGTATTGCAAGGCTCGCTGGTGTTCATGGAGGGCGACACCCGGCATGCCATGGATGCCGGCGACTGCCTGGAACTGGGGCCGCCTGCGGACTGCGTGTTCCGCAACGAAACGGCGGCAGACTGCACCTACGCCGTGGTGGTGCTGCGCCGCGTTTGAGCCCCCCCCCCTGTCGCCACGGCCCGGGCAGGACGGCGAGCACCGGCGTAGCCGATGGGGTCCTACAGCCCGCCGTGCGCTGCGCCCCTAGCATCAAGGCTTCTTCCCTGAGGAGCACGCCATGCCCGACAGCACCACCCCGAAACCCGGCCACCACCAGTATGGCTTGAAAGACGCCTCCGGCACGCTGGGCGAGACCTATGCCAACCGCCCGGGCGGAGAACAGCCGGGGGTGGGCCCGTTGGATGCGGTAGACCCCTCGGGCCACCGGCTGGGCGTGATCGAAGAGCACCCGGATCCCAAGCCGGCATCACGCCAGGGCACGGGTGTGACGGGCGAGACCGACGACAAGCAGCGCTAGGCCAAGCGCCAACGCGAGGCCCTCCACCATGCCCGACATTCCGCACGATGCCGATACGGACCGCCGTTTCATCAGCCTGGCGCAGGACCACGAGATCCACGCCTGGACCACCTCCCTCGAATGCTCCGAACAGGAGCTGCGCGACGCGGTGGCGGCAGTGGGCAACTCGGCGGATGCGGTGCTCAACCATCTGACGCGCAACAAGGATTGACTGGCTTCAGGCCATTCGCAGCCGTCCAGCCGCGGCATCAGGAAGCCTGCCGCTCCAGCAGTTGCTGCAGTGCGGCAAGGTCCTTGCGCACATGCGCCACGTCGGCCTCGAAATTGGCCTGGCCCACGCCCTCGAAGCGCAGCACCACAAAGCTCAGCAGGCTGCCATGCCCACCACACGGTGTGACGCGAAAGGCGTTGTGCACCGTGGTTCCGTCGGGCAAGGTCACATCGTGGTCGAGCACGCCAAAGGGGTTGTGGGGTGCCATGTCGACCCGGACCTTGCCCATGGGCGAATCGGTGAACCACTGGCCATCGCGCTGTTCGATGCCTGTGGCCAGGCCCGATGCCCAGAGCGGCAGGTTCTCCATGCGGTGGGCAAAGTCATAGACGGTGTTGGCCGCCACCGCCACGGACTGGCTGACGACACGGGCTTCTTGAACGGTTGCCACGGGGATTGCCTTCCATCAGTGTTCGGATGCTCAGCGATGGTAGGCCAGCCGCGGGGGCACGCCCGCGATTTCCGGTGCAGTCCTACAGCTCAGGCCGCCTTCACGTCGATGTGGTACAGGCCCCAGGGGCACAGCGCAAAGCGCTCCTTCACGGGCTTGTCCTTGAAGGGCGCGACGTTGTCCGCGTCGTACACGGCCCACTGTGGCCCCAGGCCGCCCAGCGCCATGGGCTGGCCGTCCAGGCGCGTGGCCACGATCATGCGGTACTGCGCCGCATCGGCCAGGCTGACGGCCACGTTGTAGCCGTCCACGGCGCGCAGGCCCAGCTGCACATTGCTGCCGCGCGGCACGCCAGCGGCTTCGAGCACGGTGACCAGCAGCGGGCCTTCCAGCGTGTGGGGCTTGCCGTCGTATTCGAGCGTGGGCTTGATGGTCACCGCGGGCAGGCGCTGCAGCGCAGTTGCGTCGAACGCGAAGGCCTTGCTGAACTGGATCTTGTGCTTGCCCATCATCTGGTCGATGACAGGGTCGAGCGCGCCGCGGTTGGTCTTGCCGACGGCACCGCTCACGGTCAGCAAGACGGGCTGGGCAACACCGGCCTTGGCATTGGGGGCTGCGATGGCGCTGGTAGCGGGCAGCACGCCGGCCAGGCCGATGGTGGTGACGAAATGGCGCTTGTTGATCATGTTGGTTCTTTCCTGTGTTGTGTGGTGCGCAGATTTGCGGCGGGCCGTAGGGTGCGTCCAGCGCCCCGGAGTGTCAAGTGCCGATTGGCTGCCGCGCCCTCTCCCCCTTCTTTGTTCTAGTACAAAGCGCACCCTGCGCAGTACAAAGTGGCCCACCGTGCAGCTTCGTATGATGGATACCGCCCGCCCACCACGATCCAGCCCACTGAACGCACCATGCCCCTAAACAGAACGATGCGCCCCTGTATTGCCGCCGCCCTGCTGATGGCCCTGGCCCCACTGGCCAGCGCCGCCAGCTTCGACTGCACCAAGGCCAAGTCGCCCATGGAAAAGCTGATCTGCTCGGACGCCCCGCTCTCGGCGCTGGACGAGCAGCTCAACACCGCCTTCAAGGAGGCAATCACCCGCTCCAAGGCCCGGCCGCAGCTGGTGCAGTGGCAGCGCGAGTGGCTCAAGTCGTACGAGGTCACGCAGTGCAAGGATGCGCGCTGCCTGGCCCAGGAGTTCTCGGGCCGCATTGCGCTGCTGCAAAGCGTTGCGCCCGCCAGTAGGCCCAGTGCCCAGTGGAACGGCAGCTACACGCGCTACCTCCAGGGCAAGCCCGACAAGGACAGCGCCAGCCTGGCCGTCGTCGGCCTGCAGGGCGGCAAGGTCTACCTGGCGGGCGACGCCGTCTGGCTCGGCCCCAACGCCGCCAATGGCCAGGTCAACGTGGGTGAGATACGGGGCGTGGGCACCCTGCGCAACGGGCTGCTGGCGTACGACAGCGACGGCTGCACGGCCACACTGGCCCTGCAGCGCGGCGGCCTGGCCGTGAGGGAGGACGATGGCTGCGGCGGAATGAACGTGAGCTTTGTGGGCGAGTACCGGCGCAAGTAGCGCAAACACCACGGGCCTGCGTCAGCCGCGGTGCTTGCCGCACAATCAAACCATTCATTCGTCGTTCCTTCGCATCCCTGCCTCGCCCCCATGCCCGCCCAACTCCCCTGGCTGGAACCCCTTGACCCCTTCCCCAGCCCGGCGAGCGCCTGGGGCCCCGATGACCCGGCGCCCGGCCTGCTGGCCGCCGGGGGCGCTCTGGATGTGAAGCACCTCAGGGCGGCCTACGGGCAGGGCACCTTCCCCTGGTTCAGCGAGGGCCAGCCCATCCTGTGGTGGGCGCCCGACCCGCGCATGGTGCTGCCGGTGGCCGAGTTCCGGCTGCATCGCTCGCTGCGCAAGACGCTGCAGAAATTCGCCTCCAGCAGCCACTGCGAGGTGCGGGTGGACACGGCCTTCGGCCAGGTGATACGCGCCTGCTCGTCCACGCCGCGCGAGGGCCAGGCGGGCACCTGGATCGTGCCCGACATGGTGCGTGCCTACGAGGCGCTGCATGCGGCGGGCTCGGCCCACAGCGTGGAGACCTGGGCCGATGGGCGGCTGGTGGGTGGCCTGTACTGCGTGGCGCTCGGGCGCGCGGTGTTCGGCGAGTCGATGTTCGCGCATGCGACCGATGCCTCCAAGATCGCGCTGGCGGCGCTGGTGGCGATTTGCCGCGTGCACGGCGTGGCGCTGATCGACTGCCAGCAGAACACGCGCCACCTGGCGTCGATGGGGGCGCGCGAGATCCCGCGCAGCGAGTTCCTGGGCAAGATCGCCGCGGCGCAAGACCTTCCGGGCGGCACCTGGCGTTTCGAGCCCGTATACTGGAACCAACTGTTGCCCCACCCCTCGCCCATGGCATGACGCAACTCAACGACCTGCCGCTGCAGACCTTGCAGTTCTATGCGACAGCGCCCTACCCGTGCAGCTACCTGCCGGACCGGCAGGCGCGTTCGCAGGTCGCCACGCCCAGCCACCTGATCCAGAGCGATGTGTATTCGGGCCTCGTGGCCACGGGGTTCCGGCGCAGCGGCATGTTCACCTACCGCCCCTATTGCGATGGCTGCCAGGCCTGCACCCCGCTGCGCGTGCGCGCGCAGGAGTTCCGGCCCGACCGCAGCCAGCGCCGCGCTGCGCTGCAGCATGGCGCGCTGCAGGCGCGCGTGCTGCGCCTGTGCTTCGTGCCCGAGCACTACCAGCTGTACCTGCGCTACCAGAACGGGCGCCACGCGGGCGGCGGCATGGACCAGGACAGCATCGACCAGTACACCCAGTTCCTGCTGCAAAGCCGCGTCAATTCGCGGCTGGTGGAGTTCCGCGAGGTGGATCCGGAAACCGGTGAGCCGGGGGCGCTGAAGATGGTGTCCATCCTCGACGTGCTCAACGACGGCCTGTCGGCCGTGTACACCTTCTACGAGCCCGAGGCGCGGGCCAGCTACGGCACCTACAACGTGGTCTGGCAGATCGAGCAGGCGCGCTCCATGGGCCTGCCCTATGTCTACCTGGGCTACTGGATCGAGGCCAGCCCCAAGATGAACTACAAGGCGCGCTTTTTGCCGCACGAGATCCGCCAGGGCAGCGAATGGCGGCGGGTGGACCAGCGTCACCCAGGTGCCAGCGGCTGACGGCTTCCAAGGCGCCCGATGGTGCCGTTGCATTTCACAAGGTAAGATGCGGCGATCAGAGGATGTTGTGGATATCCCTTACTCCACACCATTCCCGCATTCCTGCCGCCCATGAAAAAAATCGACCCTGGTATCCCGATCAAACCCAGCGTCCAGGTACTGGAGCGCATGTTCACGCTGATCGACGTGCTCGCATCGCGCGAGGACGCCATCTCGCTCAAGGAGATCAGCGAGAAGACGGGGCTGCACCCGTCCACCACGCACCGCATCCTGAACGACCTGACCATCGGCCGCTTCGTGGACCGGCCCGAGTCGGGCAGCTACCGGCTGGGCATGCGCCTGCTGGAGCTGGGCAACCTGGTCAAGGCCCGCCTGAGCGTGCGCGATGCGGCCCTGGCCCCGATGCGCAACCTGCACAAGCTGATCCAGCAGCCGGTGAACCTGAGCATGCGCCAGGGCGATGAGATCGTGTACGTGGAGCGCGCCTACAGCGAGCGTTCGGGCATGCAGGTGGTGCGCGCCATCGGCGGCCGCGCGCCGCTGCACCTGACCTCCACCGGCAAGCTCTTCCTGGCGCTGGACGACCCCCAGCGCGTGCGCGCCTACGCCACCCGCACCGGGCTGGCGGGCCACACCCGCAACAGCATTACCCAGTTGCCCGTGCTCGAGCGCGAGCTGGCCAAGGCACGCCAGTACGGCACGGCCCGCGACAACGAGGAGCTGGAGCTGGGCGTGCGCTGCATGGCCGCCGGCGTGTACGACGACCAGGCCAAGCTGGTGGCCGGCCTGTCCATCTCGGCCCCGGCCGACCGGCTCGACGAGGGCTGGATGGCCAAGCTGCAGGCCACGGCGCAGGAGATTTCGCTGGCGCTGGGCTATGTGCCGACCAAGGTGCCCACCTCGCCCCTGTCCTCCTCCCTGCACGGCAGCGAGGTCCTGCACACACCGGTCGAGTGATCGCCGAAGGGCGCGCAGCCCCGGCCTGAAAAACAAAAAACCCCGGGAGCCTGCGCCACCGGGGTTTTTTGATGCCCTGGCCGCCACGGGAACGGGGTGCCAGGGGCCGTGGTGCTCTGATCGATCACCCGTTGGAGCTGTGCACTACCGTCTTCACGGGGCTGATGGCGGCGGGCATGGATTCGACCCAGTGGCGCACGCGCTCGGCGTCGCCCAGGCGGCTGAACTTGCCGGCGGAATCCAGGAACACCATGATGATCTTGCGGCCGGCCACCTGCGCCTGCATCACCAGGCAGCGCCCGGCTTCGGAGATGTAGCCAGTCTTTTGCAGGCCGATGTCCCAGGTGGGGTTCTTCACCAGGCCATTGGTGTTGTTGAACTGCAGGGTGCGCGCACCCAGGGCCAGCTCGTAGCCGGGCGAGGTGGACAGCTCGCGCATCACCGGGTCGCCATGGGCCACGTTGACCAGGGTGGCCAGGTCGCGGGCGCTGCTCTGGTTGCGGCTGGACAGGCCCGTGGGCTCCACGTACTTGGTGTCGGTCATGCCCAGGAGGCGCGCCTTGGCATTCATCTGCGCCACGAACACATCGAGGCCACCGGGGTAGGTGCGGCCCAGCGCATGGGCGGCGCGGTTCTCGCTGGACATCAGGGCCAGGTGCAGCATTTCGCCGCGGGTCAGCGTGGAGCCTACCGTCAAGCGCGAGCGGCTGCCTTTTTCGGTGTCCACGTCGTCCTGGGTGATGGTGAGCTGCTCGTCCATGGGCAGCTTGGCCTGGGAGATGATCAGGCCGGTCATGAGCTTGGTGAGCGATGCGATCGGCAGAACGGCATGGTCGTTCTTGCTGAGCAGCACTTCATGGGTTTCCTGGTCGATCACCAGGGCCACGCTGGACTTGAGGTCCAGCGGGTCATTGACTTCGTGCAGGCCCGCCAGTTGGCCGAAGGAAGGCTTGGCGGGGATGAAGGCCACGCGGGTGGCGGCCTTGGAGGTCTTGGCGGTGATACGCACAGGCTTGGCGGCAACGGCGGCCTTGCGCGGGCCGGCGGACTTCTTGGCGGTGGCCGATGCCACCTGCTTCTTGGCGGGCGCCTTCTTGCGCTCGTTGGCGTGTGCCATGGGCGACGCGAGCGCCGCACTCACAACAACAAAGCCCAGAAGCTGGAAAAAACGGTTCATTGCGGTGCTGCGGCCATGGTGCATCAAAGTGCTCCAAAGGGTAAGAAGTGTGGGCCAGTGTACAGAATCAAAAAAAGTCGCGCAAGATCAAGACCTTGCGCGACTTTCCAAGAAAGTGAATGAATTATAAATTCAACGCTTATCCCTGTGCAGCCACCCGGTCAGCTTTACTTTGTAATTTGTTCAACGCGCTGAGGTAGGCCTTGGCTGACGCGACCACGATATCGGGGTCAGCGCCCACTCCGTTGACCACGCGGCCGCTGTTCTGCAGGCGCACGGTGACCTCGCCCTGGCTCTCGGTGGAGCCGCTGATGGCGTTGACGGAATACAACACCATCTCCGCACCACTCTTGACGTGGGACTCGATGGCCTTGAGCGACGCGTCCACCGGGCCGTTGCCCTCGGACTCGCCGCGCACCTCGTGGCCGTCCACCGTGAAGACGATGCGCGCACGGGGTTGCTCGCCGGTCTCGCTCTGCTGGAACAGCGAGACGAAGCCGTACTGCTCCTTCTCCGCCGTCACGCTTTCGTCGCTGACCAGGGCCAGGATGTCCTCGTCGAAGATCTCGCTCTTGCGGTCGGCCAGCTCCTTGAAGCGGGTGAAGGCGCTGTTGACCTCGGTCTCGCTGTCCAGGCTCACGCCCAGCTCCTGCAGGCGCTGCTTGAAGGCATTGCGGCCGCTCAGCTTGCCCAGCACGATCTTGTTGGCGCTCCAGCCCACGTCTTCGGCACGCATGATCTCGTAGGTGTCGCGCGCCTTGAGCACGCCGTCCTGGTGGATGCCGCTGGCGTGCGCAAAGGCGTTGGCGCCCACCACGGCCTTGTTGGGCTGCACCACGAAACCGGTGGTCTGGCTGACCATGCGGCTGGCAGCGACGATGTGCTTGGCGTCGATGTTGAGGTCCAGGTCGAAGTAGTCACGGCGCGTCTTGATGGCCATGACGACTTCTTCGAGGGAGCAGTTGCCGGCACGCTCGCCCAGGCCGTTGATGGTGCATTCGACCTGGCGGGCACCGCCGATCTTCACGCCGGCCAGCGAGTTGGCCACGGCCATCCCCAGGTCGTTGTGGCAGTGCACGGACCAGATGGCCTTGTCGCTGTTGGGAATGCGCTCGCGCAACGTCTTGATGAAGTTGCCGTACAGCTCGGGGATCGCGTAGCCCACGGTGTCGGGCACGTTGATGGTGGTGGCACCTTCGGCGATCACGGCTTCGAGCACGCGGCACAGGAAGTCCGGGTCGCTGCGGTAGCCGTCTTCGGGGCTGAACTCGATGTCGGCCACCAGGTTGCGTGCAAAGCGCACCGACTGGCGCGCCTGCTCGAGCACCTGCTCGGGCGTCATGCGCAGCTTCTTTTCCATGTGCAGCGCCGAGGTGGCGATGAAGGTATGGATGCGCGCGCTGTTGGCGCCCTTGAGGGCCTCGGCCGCCCGCGAGATGTCGCGGTCATTGGCGCGCGAGAGCGAGCAGATGGTCGAGTCCTTGATGGCGTTGGCAATCGCCTGCACGGCCTCGAAGTCGCCGTTGGAGCTGGCGGCAAACCCGGCCTCGATCACGTCCACCTTCAGGCGCTCGAGCTGGCGTGCGATGCGCAGCTTCTCGTCCCGGGTCATGGAGGCGCCGGGCGATTGCTCGCCGTCGCGCAAGGTGGTGTCGAAAATGATGAGTTTGTCGGCCATGGGGTTCTCCTGGTATTGATGGTGGGGTGGTCCGCAACGCTGAATTCTGGCGCCCAAAGCAAAAGGCCCGTTGCGGGTGCATACGGGCCTTTGTGGAAAACGTGTGCGCGTGCGCCTACCGTCTCCGCCCGTGGGGAGCTAGCAGTAGGATTGCAATGGCCAACGTGTTCATGCAGTGCAATGTAGCACAAGTGCAGGGCGCGCGGTTCCCAGCCGTCATTTGTGCAGGCCGCGCTCGTCGGGTTCGTCGGTGGACGTGCTGATCACGCTGCTGTGCTGCCCCTTGGCCTTGCGCCAGGCGTAGACGCCGTAGCCGCTCAGCCCATAGAACACGAACACGCTGAAGAGCACGATGGGCGGATGGATATTGATGACGGCGATGCCCAGCGCGATCAGCACGATGGCGGCGAAGGGCACGCTCTTCTTCATCTGGATGTCCTTGAAGCTGTAGAACGGCACATTGGTCACCATGGTGAGCCCGGCATACAGCGTGAAGGCGAACATCACCCAGGTGACCTGGTCCCAGGTGAGCCACAGGTCCACGCCGCGGCGCACACCGAGCTCGGTCATGAGCCAGATGAAGCCAGCCACCAGCGCGGCCGCCGCAGGCGACGGCAGGCCCTGGAAGTAGCGCTTGTCGACCACCCCCGTGTTCACATTGAAGCGCGCCAGCCGCAGCGCGGCGCAGGCGCAGTACACGAAGGCGGCGATCCAGCCCCAGCGGCCCAGGCCCTTGAGCGACCACTCGTAGGCGATGAGCGCGGGCGCGGCACCGAAGGACACCATGTCCGACAGCGAGTCCATCTGCTCGCCGAAGGCGCTTTGCGTGTTGGTCATGCGCGCCACGCGGCCATCCAGGCTGTCGAGCACCATGGCGCAGAACACCCCCACGGCCGCCAGGTCGAAGCGCCCGTTCATGGCCATCACGATGGAATAGAAGCCCCCGAACAAGGCCGCCAGCGTGAACAGATTGGGCAGGATGTAGATGCCCTTGCGCCGCTTGCGCACCATCACACCGGAGCCGTCGGCCAGATCCTTGCCGTCATGCATCGAAAAAATCTCCATCGCCAGGCCAGCCGGCGTGAACAGCTATCAAAATTATAGTAATTGGCACGCGCACGCATGGCGCACGGCACCCCTCCCGGGAGCGTGTGCACGCTCCAGACCGAAGGCGCAGTGTAGCTGCACCCTGGGGGCCTGGGCGAAGGCGGCCTGTCAACAATGCATGACCGGCCCAGCGAGCCGCGCCACACCAGGGCATGCGGCCCCGCCGGCCATGAAAAAAGGCCACCGAGGTGGCCTTTTGGGATCGTGTACGCGAGGCGCGTGGTCGCCGATCAGTTGCGGGTTTGGTCGACCAGCTTGTTCTTGGCGATCCAAGGCATCATGGCGCGCAGCTTGCCACCCACCACTTCGATGCTGTGGTCGGCGGTGTTGCGGCGGCGTGCCGTCATGCTTGGGTAGTTCAGGCGGCCTTCCTGGATGAACATCTTGGCGTACTCGCCGCTCTGGATGCGCTTCAGGGCATTGCGCATGGCCACGCGCGACTGCTCGTTGATGACTTCAGGGCCGGTCACGTACTCGCCGTACTCGGCGTTGTTCGAGATCGAGTAGTTCATGTTGGCAATGCCGCCTTCGTAGATCAGGTCCACGATGAGCTTGAGCTCGTGCAGGCATTCGAAGTAGGCCATTTCAGGGGCATAGCCGGCTTCGACCAGGGTTTCGTAACCCATCTTGATCAGCTCGACGGCACCGCCGCACAGCACGGCCTGTTCGCCGAACAGGTCGGTCTCGGTTTCTTCCTTGAAGTTGGTCTCGATGATGCCGGCCTTGCCGCCACCATTGGCCATGGCGTAGGACAGGGCCAGGTCACGGGCCTTGCCGGACTTGTCCTGGTGCACGGCCACCAGGTGGGGCACGCCGCCGCCCTGGGTGTAGGTGTTGCGCACGGTGTGGCCGGGGGCCTTGGGGGCAACCATCCACACATCGAGGTCGGCACGGGGCACGACCTGGTTGTAGTGCACGTTGAAGCCGTGGGCGAAGGCCAGCGAAGCGCCTTGCTTGATGTTCGGGGCCACGTTGTTGGTGTAGACCTCGCCGATCTGCTCGTCGGGCAGCAGGATCATGACCACGTCGGCGGCCTTGACGGCGTCGTTGACTTCCATCACGTTCAGGCCGGCCTTGCCGACCTTGTCCCAGGAGGCGCCGCCCTTGCGCAGGCCGACCACGACCTTCACGCCGCTGTCGTTCAGGTTCTGTGCGTGGGCGTGGCCCTGCGAGCCATAGCCGATGATGGCAACGGTCTTGCCCTTGATCAGGCTCAGGTCACAGTCTTTGTCGTAGAAAACTTTCATGGGTCGCTCCGGTTGAAATGCGTTGTTTGGGGGGTTGAAATCGGGAAATGCGGGGTGGATTGTCTTACACGCGCAAGATTCGCTCGCCGCGGCCGATGCCGCTGGCACCGGTGCGCACGGTTTCCAGGATGGCGGTGCGGTCGATGGCCTGCAGGAAGGCGTCGTTCTTGGACTGGTCGCCGGTGAGCTCGATGGTGTAGCTCTTCTCGGTCACATCGATGATGCGGCCGCGGAAAATGTCGGCCATGCGCTTCATCTCCTCGCGCTCCTTGCCCACGGCGCGCACCTTCACCATCATGAGCTCGCGCTCGGTGTAGGCACCCTCGGTGAGGTCGACCACCTTGACCACTTCGATGAGGCGGTTCAGGTGCTTGGTGATCTGCTCGATCACATCGTCGGAGCCCGTGGTCTGGATGGTCATGCGCGAGAGCGATGGATCCTCGGTGGGCGCCACGGTGAGCGATTCGATGTTGTAGCCACGGGCAGAGAACAGGCCCACGACGCGCGACAGCGCGCCGGGTTCGTTCTCCAGCAAAACGGCAATGATGTGTTTCATGATGAAGACATTCCTCTTTTCGCTGCCCTCCCCTGCGCACGGTAATGCGCAGGCTCGGCAGACAATAGATTCGTCGAAGTGAAGCTATCGAACTGATAGCAGGAGATTGGCCTGCAGCATCACACTGCTGTGGCTGCAGGCCGCAGCGGGAGCCGAAGGCCTGTGTTTACAGGTCCTCGGAGCCCAGCAGCATTTCGGTGATGCCCTTGCCGGCCTGCACCATCGGGAACACGTTCTCGGTGGGATCGGTACGGAAGTCCAGGAACACCGTGCGGTCCTTGAGCTTGCGCGCTTCGCGCAGCGCGGGCTCGACGTCCTTGGGGTGCTCGATCAGCAGGCCCACGTGGCCATAGGCCTCGGCCAGCTTCACGAAGTTGGGCAGCGCATCCATGTAGCTGTGGCTGTAGCGGCCGGAGTACTCGATTTCCTGCCACTGGCGCACCATGCCCAGGTAGCGGTTGTTCAACGAGCAGATCTTGATCGGCGTGTTGTACTGCAGGCAGGTCGACAGTTCCTGGATGTTCATCTGCACCGAGCCTTCGCCGGTGATGCAGAACACCTCGGCCTCTGGCTTGGCCAGCTTGATGCCCATGGCGTAGGGAATGCCCACGCCCATGGTGCCCAGGCCGCCGGAATTGATCCAGCGGCGCGGCTCATCGAAGCGGTAGTACTGGGCTGCCCACATCTGGTGCTGGCCCACGTCGGACGTGATGTAGGTGTCGACGTCCTTGGTCATGTTCCACAGCGTTTCCACCACGTACTGGGGCTTGATGACGTCGGGACTGCCCATGCTGTACTTCAGGCAGTCGCGCTTGCGCCAGCCTTCGATGGTGTCCCACCAGGCGGCCAGCGCGCCGGCGTCGGGGCGGGTGCTGCTTTCGCGGACCATGGAGATCAGCTCGGTGAGCACATCCTTCACGTCGCCGACGATCGGGATGTCGACCTTCACGCGCTTGGAGATGCTCGACGGGTCGATGTCCACATGGATGATCTTGCGGTCGTTCTGCGCGAAGTGCTTGGGGTTGCCGATCACGCGGTCATCGAAGCGCGCGCCCACGGCCAGCAGCACGTCGCAGTTCTGCATGGCGTTGTTGGCTTCGATGGTGCCGTGCATGCCCAGCATGCCCAGGAACTTGCGGTCCGACGCGGGGTAGGCGCCCAGGCCCATCAGCGTGTTGGTGACCGGGTAACCCAGCATGTCCACCAGCGTGCGCAGCTCGTTGGTGGCATTGCCCAGCAGCACGCCGCCGCCGGTGTAGATGTAGGGGCGCTTGGCGGCCAGCAGCAGTTGCAGGGCCTTGCGGATCTGGCCGCTGTGGCCCTTGCGCACGGGGTTGTACGAGCGCATTTCCACGCTCTGGGGGTAGCCGCTGTAGGCGGCCTTCTTGAAGGACACGTCCTTCGGGATATCGACCACCACGGGGCCGGGGCGGCCGGTGCGGGCGATGTGGAAGGCCTTCTTGAGCGTGACGGCCAGGTCGCGCGGGTCCTTGACCAGGAAGTTGTGCTTGACGATGGGGCGCGTGATGCCGACGGTGTCGCACTCCTGGAAGGCGTCGAGCCCGATCGCGGGCGTGGGCACCTGGCCGGAGATGATCACCATGGGGATCGAATCCATGTACGCCGTGGCGATGCCGGTGACCGCGTTGGTCAGGCCGGGGCCCGAGGTGACCAGGGCGACGCCGACTTCACCGGTGGCGCGGGCATAGCCGTCGGCGGCGTGCACGGCAGCCTGCTCGTGGCGCACCAGCACGTGCTGGATGGTTTCCTGCTTGTACAGCGCGTCGTAGATGTACAGGACGGCACCGCCGGGGTAGCCCCAGATGTACTGGACGTTCTCGGCCTGCAGCGACTTGACCAGGATCTCGGAACCCATGAGGTCCACAGAGCCGGGAGCGGAAGAAGAAGGGGAATTGCCCTGCGCAGCAGCGGCCGCCGAAGTGATTTCGGCCTTGGAGATTTCCATGATGATCAACCTTTGTGAATTTCTCTGACGAAAAACCTTGGGTGCTCCTCGCATGGACCCTTGTGAAGCCAGCTTGGAACTTGAGGCCAAGGACATGGGCGTGGATGATTGCCGCGCCGGACCGTGACCCGTTTGCCTTTTGAATTGCAGCCGCGATTATCGCACTGCAACACGCCCAATTGCGCACCATGCCTAAAAAAACACCGGGGGATGCGATAATCGGCGGCTGGGCTCCTTCGTGGAGGGGGCTCTGCACCTGTTGTTGGGGCGCCGCACCGGCGTGCCCGACACGCGTCCCATTCCCGGGCTGACCCGTCTTGGCAACCGAACAAGAACTCTCCGATTTCCTCAAAAGTGTAGAAAAGCGCGCATTCAAGCGCTCGGTCTACCACGTCCGCAATGAGGAAGCGGCCCTGGACATCGTGCAGGACAGCATGCTCAAGCTGGCCGAGCACTATGGGGACAAGCCGGCGGCCGAGCTGCCCATGCTGTTCCAGCGCATCCTCTCGAACAGCACTCTGGACTGGTTTCGGCGCCAGAAGACACGCAATGCACTGTTTTCGAGCATGAGCGACTTCGAAGGGCCCGGCGAAGATGGCATGGATTTTGATCTACTGGAGGCGTACTCCGGCCCGGAAGACGGCGACAAGGCCGCGAGTGCCGAAGACCTGACCGAAAGAGCCCAGATCTTCCGCAGCATCGAGGCGGAAATAGAAGAATTGCCAGCACGTCAACGGGAAGCCTTCCTCATGCGTTACTGGGAAGAAATGGATGTATCAGAAACGGCAGCCGCGATGGGTTGTTCGGAAGGCAGTGTGAAAACGCACTGTTTTCGTGCCATACAAACCCTGAGCAAGGCACTGAAAGCCAAAGGAATAGAACTGTGAACACCACCCTTACCTCCTCCCAGGAAGCTGCAGCAGAACGTTTTGCCCGCCGCGTATCGGCGCGGCTGACGGACGGCTCGCAGGATCTGCCCTATGACATCTCGGAGCGCCTGCGCGCATCGCGCATGCAGGCACTGGCGCGGCGCAAGGTGCTGGCCCCCGTGCGCGCCCCCGCCCGGGCAAGCGCCCCGGTGGTGCTGGCCAGCGGCTCCTCGGCCAGCCTGGGCGCCGGTGGCGGCGAAGGCAACAGCTGGTGGAATGCCCTGGTGTCGGCTGTGCCGCTGATCGCCCTGGTGGTGGGCCTGTTCTTCATCAGCACGGTGCAGGATGAGTTCGGCGCCAACGAGATCGCCGAAGTCGATGCCGCCCTGCTGACCGACGAATTGCCGCCAGAAGCCTATTCCGACCCGGGATTTGTCCAGTTCCTCAAGACGGCAGCGCAGAATCACTGATTTGGCCCACTGCCCGATGCATGCATAAAGGACTTCCCGACGCCCGCCCACCACTGCCAGCCATCGTGCTGGCTTTGGCGCTTCTGGGCGCGCTGACCGCCGTCTCCGTGATGGTCGTGCAACGGGTGGGCATGGCGCCGGCCACCCTGCTGCCTTCTGCCGCCACGCGCCCCACCCCCACGGCCGCCACGGCCCTGCGCCCCTCGGGCAGCGCCACCGCCCTGCCCTCCGAAGGCCTGGCCGAAGTGGCCGCCGGCCCCGGCTGGGAAACCCTGAACACCCGGCAAAAGCTGGCGCTCTACCCGCTGGCTGAGCGCTGGGCGCTGATCAGCGAGGTGCAAAAGCGCCGCTGGCTGGCGCTGGCAGTGAATTTTCCGGAACTGCCCGAGGAAGAGCAGGCCAAGCTGCACAGCCGCATGACCGAATGGGCCAGCCTGAGCGCCCAGCAGCGCAGCCAGGCACGGCTGAACTACGCCAGCACCAACCGCCTGGCCCGGGACAACAAGCTCGCGCAGTGGGAGGCCTACCAGGCGCTGACCGCCGAGGAGCGCGACCTGCTGGCCGCCACGGCACCGCCCAAGCCCCAGGGCGCGGCAACCGCGCTGCGCCCGGTGCCTACCCGCAAACTGGCGCAGGTGCCCGCCGCCACGCAGGCCAACCCCCTGCGCCCCAACGCGCCCAAGATCCCGCCGTTGACCGACCATGGCCCGCGTCTGGCCATGCCGGTACCTTCTGCAGCGCAGCCCCCCACGGAGGCCTCGGCCTCCAGCCCGGCCGCCCCTGCGGTGGTGGAAACCGCCCCCGTGGCCGTACCCACCGCCGTACCCGCTGCACTGCCACCGCTGGCGCCCGCGGGCTCCGACCCGGCAACCCCCGCCGCACCGCCCAGCGCCGACAATTCAGGCCTGTACCCCAACAACTGACGGCGCCCGCCGCGCCGATCCGCAGTCCGGAATGCCCGCCTCCCCCACCTCCAGCACGCCGCCGGCAGACGCCACGGCGCCCCCGGGCACACCACCTGCCGCGGCGACCCCCAGCCTCATGCGCCGCATGGCCTGCTGGCTGTACGAGGGCATGCTGATGTTCGGCGTGGTGTTCATCGCCGGCTACCTCTTCGGCACCCTGAGCCAGACACGCCATGCGCTGGACAACCGCCATGCGCTGCAGGCCTTCCTGTTCGTGGTGTTCGGCATCTATTTCACCTGGTTCTGGGCCAAGGGCCAGACCCTGGCCATGAAGACCTGGAACATCCGCGTGGTGGACCGCGCCGGGCGCCCCATCAGCCAGCCGCGCGCCCTGCTGCGCTACGTGCTCAGCTGGCTGTGGTTTTTGCCGCCGCTGGCCGCCGTGTCGCCTTTTGCACTTTCGGGCGCGGAGACCACGGTGCTCGTCATCGGCTGGGTGGCCATATGGGCCATTCTTGCGCGCTTTCATCCGCAGCGGCAGTTCTGGCACGATGCACTGGCCGGCACCCGGCTGGTGCATTTCGAGCACCGCAAGAAATAAGCCCTGGGCGGGAGCGTTTCGACGTCCTTAAGCCCGCCGTCACAACACTGCGCGAGAATCGCGGTTTTCCCTATGTCCACACCCCGCCCCACCGCCCCCGCCAACCCCCAGAAAGCCCGCACCGGGCTGAACCGCATCTGGCACGCTGCCGGCTACTCGCTGGAGGGCCTGCGCGCCGGCTGGGGTGAAAAGGCCTTTCGCCAGGCCATCGCCGCCATCGTGCTGCTGCCTGTCTCGCTGTGGCTGGGCCGCAGCTGGGTCGAAGTGGCGTTGCTGGCCGGCTCGGTGGTCATCGTGATGATCGTCGAGCTGCTCAACACCGGCATCGAGACCGCCATCGACCGCATCGGGCCCGAGTGGCACGACCTGTCCAAGCGCGCCAAGGACATGGGCAGCGCCGCGGTGCTGCTAGCCCTGCTGCTGTGCGTGGGCATCTGGGCGGGGGCCATCTTCCAGAGGATCACCCATGGCTGACAAACCGGCTTTCTCCATCTGCGTCTACTGCGGCTCGCGCCCCGGCGAGAACGAGGCCTATGCCCAGGCGGCCACGGCGGTGGGCACCTGGATCGGCGCCCATGGCGGGCAACTGGTGTATGGCGGTGGGCGCAGCGGCCTCATGGGCACCGTGGCCGAGGCCACACGCCAGGCCGGCGGCCGCGTGGTCGGCATCATCCCCCAGGCCCTGGTGGACAAGGAACTGGCCAACCGGGCCTGCGACGAACTGCACATCGTGCAGACCATGCACGAGCGCAAGGCCATGATGGCCGAGCGCAGTGATGCCTTCATCGCCCTGCCCGGCGGCATCGGCACCTTCGAGGAACTGTTCGAGGTCTGGACTTGGCGCCAGCTCGGCTACCACGACAAGCCCCTGGGCCTGCTCAACGTGGCCGGCTACTATGACGGCCTGCTGGCCTTCCTGGACCACAGCGTGGCCAGCGGTTTCATGGGTGAGTGGCAGATGGGGCTGCTGCACGCCGGCAGCGACACCACCACCCTGCTCCAGACCCTGGTCGAGCAGGCCGGAAACAATGCCAGCCAGATCCCACTGCGGTCGGTGATCTAAGCCCAAGAACTACGAAACGGGCACTGCCGAGGCCAGCGCCCCCGCGCAAGGGCCGCCCCGCCGCGCTGGGGGCGTCCCCCCTCAGGGGGGAAGGCGCGAAGCGACTCAGGGGGGAGCTTATACAGCTGCGTCGTCGAGGTCACCGGTGCGGATGCGCACCACGCGCTCCACGGCGGTCACGAAGATCTTGCCGTCGCCGATCTTGCCGGTGCGCGCCACGTTGACGATGGCATCGACGCAGCGGTCCACGTCCTCGGTCTTCACGACGACTTCGACCTTCACCTTGGGCAGAAAGTCCACCACGTATTCGGCGCCACGGTACAGCTCGGTGTGGCCCTTCTGGCGGCCGAAGCCCTTGACTTCGGTGACGGTCAGGCCGGTCACGCCGCACTCGGCCAGGGCTTCGCGGACTTCTTCGAGCTTGAAGGGCTTGATGACGGCGGTGATCATTTTCATGGCGGGTCTCCTGTGGATACGAAAAAAGGAAAGGCGTGCTCGCGGTCTCGGCTCAGGCCATCAACACTGACTGCTTCAAGCTCGGAACTGGTTGGTGATAGGGTAACGCCAATCCTTGCCGAAGCTGCGGCGGGTGACGCGAATCCCTACGGGCGCCTGCTGGCGCTTGTATTCGTTGATCTGGATGAGCCGGGTCACGCGCTCCACGTCGGCGCGCGCAAAGCCGGCCGCGATGATGGACTCGATGGGCTCGTCGTTTTCCATGTAGCGCGAGACGATGGCGTCCAGCACGTCGTAGGGCGGCAGGCTGTCCTGGTCCTTCTGGTCGGGGCGCAACTCGGCACTCGGCGGGCGGGTGATGATGCGCTCGGGGATGGGGCCCGTGCCCGTGCCATAAGGGTCGTGGGCATTGCGCCAGCGGCACAGCGCGAACACGGTGGTCTTGGCCACGTCCTTGATCACGGCGAAGCCGCCGGCCATGTCACCATAGAGCGTGCAGTAGCCGGTGGACATCTCGCTCTTGTTGCCCGTGGTCAGCACGATGGAGCCGAACTTGTTGGAGAGCGCCATGAGCAGCGTGCCGCGGATGCGTGCCTGCAGGTTCTCCTCGGTCGTGTCCTCGGCCCGACCCGCAAAATCGCTGGCCAGCGCGGCCTTGAAGGCCTCGAACTGCGGCTGGATGGAGATCTCGTCGTAGCGCACGCCCAGGCGGGCCGCCATGTCGCGCGCGTCGATCCAGCTGATGTCGGCCGTATAGGGCGAGGGCATCATCACCGCACGCACCTTGTCCGCGCCCAGCGCATCCACGGCGATGGCCAGCACCAGGGCCGAGTCGATGCCGCCCGACAGGCCCAGCAGCACGCCAGGGAAGCGGTTCTTGCCCACATAGTCGCGCACGCCCAGGACCAGCGCGTCCCACAGGTCGGCCTCGGTGCTGCGCAGCGGTGCGATGTCGCCGTGCACTGCCGGCGGCGTGGCGCCCTGGCCGGCCTGCACCTGCACGGTGAACAGCGTTTCCTCGAAGCCCGGGGCCCGCGCCGCCACGGCACCGTCGGCGCCCAGGGCGAAGGAGCGGCCTTCGAACACCACCTCGTCCTGCCCGCCCACCAGGTGGGCATAGACCAGGGGCAGGCCCGTCTCCTTCACGCGCTCGCGCATGGTGTCTTCACGTTCGGCGCTCTTGCCCAGATGGAAGGGCGAGGCGTTGATCACCGCCAGCAGTTGCGCCCCGGCCGCTGCCGCGTCGCGCGCGGGGGCGGCGAACCAGGCGTCCTCGCAGACCAGCACACCCACGCGCACGCCGGCCACCTCGAACACGCAGGGTGCTTGCCCGGCCACGAAGTAGCGGCGCTCGTCGAACACCTGGTAGTTGGGCAGTTCGCGCTTGGCATAGGTCTGCTCCACCACGCCATCGCGCAGCACGCTGGCGGCATTGAAGCAGGCGCTGAAGGCCGGGGCATCGGCGCGCACGGCCTGCGGATGCCCGAGCACGATGGCCAGGCCTTTCAACCCTGCGGTCTCACGGGCCACGGTTTTCACGGCATCATCGCAGGCGGCGATGAAGGCCGGGCGCAGGAATAAATCCTCTGCCGCGTAGCCGCAGATCGCCAGCTCGGGCGTGAGCAGCAACTGCGCACCCTGGGCATGGGCGTCACGCGCCGCGGCAATGATCTTCTGCGCATTGCCGGGCATGTCGCCCACCACGAAATTGAGCTGCGCTGTGCAAATGGAGAGCGTCATGGAACTGGAGAAGGCCCCTGGGGCCAGGTTGAAGACAACCGCCAATGCAGGCCCGCAACCCGCCGCTGACCGCCCTATGGCAGTGCAGTGCAGGCCGCAGGGCGCACATGGCTGAAGAAGTGCACATTATCGCCCGCGTGCTGGCCTCCCCGCAGGAGGTGGACGCCAATGCCTGGAACGGCCTGCTGGCTTTGCAGAGCCACCCCACGCCCTTCCTGCGCCACGAATACCTCACGGCCCTGCACGAGAGCGGCAGCGCCACGCCCCAACGCGGCTGGACGCCGCGCTTCATGACGCTGTGGGACGGCGATGCGCTGATCGCCGCCTGCCCGCTGTACCTCAAGAGCCATTCGTACGGCGAATACGTCTTCGACTGGGCATGGGCGAATGCCTATGAGCAGCACGGCGTGCCCTACTACCCCAAGGCCACCATCGCCGTGCCCTTCACGCCAGTGCCCGGCACCCGGCTGCTGGCACGCGACGAAGAGAGCCGCACCCTGCTGGTGCAGGCCGTCTGCCAGTGGTGCGAGAGCCAGGATGTCTCGTCCGTGCATGTGCTGTTCGCCAGCGGCGACGATGTGAAGACCAGCGCCGATGAAGGCCTGATGCTGCGCCACACGGTGCAATTCCATTGGAAGAACGAACCACCAGCCAGCGCATCTTCACAAGGCGCCTTGGAAGGGAAGGACACCCCAGCCCGCTACGCGAGCTTCGATGACTTCCTGGCCAGCTTGGCCCAGGACAAGCGCAAGAAGATCCGCCAGGAGCGCCGCCGCGTGGCCGAAGCGGGCGTCACGTTCCGCTGGTCGCGCGGCGCCGACATCCGCACCGCCGACTGGGATTTCTTCTACCGCTGCTACGAGCGCACCTACCTCGAACACGGCAACCCGCCCTACCTCACGCGCGACTTCTTCGCGCGCATGGCCGGCACCATGCCCGAGGCCTGGCTGCTGTTCATCGCCGAGAAGGAGGGTTACCCCATCGCCAGCAGCCTGATCGCGCTGGGGGACGATGGCACGGACGGGCTCGTGGCCTATGGCCGCTACTGGGGGGCGCTGGAGCGCGTGGACTGCCTGCACTTCGAGGCCTGCTACTACCAGCCGCTGCAGTGGTGCATAGCCCACGGCGCGGCACGCTTCGAGGGCGGCGCCCAGGGCGAGCACAAGATGGCCCGCGCCCTGCTCCCGGTGCAGGCCAGCAGCGCCCACTGGATCGCGCACCCGGCGTTTGCCGAAGCGGTGGAGCGCTTTCTGGAACGCGAGGGCCAGGGGGTGGAAGGCTATCTGGAAGAGCTACAGGGGCGCAGTCCGTTCAGGCACGTGTAGCGCCTGCCCCTCCATGCCGGCGGCCGCAGACTGCTCCCGCACAAAATCCACAAACGCCCTGAGCGGCGCCGGCAGATAGCGCCGCCCGGGATAGTAGAGAAACGGCCCGGTGAAAGGCCGGGCCCAGTCTTCGAGCACCGGCACCAGCGCCCCGCTGTCGAGATGCGGCTGCAGCCAGCCTTCGAACATGTGGATGATGCCGCAGCCCGCGCGCGCCGCCTCCACCGCCAGGTCCACGCCGCCCGAGATGCGCACGATCAAGGGGCCGGTGGGGTCCACGGCGACCACCTCGCCATCGCGCTCGAACTCCCAGGTGGGCATGGTGCCGCTGGCAAAACGGCCACGCAGGCAGGCGTGCTGCATGAGATCGCGCGGGTGCTGCGGCCGGCCGCGCGCAGCCAAATAGGCCGGCGATGCGGCCGTGGCCATGCGCTGCCAGCGCGGGCCGATGGGCAGGGCGATCATGTCCTGCTCGAGGCGCTCGTCATAGCGGATGCCGGCGTCGCAGCCCTCGGCCAGGATGTCGACGAAGCCCTCCTCCACCACCACGTCCAGGCGGATGTCGGGGTAGGCCGCGAGGAAGGGCGGCACGATGGCGGGCAGCACCAGGCGTGCGGCGCTGGCGGGCACATTCAGGCGCAAGGTGCCGGCAGGCCGGTCGCGAAAGCCGTTGACCACGTCGAGCGCGGCCTGCACCTCGCCGAGCGCCGGGCCCAGGCGTTCGAGCAGGCGGGCGCCCGCCTCAGTGGGCGCCACACTGCGCGTCGTGCGGTGCAGCAGGCGCACGCCCAAGCGGGCCTCCAGCCGGCGCACGGCCTCGCTCAGGCTCGACGCGCCGACGCCGCCCAGGCGCGCCGCCTCGCGGAAACCGCCGCCGCGTGCCACCGCGACAAAGGCGGCCAGATCACCCAACTGCTCGGCCATGGACAGAACCCTTCGCTTGACTGTTCGCTGTACCGCACAACCCGTGCGCACTCAACCGGCTTATCGTACACAGGCGGAGTGCCTACAGTCGATGCATCCCCCATTTGAAAGGACACCTCCATGACAGCAATCGACAAGGCCGGCAGCTACCGGCTCGGCCACCGTGATGTGAAGCGCCTGGGCTACGGCGCCATGCAACTGGCCGGCCCGGGCGTGTTCGGCCCGCCCAAGGACCGGGCCGCAGCCGTGGCCGTGCTGCGCGCCGCCGTGGAAAGCGGCGTGGACCACATCGACACCAGCGATTTCTACGGCCCGCACGTGACCAACCAGATCATCAGGGAGGCACTGCACCCCTACCGCGATGGCCTGACCCTCGTGACCAAGGTGGGCGCGCGGCGTGGCGACGATGCTTCCTGGCTGCCCGCGTTCTCTGCGGCCGAACTCACGCAGGCGGTGCGCGACAACCTGCGCAACCTGGGCCTCGACGTGCTGGACGTGGTGAACCTGCGTGCCATGTTCAGCGTGCACGGGCCGGCGGAAGGCTCACTGGAAGAACCGCTGACGGCGCTGGCCGAACTGCAGCGCCAGGGCCTCATCCGCCACATCGGCCTGAGCAATGTGACGGCGCGCCAGGTGCAGGACGGGCGCAGGATCGCGCCGATCGCCTGCGTGCAGAACCTGTACAACCTGGCCCACCGCGAAGACGAAGCCCTGCTCACGCAGTTGGCGGGCGAGGGTACAGCCTATGTGCCCTTCTTTCCGCTGGGCGGCTTCACGCCATTGCAGTCGGACGCCCTGTCTGCCGTGGCCGTTCAGTTGGGCGCCACGCCCATGCAGGTGGCACTGGCCTGGCTGCTGCAGCGCTCGCCCAACATCCTGCTGATCCCGGGCACTTCGTCGGTCGCCCACCTGCAGCAGAACATGGCGTCGGCACAGCTGGCATTGCCGCCCGATGCCGTGGCACGGCTGGACTCCTTGCAAGAGGCGGGTACCACCGCAACGCGCTGAGCCAGCGGCCGATCACCAAGCGCCAGGGCAACAGCCCACCGGCGCACCACAACGGTTCAACACGACACCACAAGCACCAAATCAGTGCAATCCGCAGCAGATCAGCCGCCGCACGCCAACAAGCAACCCATTTTGGTGCGGGTCCGTACCTTCAAAGCGCAGCGGCTGCCCCCTGGTTCAGAAGCTCTCCCATTCATCGTCGGAGGCAGTCGTCGCAGTTGCCGCCCGCGGCGCGGCAGCAGGCGACTTGGAGACGGCCTGCGCCTTGGCGGGCGCAGGTGCCGCGAGCTTGCGCTGTGCCACGCTGGCGACCGGTGGGCGGGCGGCTGGCGGCGCTGCCGGAGGGCGCGGGCGAGGCGCTGCTGCGGCCTGGACCGCCGGCGCGTCGGCCGACAGCTTGAACACCTCCACGGCGCTGACCAGGGCCTGGGCCTGGTGGCTCAGGCTGCCCGCGGCGGCGGCCATTTCCTCGACCAGGGCGGCGTTCTGCTGGGTCACCTGGTCCATCTGCGTGACCGCATCACCCACCTGGGAGACGCCCTGGCTCTGCTCGGTGCTGGCGGCGCTGATCTCGCCCATGATGTCGGTCACGCGGCGGATCGAGGCCACCACCTCGGTCATGGTGGCGCCCGCCTTGTCCACCAGCGTGGTGCCCTGCTCCACGCGCTCCACGCTGGCGTGGATCAGGCCCTTGATCTCCTTGGCGGCGTCCGCACTGCGGCCCGCGAGGCTGCGCACCTCGCTGGCCACCACGGCAAAGCCGCGCCCCTGCTCCCCGGCACGCGCGGCCTCCACGGCGGCGTTCAGCGCCAGGATGTTGGTCTGGAAGGCGATGCCGTCGATGACGCCGATGATGTCGGAAATCTTCTTGCTGCTGTCGTTAATGCCCTTCATGGTCTCGACCACTTCGGACACCACATCGCCGCCCTGCACGGCCACGGTCGAGGCACTCATCGCCAGCTGGTTGGCCTGGCGCGCGTTGTCGGCGTTCTGCCGCACGGTGGAGCTCAGCTCCTCCATGGAGGCAGCGGTCTCCTGCAAGGCGCTGGCCTGCTCCTCCGTGCGGATGGACAGGTCATGGTTGCCCGAGGCGATCTCGGCGCTCGCGGAGGCCACGCCCTGGGCGTTGCCACGCACCCCCGACACCACCTGGGCCAGGTTGTCGCGCATGGCGGTCAGGCCACCGAGCAGGCGCGCGATCTCATCACGCCCCTGCGCCTGGATGGACACCGTGAGGTCACCGCGCGCCACGGCATCGGTGATTTCGACTGCATTGCGCAGCGAGCGCGAGATCTGGCGGATCATGGCGCCGCCCATCAGCACGGCCAGCAGCACGCCCAGCACCACGGCGCCCACGACCAGTGCCCGCAGGGTCTGGTAGCCGGCGGCAGCGCGGTCGTACTCCATCTTGGCCTGGTCGAGCTGCACCTGCATGAGCAGGCCCAGCACTTCCTGCAGCGGGTCCATGGCCGGGTACAGGTCCTTGGCGGCAAAGCCGGTGAGGGCGGCTACGTCGCCTGCCTTGAACAGGCCCACCAGGGTCTCGGTGGCAGCGTCGGCCTTGGTCTGCAGGGGCTTGAAGCGGTCGACCAGCGTCTTTTCCTCGGGCGCCAGCCTGGTGGCCAGGTAGGCGCTCCAGTTGGATTCGATGGCCTTGCGCGCATCCGCCACCGACTGCAGGCCCTGTGCGGCGGTCATGCCGCCATCGCGCACCTTGTGCGCCGCATCGACCACGTTGACCGCGTACATGTCGGCCACGATCTTGATCTGCTTGAGGGGCACCACCCGGTCGTCGTACACCGATTTGAGCCCGGCGTTGGACTGCCCCATGCCCAGCAAGCCGGCCCCGCCGACCAGCAACACAAGGCAGCACAGCACCGCCAAAAGCCCCGCGAGGCGGGTCGAGATCTTGAACCGGTTCATGGCCTGCTCCCGAAGTAACAACCTGTAAACACAGGATAGCAGGATCCGGGCCCGCAAGCACCTCCCCAAACCCTGCCTTCTCCTCACAGGGTCTTCCAGGCTGGCCTGTCAGCCAGCGAACCCTGGGATCAGAAGCTCTCCCATTCATCATCCCCACCCCCAGCCGCCTTGGCCGGGGCCT
>NZ_AKJX01000187.1 GCF_000276605.1 Acidovorax sp. CF316 | reverse complement strand
TGACGACATCATCCACGGCGGCGGCGGCAACGATGTGGTGGGCAGCGAGGCCGGCGATGACCAGGTGTATGGCGATGCGGGCGACGACATCGTGTTCGGTGGCGCGGGCAATGACCTGCTCTCCGGCGGCACTGGCAGCGACAAGCTCAATGGCGGCACGGGATTCGATGTGGCGATCCAGGAGGGCGCGCGTACCGACTATACGGTAACGCTGGACGGCGCTGGTATCAAGCTGACCCATACCGCTTCGGGCGTGTCCGACTGGCTGGTCGATGTGGAGCAGGTGCGCTTTGCGACCGGCCCCAGCCTGACGGTGGCGCACAGCGCTGCGGAAGAAGCCGGGGCCTATCTGTTCCAGAAGTGGCTGGGGCGCGATCTGAACCAGGGCGAGGGGGCGATCATCCAGAGCCTCACAGGCAAGAGCGCGCTGGAGGTGGCTACGCTGTTTGCGCAGTTCTTCCCGACACAGACTGCTGGCAAGACGCCCTCGCAGTTGCTCGAGGGCATGGCCAGTGCGGGCGCCATCCGCGTGGATGCCATCCGCGAAGTCACGGTGACCGGCGACGCCGGCAACAACGCCATCAGCCCGACCTTGGGCCTGGCGCGGTATGTGGATGGGGGTGCGGGCACGGATACCGTGGTGATCCCGGCCACCCTGGGCCAGACCCATGTGCAACACAACAGCAACGGTAGCTATACCCTGCAGCGCATGACCGATGGG
>NZ_AKJX01000186.1 GCF_000276605.1 Acidovorax sp. CF316 | reverse complement strand
GGCGGCGGCCGCCGACTGCCAGCCCGCCGCTGCCGCCAGGTTGAAGACGTTGGCGTCCACCGCCGCGACGCCGTTGCTGTTGAGCAAGCCGTGGACGTTGAGCATGTCCACCGCGTTGAGGGTGACCGAGAAGGCGGTGGCGCTGCTGGCGTTGACGTTGCTGCTGGTCAGCGTGTAGCTGGCGCCGCCCTGGCCGGCGAGGGCGAGCTTGCCGACATCGACATTGCCGCCGCCGGTGAGGTTGGTGCCGGTGACGGACAGGATCCCGGTCGATGCGTTATAGGTGGCGCCGGTGATCGCCGCGAGCGATACGACTGCCGGCTCGAAATCCAGGTCATCGACGGCCAGGGAGAGGTTCGTTCCCGCGAAGGTGAAACCGGTGATGTTCTGGAAATGGGCATAGGCCGAGGTATTGATGTTCTGCTGCAGGATGGTCGCGCCGCTGCTGGCGTAGGTCAGGGCCGACCCCCCGTCGGGGGTGACGGTGATGTTGCCATCTGCCGCTGCACCGAAACTCAGGCCATTGAGCCGGAAGGCGCTGCCGTCGGCAGCCTCGACCTTGATGCTGGAAATGCCCGAGACGTTGGTCCGGTCGAAGCGCAGAAAGTAGTCGCCTGCGTCGTTGCCGAGCCCCGACAGGCTGCTGTCGTTGGAAACCCGGTTGGTGTAGCTGCCGGTGCCCGTGATCGTGTACTTGATCCCATCCAGCGTGAAGCTGGCCGTGGAGAAGTTGGTGACGCCATTGGAATCGTAGTTTTCGTCTGCGGGCACGGCCAGCACCGCGGCATAGGAGGCGGGGCCCACCAGCGTGGGGGTGTGCACGGTGCCGTGCTGCCGCCCGAGTACCCAGTCGCCACCCAGCTGCGGCGATCCGGTGAGCGTGGTGGAGGCCGCCACGTTGGCCCCGAACAGGTCGGACAGCGTGCGCAGCAATTCGGCCCCTTCCCGGCCCGCGCCGGAGTGGCAACCGTAGAGCAGCACGTCGCCATCGTCGGCAAGCGCACTGCCGATGGCACGCAGCAGGTCGGCATGCCCGGGCGCGGTGGCGGCATCCAGCACGGTGGTACCCCAGTGCAGACGGCCATGGCTACCGTGGGAGAGTACGTGCAAGGCGCCGATGCCACTGCGCCCCTGCAGGTGCCCGGCCATCTGCGCCAGACCGTCACGCATGCCATCGAGCACCACGACCTCTGCGCCCTGCGGGGCCGCTGTCGCCAGCGCAGCCCCATCGTGCAGGTCGTTGAACATGAAAACCACCTGCACGGGGCTGTGAGCGCTTGTGGGGTGGGTCAGGTCTAAAGGGTAGGCCATGCTGATTGCATCCTCGTTCTGGCGGCCAGGAGATCGGATACCTGCGGCAGCAGACCTCCATGGGGGGCCGGATACCCACGCGGGCGTTCGGCTCGGGGACGCAGCACTACGGCCTGGGCTGGAGAAACCCAGGGCGTGATCGGCCGCGACAGTCCATTTTTACCAGAAAGTAAGCGGCAAACGAAGTGTTTATTGCTCTGCGGCGCCATGGCCGAGTGAGCTCCAGCCACCCGCCGTCAGGCAAACTCCAAGCCCTTGGCCGTGAGCCCCACCAGGTCGATGCGCACCGCATTGGCCTCCAGGTTGGCCGCCAGCACCACCAGCTCGGCCGCAGAGACCCCGCCGGCCAGGATGTCGGTGAGGATCTTGAGCTCGCTGTCCGTGCCCGCACGGCCCACCACATTGGTCCACAGGGTCTGCGCGACCTGCGTGGGCGTGCTCGCCCCCAGCAACTGCAGCCCCAGGCCCGCAATGCTCTGGCTGGTGGCGCCTGCATCGAGCAGGCGGATCACCTCGCCCACCACGCCCTTGTTGGCCAGCATGCCGGGCCCGGCCAGGGCCCCCAGCAGCTTGGCTGCCTGGCCGGCGTTGCCGTTGAGGTCCAGCGCCAGCCTGGTATCGCTGAAGCTGACACGCTCCACCCGCGTCACATCCAGCATGGCCCCATCGGTCATGCGCTGCAGCGTGAAGTTGCCATTGCCCTGGGCCTGGATATGCGTCTGCGCGAGGGTTGCGGGAAGGACCACGGTGTCGATGCCCGCACCGCCATCCACATACCGCGCCAGGCCCAAGGTCGGGCTGATGGCGTTGTTGCCGGCGTCCCCGGTCACCGTGACTTCACGGATGGCATCCACGCGGATGGCGCCCGCACTGGCCATGCCCTCCAGAAGTTGCGCAGCCGTCTTGCCAGCGGTTTGCGTGGGGAAGAACTGCGCGAACAGCGTAGCCACCTCCAGCGCGGTCTTGCCCGTCAGGCTCTGGATGATGGTGCCTTCGCCCTGGCTCAGATCGCGACCCAGCCACTTCTGGAACAGATAGGCCCCGGCTTCTTCCGCAGCGCTGTGCGCCACCGTCAGGCTAGGCCCGGTCGCAAAGCGCACCTGCTCCACGTCCACCAGCCAGTCGGAGACGCCTGATGCGGTATGGGTCAGCTTGACGCCCGCGCCGTCCAAGGTCACCGTGTAGTCGGTACGCGCCCCTTCCTGGATCGCCACATCGAAGCCCGTGCCGCCATTGAGCTTGTCGCTGCCAGTGCCGCCGGAGAGCAAATCGTTGCCTGCACCGCCAAACACGATGTCGTCGCCCGCATCGCCATAGACCTGGTCATCGCCGGCCTCGCTGCCCACCACATCGTTGCCGCCACCTCCATGGATGATGTCGTCGTCCGGGCCCAGCACGATCCACTGG
>NZ_AKJX01000185.1 GCF_000276605.1 Acidovorax sp. CF316 | reverse complement strand
GGCGCAACGCTCAACACCGTGACCGCCGCCATGGCCTGCGGTGGCGACGTCCACGTGCTGATCGCCGGCCACAATGCCGGTGCTGCCGCAGCTGCTGCCGCCCAGATCGCCGGTGTCGCCAAGGTCATCCATGCCGACGCCCCCGGCCTGGACCACGGCCTGGCCGAGAACGTGGCCGCCCAGGTCCTGGCCATCGCCAGTTCCTACAGCCACATCCTGTTCCCCGCGACCGCCGGCGGCAAGAACGTGGCACCCCGTGTGGCGGCCAAGCTCGATGTGGCCCAGATCAGCGACATCACCAAGGTGATCTCCCCTGACACCTTCGAGCGCCCCATCTATGCCGGCAACGCCATTGCCACCGTGCAAAGCGCAGACAGCGTCAAGGTCATCACCGTGCGCACCACGGGGTTTGATGCCGCAGCCGCATCCGGTGGCAGTGCAGCGACTGAAACCGCCACCGCTACGGCGGATGCCGGCAAGAGCAGCTTTGTGGGCAGCGAGATCGCCAAGAGCGACCGCCCAGAACTCACCGCTGCCAAGATCATCGTCTCCGGTGGCCGGGCGCTGGGCAGCAAGGAGAAGTTCGACGAAGTGATGACCCCACTGGCCGACAAGCTGGGCGCTGCCCTGGGCGCCAGCCGCGCTGCGGTGGATGCGGGTTATGCACCCAACGACTGGCAGGTGGGTCAGACGGGCAAGATTGTGGCGCCGCAACTCTACGTCGCCGCGGGTATCTCGGGGGCCATCCAGCATTTGGCGGGAATGAAGGATTCCAAGGTGATCGTGGCGATCAACAAGGATCCGGAGGCGCCGATCTTCAGCGTGGCCGACTATGGGCTGGAGGCGGATTTGTTCACGGCGGTGCCTGAGTTGGCTCGGGCGCTGTAGTCAGCGCCGAGGCGAGATCATTGTGATGCCAAGCTACCTTCAAACCAGTGGAACCCATCTGTTTGCTGGACCTGCGGGGAGCATGGAGGTTCTCTTCGACATCCCCAAAGACTCACCCATGGGCATTGCCATCGTTGCACATCCTCAGCCACTACTGGGAGGCAATGCGGCGCACAAGGTGCCCCAGTTCCTGGCGCGCGCCCTGTGCGACGCCGGGTGGGTGGTTGCGCGCCCGAACTTTCGGGGCGTAGGGCAAAGCGATGGTGTACACGGTGGTGGAGAGGGGGAAACGGACGATGTTCTGTTTTTGCACGATCTGCTCCATGCCGCAACGCCTGGACTTCGGCATGCCCTGGTTGGCTTCTCGTTTGGTGCTTATGTCCAAGCCTGCGTGGCTCGTCGTCTGGTTGACCGCGGAACGCCAGCGTGGCGAGTTTGCCTTGCCGGCATGCCTTTTGGGACCTTGGATAGCTATCGCCGCTACCTGACGCCTTCCGGCATCACCGATGCGCTGGTGGTTCATGGCGAAGCCGATGGCCGTGTGCCCTTGGCAAATGTGATGGCTTGGGCCAGGGACGGCACCCAACCCGTGGTGGTGGTGCCAGGCGCCAATCATTTCTTCTCGGGCAAGCTGCAGGTACTGCGCTCGCTGATCCTTCGACACATGGCCGTGTGAGCGGACCTTTGACATGAACCATTCCCCCATCCTCGCCAGCGCGCGGACTCTCCTTTTCGTGCCAGGAAATCGTCCTGAGCGTTTTGAAAAAGCCATGGGAAGCGGCGCAGACGCGGTCGTGCTGGATCTTGAGGACAGTGTGCCCCTGGCCGAGAAAGGTGCCGCTCGGCAGGCGATAGCGCAGGCATTGGGTGGGCTGGCCAAGCACGACGTCCCGCTGGTTGTCCGTATCAATTCCGTGGGAGCGGGCCTGGCAGGCGAGGAAGACCTCTACTGGCTGGCGAGCCTCAAGCTACTGGCTGGCGTGATGGTTCCCAAAGTCGAGTCCGCAGAAATGCTGGATACCGTAGGCCGCCAGCTCCCATCTGTTCCCTTGCTGCCGCTGATCGAAAGCGGTGCAGGGTACCTTGCATTGCGCAGCATTTCCTCGCAAAGGCAAGTCCTACGTCTGGCAGTAGGGCATATCGATTTCATGGCGGACACGGGGATCATGTGCTCTGCCGGTGAGTCGGAGCTTGATTCCCTGCGCTTCGAAGTGGCCATGGTCTCTCGCGCGTCCCGACTCGCGCCGGCCATCGATGGCGTGACGGTGGACATCCACAACGCCGAGCTACTACGAGACGATGTCCATCGATCCTTGCGCTTCGGATTCGGCGGCAAGCTGTGTATTCATCCCAAGCAAATCGAGGGGATTCACAGTGCCTTTGCTCCGACGGCGACCCAGTTGAACTGGGCCCGTCGTGTTGTGGCTGCAGATGCTGAGTCGGGGGGCGCTGCAGTGCAGTTGGATGGCCGCATGGTCGATGCGCCGGTCGTGCTCCAAGCCAAGAGCTTTTTGGCCAGAGCCAATGCCGGCCAGCACCGCGAGACTGTTTGATCGTTGGCTCAATGCCGGGGCGATGAAGCGAGGGACAGGGTTTCGCCAAAGGCTACCTGCTGGCGCAGCGCATCCACATACTGCTTTGACACAAAAATGCTCGAATTGAAGGATTGCAAGATGGCTCTGGCGCGCAAGGGCGCTGATCATCCATTTGTGCAGCGGCCCGTTTCGAACGCCCAGTCCAACTACGTCGGCTGCAGTGTGCCATCCTTGATCAACCTCACGCGTGTGGATTTGGCGTCGATAAGGCTGGTCGTCGTTTGCGCCAGCCAGGGCTCGTTGACGCGAGCGGCGCCGCTTTGCAATATGTCTCTCATGACCGCAAGCCGGAGGTTGCGCAGGCTGGAGGCAGCCCTGGGATGCACCATTTTCCATAGAGGCCGTATCTTGCTTGAGCCAACGAAAGCTGGTCTGGTCGTGATCAAGTCAGCGCAGACTGTTGTTCAGCTGGTGCATGACATGGTGCAAAACGTACTTTGCATACCTTCTCCCTGTGGGCACGTGCATGAGAACACAGGTCGATCTGGCAAGCAAAAGATACGCCCTGTCTGATGCCCACTCGGAAGACATCAAGGATATGCCTTGCATGTTCGTGATCGACGATGGTCACAGGCTTCTTCATCGGCCTGAGGCAGCTATCGCTCCACGCTTGTCTCGCCAAGCTTCATAAAGCGGCAAACCTCGCTGATGTGCAACCCTTGTTCGCGAACCATCGGCACGACTCGAAGCTTGAACTCCGCGCTGAATGTCTTTCGTTTCTCTTGCTCATGTTCCTCGTACAGGTAGGATCAAACCCATCAAGGTATCCCTTGATGCTGGACCAACACAGTCCTTTCTCAAGCAACATGATTCGGTTCTGGCCCCTGCAGCCCAACTCCTTTGCAAATATTCACCGAAGGGCGACGAACTTGTTGCGTCTGATCTGAAACGCTAACACCGCCACCGTGAGCATGATGGTGCGCGCTCACGCTACGCGCTAGCCTACGCTTCCTAACGATGCTTCTTGCCGTGTACAGCCTTCAACTCAAGTGCATGCCTGATGGCCTCAACGCCTCCTTCCACATCGAATTTCACGATAGACGGAAGCGGGAATGAGAGTGCGTTGATTCCGTCCTGGAATGTCTTAACGGATGCACCTTTGTCATACCGGCTTTCGACCAACGCCTTTGAACGCGAGTGACCCATTAAGTCCGACTTGAGTGTCGTGGGAAGACCTGTTGCGCCCAGTGCAGTGGCGAAATTGTGGCGCAGAGAGTGGAAGGTTCTGCGGCCATCACGGGGGATCTTCAGTTCGATTCCAAGATAGCGCTCATTGAACCACTTGCCGGCCGCTTTTCCATAGCCTTTGGTTTTGTCAAAGCTCAACTCCGGGAACAGCCTGACATGCCCCGCAACTCGCAGCGCGTTCACGTACTCCAGAAATCCACGTTCGAGCAAGTAGGCGTGCACTGGGATAATGCGCTGGGAGTTGATGGTTTTCAGCGATTTGTCGGTGCCGAGGGATTTTTCCATGCCGTCCAGATCCATCTTGCCCTCGCCTTCAAGGTTGAAGTCGAAGTAGGCAATGCCAGATTCATCCAGCCGGATGTCGCTGAGGTACAACTGCGACAGCTCGTTGAGACGGCCACCCCCGAGAAGCGCGAGCAACGGTAGCCAATAATAGTGAGGTCGGTAGGCGTAGAACTTGCCCTTGGGCGTGCGCTGACCCACACCGTTCTTAAACCAGGGCGCGCTGAAGATCAAGCCCAACTCCGCCGATGAAAACGCATCGCGCTGCTGGCTGGCTTTTGCTTTGGGCCCGCCAGCCTTCTTCAGCAGCTCACCGCCCAGCCCCGTCGCAGGGTTCTGAATCATCATCGTTTCGCGCACGGCCCAGGCGAAAATCTCAGCCAGGCTGTCCAGCAGTCGTGCCTGGGCCTGTGTAGTCAGGCGAGGCAGATCATGTTGGTCAGCCAATGCGATGAGTTCGGGGAACGTAGCGGCGGAGCTCTTGTACTTTCTCCGGATGTTGTGGCGTTCGTCTGGAATGCGTGCAATCTGGTCTGCAAGCTCGCGCAGTGCGAGGCGATCCACCTTGGCCAGCGGGACATCGCCGACAAGCTCGGCGAGCAGATCGCACTGGTCTTTGCGCCGTCGCAATTGGTCCGGCTTCCAGGCGCCCTCATGTCTGCGGAGGTACTCAACCGTCAAGTCTGTCACCGTCCTCTCCTTGACCGTTGGTGGAAGGGGAACTGACGCCGCCTTTGTCGCCGCGCCGAGGGTAGCTGCGGCACGCACCTCAGGGGCCAGCAACGCTGCAAGCGAGGTCCGCAGGGCCTCGACATCCCCTCGACGTACTTCCAGCATGGCTGTTGCGATACCCGGGCCCGGGACATCGCATACGAAGCCGTTCTCGGTAGAGGGCCAGTGAAGAAACTGGCTCACCGGTACGGTTGCATCGGCGCGCGCGATGGCTCCGATCTCCTCGTCAAAACGAATGCGCAGGCGGCCGGTGTGCCGTGTGCGTGCAGCGAGCCCTCCCAGCTTGTGTTCGTCGATGACCACCTCGACAAGGCCCTGCGCGTCGCGCATGTGTTCGAGCTGCTGCTCATAGTCGTGTACTTGCCAGCCCAGCCATCCATCAGCATGAACGAAGAACGGCGCGCGGCGCGCGATCAATCTGTCGGCGAGCAGTGCAGGGGTTGTCCCCAGGGCGAGAGCTGCATCTACAAGTGGGAGGTACCCGTCTCCAAGGAGTTGGAGAGACCCGGCAGCAATGGCAGATATGTCCATGAGATCAGCCTTTGCAATGGCCCGATGCCACTCAGCGACAAGGTCGGCTGCCACGATCCGGGCAGACCGAGGGTCCCGGCAGCCGGTGCTCCGATGAATCTCAAGCTTCCCGACCGCCTTCTGAAGGCGCCGAGGCACGCACAGACGAACAAAGTAAACGCCGCTAGAGCGGCGGTTTAAAGACAAAGAGCCTGACACGTCGTACCACACTTTCGTAGTGGGTCTGCGTGCCAAGCTCAGGCTTGGATGCGAATGTAGATGGATCAACCACTTACAAAACTATGGAGCGGGTGAAGGGAATCGAACCCTCGTCAGTTGCTTGGGAAGCAACAGCTCTGCCATTGAGCTACACCCGCAGTGCGCCGGATTATAGGGGCACTGCTGCCGGGCCGATTCACGCAGCCTGCGCCAGCACGGTGCGCCGTCCCTCGGTGGCCAGCACCTGCTGGGCATTGAGGCTGCGGATGGGGATCGATGCATCCTGCGGGATGCCGCCCGACAGCTGCAGCGCCATGTAGCGGCCACAGCACACGCGCAGGAACGAAGCGAAGTTGTCCACCTCGCCGCGCTCGGCCACCAGTTCGTCGTACAGCTTCGTGCACAGCTGGGGCACGCCCATGCCATCGCGCCGGGCGATCTCGCCGAGCACTTGCCAGAACAGGTTTTCCAGCCGGATGCTGGTGGCCACCCCGTGCAGCCGCACCGAGCGGGCGCGGCTTTCGTACAGGGTGGGATCGGCGCTGATGAATACCTGGCACATGCTTGCGGCCTTTCAGAAACGGCCTCCATCATCGGAGGCCGTTGCCGTGGCGTCAAACGCGGCTTACAAACTGATGCGCGTGCCCAGCAAGGCCAGGAACTGTGCAATCCAGGCCGGGTGCGCCGGCCAGGCCGGGGCCGATACCAGATTGCCTTCGGTCACGGCGGCGTCGATGGCGATCTCGGCGTAGGTGCCGCCCGCGATCTCCACCTCGGCCCGGCAGGCCGGGTAGGCCGAGCAGGTGCGGCCCTTGAGCACGCCGGCACCGGCCAGCAGTTGCGCGCCATGGCACACGGCGGCGACAGGCTTGTTGGTGTCGAAGAAGTGCTTTACCGCCGAGACCACCGCCGGGTAGGTGCGCAGGTACTCGGGGCCGCGGCCACCGGGGATCACCAGCGCGTCGTAGCTGGCCACGTCCAGGCCGGCAAAGGTGGCGTTCAAGGTGAAGTTGTGGCCCGGCTTTTCGCTGTAGGTCTGTGCGCCCTCGAAGTCGTGGATCGCCGTCTTGATGTGGTCGCCGGCCTTCTTGTCCGGGCACACCGCATGCACCGTGTGGCCCACGGCCAGCAGGGCCTGGAAGGGCACCATGGTCTCGTAGTCCTCGCAGTAGTCGCCGCACAGCATGAGTATCTTTTTCGCCGCCATCGTGTGTCTCCTCAAAGGTCAGGGGAGTCCATTGTTGGGTTGCGGGGCGTGTGGTGGGTGTTAGCCGGCTACTACATGCGGCGCAGCTCCAGGCCATTCCCATTGGGGGTAAACCAGGGCCCGTGCCGGGCAGATCCCATACGTCCCATCCGGGCATGCTCGCGCCTTTTTCGCATAACCAAGCGCGTTTTGCTTTGTTCCGCAGCCGGCGCCGAGCCCCTAAATTCCGTTCATCGGTTGCCGCAATGGTTGCAGCACCGGCCACCCGACAAGAGAGGATGACCCGCATGAGCCAGCCACAGCACACGACGACGATCCACCCCACCCAGCCCCTGGGCCGCCGCCTCGGCGCATGGGTACTGGGTGCCGGCATGGCGCTGGGCGCATCGCTGGCCTGGGCGGCCACGCCCATCCCGGCGGGCCCGCTGGTCAGCACCGAGTGGCTGGCGCAGAACCTCGACAACACCCAGGTGCGCATCGTCGAGGTCAGCGTGAACCCGGGCCTGTACGAACGCAGCCACGTGCCCGGCGCCGTGAACTTCTCCTGGCACCAGGACCTGAACGACAAGGTGCGCCGCGACATCGTCAGCAAGGAGGCCTTCGAGGCGCTGCTGTCCAAGGCCGGCGTGACGCCCGAGACCACCGTGGTGCTCTACGGAGACACCAACAACTGGTTTGCCGCCTGGGGCGCCTGGGTGTTCGACATTTACGGGGTGAAGAACGTCAAGCTGCTCGACGGGGGCCGCAAGAAGTGGGAGGCCGAGAACCAGCCGCTGAACAACCGCGTGCCCGAGTTCACGGCCAGCAACTACAAGGTCACGCAGGTCAACACGCAGCTGCGCGCCCGCCTTGCCGACACCCTGGCCGCGGCCGAGGGCAAGAGCAACGCCAAGCTGGTGGACATCCGCTCGGCCGACGAATACTCCGGCAAGATCTTTGCGCCGGCCGGCGTGCCCGAGCTGAGCATCCGCGCCGGCCACATCCCCGGTGCCGCCAACGTACCCTGGGGCCAGGCGGTCAAGGAAGACGGCACCTTCAAGTCGGCCGAGGACCTGAAGAAGCTCTATGCCAACGTGGGCATCGACGGCAGCAAGCCGGTCATCACCTACTGCCGCATCGGCGAGCGCTCCAGCCACACCTGGTTCGCGCTGTCCAAGATCCTGGGCTACAGCGTGAAGAACTACGACGGCTCGTGGACAGAATACGGCAACGCCGTGGGCGTGCCCATCAACAACCCGGCCGGCACGGTCTGGGCCGCCAAATAAGGCGTACCGAGTTTTTTGGTAGGGGGTCTCTTTACAGCCCGCTTCGGCGGGCTTTTTTTCGTTCCGGTGCCACATGACGACGACAAGCAACAAGCAGCCATTCCCATTCCTTTCTCCCATCGCTGCAGTGGCCCTGCTGGCGGCGTTGGCCCTGTCCACGCGCTGGATCGAGGGCCTGGCCGGTGGGCGCACGCTGGTCTTTGCCCTGGTGACCGGTGCCGTGCTGGGCCTGGTGCTGCAGCGCTCGCGCTTTTGCTTTTACTGCCATGCACGCGACTGGTTCGAGGATGGCAACCCGCGCGGGTTGCTGGCCATCGTGCTGGCGCTGGCCGTGGGCCTGGTGGGCTACACCGTGGTGCTGGGTGGCTGGCTGCCGGTGCCGCAGCCGGGCAAGCTGCCGCCGGACATGCACATCGGCCCCGTGAGCTGGGTGCTGGTGGCCGCCGGCCTGTCGTTCGGTGCCGGCATGGTGGTCTCGGGCTCGTGCATCAGCGCGCACTGGTACCGGCTGGCCGAGGGCTCGGCGGTCTCGCCGTTTGCGCTGCTGGGCTCGGCGCTGGGCTTCATCCTCGGGTTCAAGACCTGGAACGGCCTGTACAGCCTGAGCGTGGCCGATGCGCCGGTGGTCTGGCTGCCTGCGCACCTGGGCTATGGCGGAGCGCTGCTCGCGCAACTGGCGGTGCTGGCCGCGTTGGCGGCCTGGCTGTGGCGCGGCTTTGCGCGCGAGCCAGTGGGCGAGGGCGTGCGCGGGGTGGGCGTCCCTGGCCTGCGCGCCGTGTGGCAGCGCCTATGGACCGGCCGCTGGAGCTACTGGGCCGGCGGCTTGGCCGTGGGCCTCATCGGTGCGCTGGCCATCGTGCGCATGCGGCCGCTGGGCGTGACCGCCACGCTGGGCAGTGCGGCGCGCCAGTGGGCGCAGGGCTGGGGATGGATCCCCGAGCGGCTCGACGGACTCGACGGCTTTGCCGGCTGCGCCACCGCGCCGCAGTCCACCTGGCTCACGCCCAACGCCTTGCTGCTGGCCGGGCTGGTGGCCGGGGCCTTCATCGCCGCGCTGGCCAACCGCCAGTTCGCCCCGCGCTGGCCGACCTGGCGCGATGCC
>NZ_AKJX01000184.1 GCF_000276605.1 Acidovorax sp. CF316 | reverse complement strand
CTTGGAGGATGGTCCCCCCATATTCAGACAGGATACCACGTGTCCCGCCCTACTCTTCGAACTCACAATCTGTGCACTTTCGTGTACGGGGCTGTCACCCGGTATCGCGCGACTTTCCAGACGCTTCCACTAACGCACAAACTGATTCAGGTTCTGGGCTGTTCCCCGTTCGCTCGCCGCTACTGGGGGAATCTCGGTTGATTTCTTTTCCTCCGGGTACTTAGATGTTTCAGTTCCCCGGGTTCGCCTCGCAACACTATGTATTCATGTTGCGATGATGCACTGAGTGCACCGGGTTTCCCCATTCGGACATCGTCGGCTGTAGCGGTTCATATCACCTTACCGACGCTTTACGCAGATTAGCACGTCCTTCATCGCCTCTGACTGCCAGGGCATCCACCGTGTACGCTTAGTCGCTTAACCTCACAACCCACAGGCGTTTTGCAACGCTCGGGACTGTAAGCATTTGAGAGACTCGAACGCATCGTGATTTCATTCTTATTACGGAGAATGAAAACGACGCGTCGTTTCAATTTTCAGCTTGTTCCGGATTGTTAAAGAGCAGTATCTCAAACATGACGGTTACGTCAGTTTTGAGATACGTCGTGGAGACACCTTTCACCTGTCACCAAGCAAGTGGCGTCCCCTAGGGGATTCGAACCCCTGTTGCCGCCGTGAAAGGGCGGAGTCCTAACCGCTAGACGAAGGGGACACGGTAGTGTCACGACTTCGCAGCCGTCTTGCTCATTACTTTCTATCAGACAATCT
>NZ_AKJX01000183.1 GCF_000276605.1 Acidovorax sp. CF316 | reverse complement strand
GCGCCGCCGGGCGCACATCCCGGCTCCCGCCCTTCAACAAAGCATGCTGTCAAAACAGCCGACACTTGCGGCAACCAGCAAAGCCCCCGCCATCAGCAACATAATCAGCCTTCGCCATTCACTTGCCGCTGCCAGCAGCCAAACCATGTCCCATCCCCTCCGCCCCCTGATCGCCTCCCTCTCCCTGGCCTTCGCCGCCGCCATGGCCCACGCCGCCCCCGTGGCTGAGGTGCATGGCCTGGCGCAGAAGGAACAGCAACTCCTGCTCGACACCCTGCGCGACCTGGTGCACATCGAGTCGGGCAGCAAGGACATCGAGGGCCTGAACCAGATCGCCGAGCGCATCGCCAGCCAGCTCAAGCAACTGGGCGGCACGGTGGACGTGCTGCAGACCAGCGACGTCTACCGCCTGGACGACACGCCCGAAAAGGTGGGCCCCGCCGTGCAGGCCGTGTTCAAGGGCACCGGCACGAAGAAGATCATGCTGATCGCGCACATGGACACGGTGTACTTGAAGGGCATGCTCAAGGGCCAGCCCTTCCGCATCGAAGGCGACAAGGCCTATGGCCTGGGCATCTCCGACGACAAACAGGGCATCGCCCTCATCATCCACACCATCGCCCTGCTGCAAAAGCTCAATTTCAAGGACTACGGCACGCTCACGGTGCTGGTCAATGGCGACGAGGAGATCAGCTCGCCCGGCTGGCGCAGCACCATCACCCGCGTGGCCTCGGAGCACGACGTGGTGCTCTCGTTCGAAGGTGGCGGCACCGACGGCACGCTGCGCCTGGCCACCAGTGGCATCGGCGCGGCCTACCTCACGGTGCAGGGCAAGGCATCGCATGCCGGCGCCAAGCCCGAGGATGGCGTGAACGCGCTGTACGAGCTGTCGCATCAGCTGCTGCAGATGAAGGACCTGTCCAAGAACGACGAAGGCCTCAAGCTCAACTGGACCGTCTCCAAGTCCGGCACCAACCGCAACGTGATCCCCGCCGAGGCCACGGCCCAGGCCGATGCGCGCGCGCTCAAGGTGGCGGACTTCGACGGGCTGGAAAAGGCGCTGCAGGAAAAGATCAAGACGAAACTGCTGCCCGCCTCCAAGGTGGACGTGAAGTTCGAGGTGCGCCGCCCGCCGCTCGAAGCCAGCGAGGCCTCGCGCCGCGTGGCCGGCTATGGCAAGGTCATCTACCAGGAGCTGGGCCTGCCCCTCGCCGTGGTCGAGAAGGCCACGGGCGGTGGTACCGATGCGGCCTTCGCTGCGCTCAAGACCAAGGGCGCCGTCGTGGAGGGCATGGGCCTGTCGGGCTACGGTGCCCACTCCAACGATGCCGAGTACGTGCAGATCAATACCATCGTGCCGCGCCTGTACCTGGCCGCGCGCATGATCATGGACATCTCCAAGGGCGTCTTGAAGTAACAGGGATGGTGCGCCCCTGGCGGCGCGCCTTGTCTCGGCCCTCGCCGGCGCATGCCGGTGGGGGCTTTTTTATGTCAGGTGACCGGTACCGGCACGCGCACGACGCCGGTGGCGTAGAAGGATTCCAGGTTCTCCAGCACCAGGTCGGCCATGGCGCGGCGGGTTTCGTGCGTGGCGCTGGCGGTGTGCGGGGTAAGGACCACGTTGTCCAGGTCCATCAGTGCAGCAGGCACCTGGGGTTCGTCCTCGAACACGTCCAGGCCGGCACCGGCGATGCGTTTTTGCTGCAGGGCCTCGACCAGCGCGGCCTGGTCCACCACGCTGCCGCGCGCCACGTTGATGAGGTAGCCCCGGGGCCCCAGGGCCTCCAGCACCTCGCGGTTGACCATGTGGCGCGTGGAGGCGCCACCGGCCACGGTGAGCACCAGGTAGTCGGCCCACTGTGCCAGCGCCAGCAGGGAGTCGAGGCGGGGCAGTGCAGAGCCTTCGACCGGGCGGCGGTTGTAGTAGCCGACCTCCATGTGAAAGCCTGCGGCGCGTTCGGCCACGGCCAGGCCGATGCGGCCCATGCCGACGATCCCCAGGCGCTTGCCCGACACCCGGGTCTGTGGTGCGTAGCGCGCCTTGGGCCATTCGCCGCGGCGCACGAAGCGGTCGCTCGCGGCCACGCCGCGCGACACGTCGAGCATCAGCGCAAACGCCATGTCGGCCACGCAGTCGTTGAGCACGTCGGGCGTGTAGCCCACGGGGATGCCACGCGCCTGGCACGCGGCAATGTCCAGTGCATCGAAGCCCACGCCGAAGCTGCTCACCACCTGCAGCTTGGAAAGTGCTGCGATCACCTCGGCCTTGAGGCCGATGGAGGCCGACGTGACCACACCGGTGAAGCTGGTGCCGTGCGCGGCCAGGAAGGCAGCCGGGTCGGCCTGGTCGGACAGGCAGACCACGTCATAGCGGGCGGCCAGGTCGGTCTCCAGCGCGGCAAGGGGCAGGCGGGCGATCTGCAGGAGGCGGGGTTTGGAGGGCTGGGTCATGAAGGGCAGGAAAAAGGCCGGTGGCGTGGAGCCGAACCGGCCGTTGTGAATGGCGGTCCGCAGCACCGTGGCGGCGGACCATGGCGACGATCTTACGTCGCTACGCGCACTGCTTGCCGCGCCAGCAGCTTCCAGCTGCTGCCCTGCTGCTGCCAGACACCCAGGATCTTGATCTGCACCTTGCCGGGCTTGCCCGAGTCGTTGGTGTCGGCCGTGAGGGTGTGGCGCACGATGGCGGTGTTGCCCACCACCTTGATGGTCTGCTCGGTGATGGCGATGGTCACGAAGTCGGACTTGCCGGCGAGCAGGTCGCCGATGAAGCTGTCCTTGGTGTCCACGCGGCCGCCCGAGTGGCCATAGCTCAGGTCGTCGGCCACCAGCTGGGCCAGGGCGGCCTGGGTGGGGTCGATCATGGCCACGCGCAGGCGTTCGGCCGCGGCTGCCACCGATTGCTCGGATGCGGCGGACGATGCGGCAGGTGGGTTGCTGGCGCAGCCCGAGAGGGCCGCGATGGCCACGGCAGCCGCGGCTGCGAGGACGATTTTCTTGAACATCTTGTCTGTCTCCATTGTTGTGTTTGAAAAAAGATGGGCGTGCCGCGTCTACACCGGGAGCCCGTGCACGGCCAGGCGCCTGGAGATCTGAAAGCGATGAAAAAAGGGCCTGGGGCGTGGTCCAGGCCCTTGCGTGGGCTTACTGCGGGCCGAGCTTGTCGATCAGCGCCTTGAGCTGCTCCAGCTCGGCGGGCTTGAGGTCCGTCAGCGGCGCGCGCACCGGGCCCGCATCGTGGCCCACTAGCTTGGCTCCCGCCTTGATGATGCTCACGCCGTAGCCTTCCACCTTGTTGCGGATGTCCAGGTAGGGCATGAAGAACTCCTTGAGCAGCTTGTGCTGCGTGGCCATGTCGTCGGCTGCCACCGCCTTGTAGAAGTCCATCGCCGTCTTGGGGATGAAGTTGAACACCGCCGAGGAGTACACCGGTGTGCCCAGCGCCTTGTACGCTGCCGCATACACCTCGGCCGTGGGCAGGCCACCCAGGTAGGAGAAGCGGTCACCCATCTTCATGAAGATCGAGGACATGGTCTCGATGTTGCCCACGCCGTCCTTGAAACCGATCAGGTTGGGGCAGCGCTCGGCCAGGATGGCCAGCGAGTTGGCCGTGAGCTTGGTGCGGTCGCGGTTGTAGACGATGACACCGAACTTCACGCTGTTGCAGACGGCGGCCACATGCTCGATCAAGCCTTCCTGGCCGGCTTCGGTCAGGTAGTGGGGCAACAGCAGGATGCCGTGGGCGCCCAGGCGCTCGGCCTCCTGGGCGTGGGCGATGGC
>NZ_AKJX01000182.1 GCF_000276605.1 Acidovorax sp. CF316 | reverse complement strand
CGCCAAGGTCATCCATGCCGATGCCCCAGGCCTGGAACACGGCCTGGCCGAGAACGTGGCCGCGCAAGTCCTCGCGATCGCATCCAACTACAGCCACATCCTGTTCCCCGCGACCGCCAGCGGGAAGAACGTGGCCCCCCGCGTGGCGGCCAAGCTCGACGTCGCGCAGATCAGCGACATCACCAAGGTGGTAACCCCCGACACCTTCGAGCGCCCCATCTACGCCGGCAACGCCATCGCCACCGTGCAAAGCGCAGACAGCGTCAAGGTCATCACCGTGCGCACCACGGGGTTCGACCCTGCAGCGGCCAGCGGTGGCAGTGCAGCCACCGAAACCTCCGCCGCCACGGCGGATGCGGGCAAGAGCGTCTTCGTGGGCAGCGAGATCGCCAAGAGCGACCGTCCAGAACTCACCGCCGCCAAGATCATCGTCTCCGGTGGCCGGGCTCTGGGCAGCAAGGAAAAGTTCGACGAAGTGATGACCCCGCTAGCCGACAAGCTGGGCGCTGCCCTGGGTGCCAGCCGCGCTGCGGTGGATGCGGGTTACGCACCCAACGACTGGCAAGTGGGCCAGACGGGCAAGATCGTGGCGCCCCAGCTGTATGTGGCGGCCGGGATCTCGGGGGCCATCCAGCACTTGGCCGGCATGAAGGACTCCAAGGTGATCGTGGCGATCAACAAGGACCCGGAGGCACCGATCTTCAGTGTGGC
>NZ_AKJX01000181.1 GCF_000276605.1 Acidovorax sp. CF316 | reverse complement strand
TTACAGAGCGCCGATTTCGCCGGAAGAGATCTGGCCGGTGCGCACAGCGTCAGCAGCCTGGGCACGCACGGCAGCGCGGTCAGCAGTCGACTTGTAGGTCACGACACGCGAACCAGCGGGCTCGATGCTGCGGGTCTGGGCCACGGTGGCGGCTTCAGCGGCCACTTCGGCGCGGGTGCGGTTGGTTTCGAACTTGGTGGCGAATTGCGAAGCATCGGCTTCGTCGGCGTAAGCACCGAAGGAAGCGAAAGCGGCAACAGCGGCGATGGACAGGAAGCGTGCGGTCGTGTTCATGATGAAAATCCTTAAAGTGAAAAAGCGTCTCAAAAAAACCGGAACAAAAACAACTTCGAACCGGGTTCGGTGAGTCGCCTTGCGGGTTCGGCTCATCGATGGGTTGAACTGTACGCCTCACGTGTTCAGAGAAAAACTACCCAGTCGCAAACTGTCTGTTCCAGTTTTGAGAACAATGCGCACAAGAAAAATGCCGCGCAGGACACCCTGGGCGGCATGGCGCTGGACGTAGGAAAGCGGCTATGCCGGCGCTGGCCCCACGAGTTCGATGGGCAGCCCGTCCGGGTCGGCGATGAAGGTGAAAGGACAGCCCGTGAAGGGATCCATGCGCACCGGTTCGGCCGCAACGCCGTGGGCCGCGAGGGCTTGCAGGCTTGCAGGCAGATCGGCCACGCGCAGCGCCAGATGGCGCAGGCCGCAGGCCTCGGGGTAGGAGGGCCGCGGCGGCGCCTCGGGAAAGGAGAAGAGCTCGACCTGTGTGCCATCGGGCAGCGCGAGGTCGAGCTTGTACGACTGGCGCTCGGCGCGGTAGGTCTCGTTCACCACGGCAAGGCCCAGCACCTCGGTGTAGAAACGCTTGGAGCGCGCATAGTCCGACCCGATGAGGGCCACATGGTGCACGCCCGCAAGCGGCAAGGATGGCGCACCGGCCATGTTCAACCGCCCGCGATGTCGAGCGCGCGCGAGGCGCCATAGAGCGCCGGGGTGGCGCTCGGATCGATGATCCAGCAGGGAATGGAAGCGAGGTAGGGCGCAAAACGCCCCTTGCCCTCGAAGCGCTGGCGAAAGGACGACTGGTCGAACCACTCGCCCAGGCGCGGCACCATGCCGCCGCCGATGTACATCCCGCCGCGCGCGCCCAGCGTGAGCGCAAGGTTGCCCGCCACATTGCCCAGGAAGCCGCAGAACAGGTCCAGCGCCTGCAGCGCCAGCGGGTCCTTGGCCTGCAGCGCGGCCTCGGTCACCTGGGCGGCCGAGTTCACCTCGGTGCCACCCGCCCGGGCCACGGTGCGCACCGCGTGGTACAGGTCCACCAGGCCCGAGCCCGAGACGGCGCGCTCGGCGGACACATGGCCATAGCGCTGCTGCAGAACCTGCAACACGTCGAATTCGTGCTGGGTCTGCGCGGCCAGCGTGACGTGGCCGCCCTCGCCCGACAGCGGCACGCCGGCCGGCGAGTGGGGCGGGAACACCAGGCCCGAGACACCAAGGCCGGTGCCGGCCCCCACGAGGCCGATGGCCTCACCCGGCACGGCCTGGCCGCCGCCCACCTGGCGCAGCAGGTCGGGCGTGAGCAGGGGCAGCGCCAGGGCCAGGGCGGTGAAGTCGTTGATGACCACCAGCCGCGCAAAGCCGAAGGCCTCGCGCACCGCCTTCTGCGAAAAGCTCCAGCTGTGGTTGGTCATGCGGATGGCATCGCCCGTGACCGGGTTGGCGATGCCGAAGGCTGCCTCCTGCGGCGCAGCAATGCCCACCTCGGCCAGGTAGGTGCGGATGGCATCGTCCACCGTGGGGTACTGGGCGCACTGCAGCACGCGCGTGTCGTGCAGGGTGTCGTCGCCGGGGTTCTGCCAGGCCAGGCGGATGTTGGTGCCGCCGATGTCGGCGAGAAGGCGTGTTGCGGGCATGGGCATGGGAGGCAATGCATCCACTGGAACACAGCAGACGCGTCACCCCAAAAAAGAGTGGCGGATGGACGGCAGGACCGGTGCAAGACCTGTTTTTACCCCAGAACACCGCAAGCGGGCGGGTCAAAGTCCCCATGTACCAAGGCCGAAGGGAGGGCACTGCGAGCGCAGGCCCTGTCCTTTGGCCTGGCCGTCACGCGATGCGCTGTTCCGTACCGGTGTCGAACCAGTGGGCATGCGCCGGGGCCACAGCCAGGCCCACGCGGTCACCGGGCTTCACGCGGGTCTGGGCATCGGTGCGCAGCGTCATGCTGCCGGCGGCGGTATCGACCATCACATAGGTGTCCGGGCCAGTGGGCTCGACCACGCTGACCTCGCCGCGCCAGGGCGAGGCGTCCTGCAGCACCAGGTGCTCGGGGCGCACACCCAGCATCACCTCGGGCGCGGCCTGCGGCGCGGCCAGGTCCAGCGACACACCCTGCACCGCGAACTGCCCCGCCGCCTGCGTGCCGCGCAGCAGATTCATGGTGGGCGAGCCGATGAAGGTCGCCACATAGGTGTTGGACGGGTGGTTGTAGATCTCGTCGGGTGTGCCCAGTTGCTGCACCACGCCGCCCTTCATCACGGCGATGCGCGAGCCCAGGGTCATGGCCTCGACCTGGTCGTGCGTCACGTACACGCTGGTGATGCCGCTGGCCTGGTGCAGGCGCTTGATCTCGGCACGCATCTCCACGCGCAGCTTGGCGTCCAGGTTGGACAGGGGCTCGTCGAACAGGAACAGCTGCGGCTGGCGCGCCAGGGCCCGGCCCATGGCCACGCGCTGGCGCTGGCCGCCCGACAGCTGGCTGGGCCGGCGGTCCAGCAGGTGGCTGATCTGCAGCATGGCAGCCACTTCGTCGATGCGCTTTTGCCGCTCGGGCTTGGGCATCTTGCGCATTTCCAGCGCAAAGCCGATGTTGTCTGCCACGCTGAGCGTGGGGTACAGCGCATAGCTCTGGAACACCATGGCGATGTCGCGGTCGCGCGGAGGCATGCCCACCACGTTCTTGCCGGCGATGCGGATCTCGCCCTCGGTCGGTTCGTCGAGCCCCGCGATGATGTTGAGCAGCGTGGACTTGCCGCAGCCCGAGGGGCCCACCAGGATCAGGAACTCGCCCGGAGCGACCTGGATGTCGATCTTGCGCAGCACCTCGACACTCTTGTCGCCCTTGCCGAAACGCTTGTTGATGCCCGCGATATCCAATGAAGACGCCATGATTGCTTAACCTCTTTAACCCTTGACCGCACCGGCCGTCAGCCCGCGCACGAAAAATTTGCCCGCCAGCACATAGATCACCATGGTCGGCAGGCCCGCGATGATGGCGGCCGCCATGTCCACGTTGTAGGCCTTGACGCTGGAACTGGTGTTGGCCAGGTTGTTCAGGCCCACCGTCACCGGCTTGGAGTCGGTGCCCGAGAACACCACGCCGAACAGGAAATCGTTCCAGATGTTGGTGAACTGCCAGATCAGCGTGACCATGATGATGGGCGTGGACAGCGGCAGCACGATGCGCCAGAAGATCTGGAAGAAGCTCGCGCCGTCCATGCGCGCGGCGTTCACCAGCTCCTTCGGTATCGCCGCGTAGTAGTTGCGAAAGAACAGCGTGGTGCCGGCCAGGCCCGCCAGGCAGTGCACCAGCACCAGGCCCGTGATCGAGCTCGACAGCCCGAGCCAGCCGAGCACCTGGCTCATGGGCAGCAGCACCACCTGGAAGGGCATGAACACGCCGAACAGCAGCATGCCGAACAGCGCGTCGCTGCCGCGGAACTTCCACAGGCTGAGCACGTAGCCGTTGAGCGCACCCCACACCGTGGAGACCAGCACGGCCGGCACGGCCATGGCCACCGAGTTCCAGAAGAAGGGGCGCAGGCCGTTGCAGTCCACACCCGTGCAGGCGCTGGACCAGGCGGTGCTCCAGGAAGACAGGTTCAGCGAGGCGGGCAGGGCCAGCAGCGCGCTGCTGCGGATCTCCTCGGCATCCTTGAACGAGGTGACCAGCATCGCGTACAGCGGCAGCAAAAAGAAGGCGGTGGCCAGGGCCAGCACCGCATAGACCAGCAGGCGGCCCACGGAAGGAAACAAGGAAGGCTTAGCGGTCATGGGGTTTGCTGCGCAATTCGCTGTACAGGTAGGGAATGACCAGGGCGGCCACGGTGGCCAGCATCATGGTGGCGCTGGCCGCGCCCAGGCCGATCTGGCCGCGCGAGAACGACATGGTGTACATGAACGTTGCGGGCACGTCGGTGGCATAGCCGGGCCCGCCGGCCGTGAGCGCCATCACCAGGTCGAAGCTCTTGATCGCCAGGTGCGACAGCACCATCAGCGTGGAAAAGAACACGGGGCGCAGCGCTGGCAGCACGATGCGCCAGTAGATGCGCGGCAGCGAGGCACCATCGACCTGGGCAGCCTTGATGATGCTGTCGTCGATGCCGCGCAGGCCGGCGAGGAACAGCGCCATCGCAAAGCCCGCGCTCTGCCAGATGCCGGCGATCACCACGCAATAGATGGCCATCTCGGTGTCCACCAGCCAGCCGAATTCGAAATTGGGAAAGCCCCAGTCGCGCACCATCTTCTCGATGCCCAGGCCCGGGTTGAGCAGCCACTTCCAGGCCGTGCCGGTGACCACGAACGACAGCGCCATGGGGTACAGGTAGATCGTGCGCAGCGCGCCCTCGGCGCGGATCTTCTGGTCCAGCAGCACGGCCAGCGCCACACCGATGGCCAGTGAGCCGCCCACGTAGCCCACGCCGAAGATGCCCAGGTTCTTGAGGGCCACCCACCAGCGGTCCATCTCCCACAGGCGTTCGTACTGCGCCAGGCCCACCCATTCGTAGTTGGGCAGCATGCGCGATGCGGAGAGGCTCAGCACGCCGTTCCACACCATCAGGCCGTAAATGAAGGCAAAGCCCAGCACGAAGGCTGGCGCGACGACCAGCTTGGGCAGCCAGGATTCAAAGGAGTTCTTGGTCGTCATTGCAAAAGAAGCATCGGGTGCATACGCAGGCTGGGACATGGGCGACGGCCACGCCGTCCATCATCACGTCAACAGGAAAAACAACAAGGAAAAAAGGGGGGCACACAGGGAGTGCCCCCCAAGAACAAAGTCACCTCTGACTTAACTCGCTCTCACACTCACTCCCTCTTACCACCAGATCTCGTACTGCACACCCACCAGCGTGCGCGAGGTCTTGCCGTTGGCACCGAAGGTCGCGGCATTCGCAACCGCCGCCGCCTGGTTCCAGTTGGCCTTGGTCACGTACAGGCGCAGCTCGGGGCGCGACCAGAAGTCTTCGTTCATGGCCAGGGCGCCGGCCAGCGTCACCTTGCTCAGGCGCTGGTCAGGACCCGTGCCCTTGCGCGTGGTGGTCGACACTTCGGCCAGGGCCTTGAAGTTCTTCGAGAGGGCGTACGAACCGCGTCCACCCAGCGAGAAGTCCTTGGTCTCCACATTCGTCAGGTCGGTCTTGTTGGTCTGGTAGCCAATCAGGGCCTGCCCGCCGAAGGGGCCGCTTTGCCAGTTGATGGAGTCGGCGATGCGCGTGGAGCGGCGGCCAGGACGGGTGCCGTCGATGGCTTCGAACTCACCGTCGATGCGGGCATGGCCGCGCGAGCCCTGCAGGTACAGGGTGTTGCTCACGCCGGACAGCAGGAAGTCCTTCTGGGTGTGCATCAGCGAGATGCCCGAACCCGAGCCGCCGTTGACCTGGTTCTTGCCGCCCACCGCGGTCAGCAGCACGCGCAGCTTGCCGTTGGGGTTGGTGTTGATCTCGGACAGGTCGACGTTCAGGCGGTGTGCCTTGACGTCGTTGGGCAGGTTGCCGTCGAACTTGTCGCCCGAGAACACGCCCACGCCGAGCTTCATGCCGCCGATCGGCACGTCGGTCACGCCGGCACCGACGTTGTCGCCGTAGTTCAGCAGGAAGTAGTCGACGATGTGCACGTCCTGGATACGCAGGCGGCGCTGGCCGACCCAGAACTTGGCTTCGGGCGAGAACGACAGGCCGCTCATTTCCACATAGGCCTGCTCGGTGCTGATGTCACCACTGCCCCACTTGGCGGGCATGTAGTTCACCTTCCACTTGACGCCACCGGCCTCGAAACTGCGGGCGAAGTTGACTTCGATGCCGTTGTCGCCTTCGTTGCCCAGGCGGTACTTCTGCAGCTCGCCGCCGAGCGACAGGTTGCCCTTGACGCCGTCGGAGTGGTTGAACACCGGGCCACCCCGCGAGTAACCGTTGAACTCGAAGCCGGCAACATCCATTGCCATGGCGCTACTCATCGCGCATGCGGCGGCCAAAGCCACCGCCGTGAGGCGGTTTCTTTTCATCATGATGGGATCCCTCAGTGTTGGTTTACTTGGTCTTCGCGGCGGTCGCGATCTTCTTCATGGCGTCGGCGACGCTCACCTTGTCGTCATTCCAGAACTGGCTGACGGCGTCCTTGATGGCACCTTCCGTGGCGGGTGCGATGGCCATGCCGTGGGCCACGCTGGGCAGCAGGCTGGCGCTCTTGGCGGTGTCGACGAAGTCCTTGGCGGAGGCCTTGGCACAGTCGTCGAACTTGTCCATCTTCTGGCCGGCGCGCACCGGGATGGAGCCCTTGTTCAGGTTGAACACTTCCTGGAACTCGGGGCTCATGATGGAGCTGGCCAGGTCGCTCTGCGCCTTTTGGGCAGCTGCGTCCTTGAGCTTGAACAGGATGAACGAGTCCACGTTGAAGGTGTAGGACGTGGTCGTGCCCGGCGCTGCGGCGCACAGGAAGTCCTTGCCCGGCGCCTTGTTGGCGGCCAGGAACTCGCCCTTGGCCCAGTCACCCATGAGCTGGAAGCCCGCCTTGCCCTGGATCAGCATGGCCGTGGCCAGGTTCCAATCACGGCCCGGTGCGCCGGAGTCGGTATAGGACTTGATGCGGCGGAAGGTCTCGAGCGACTTCTTCATGGTGTCGCTGTTGAGGGCCTTGTCGTCGAGCTTGACCAGGGCATCCTGGTAGAACTTGGGGCCGCCGACGCCGAGCACCACCGATTCGAAGGTGGTGAAGTCCTGCCAGTTCTGGCCGCCGTGGGCCACGGGCACCAGGCCTGCGGCCTTGAGCTTGTCGGCTGCGGCGAAGAACTCGTCCCAGGTCTTGGGCATGGCGGTCACGCCGGCCTTCTTCAGGGCCTCGGAGCTGCCCCACATCCAGTTGACGCGGTGCACGTTGACGGGGGCGGCCACGTAGGCGCCCTTGTACTTCATGATGTCGGCGACCACCTTGGGCAGCAGCTCGTCCCACTTCTCGGCCTTGGCCAGCGCATCCATGTTGGCCAGCACGCCTTCGGAGGCCCACTCCTGGATGGCCGGGCCCTTGGTCTGGGCGGCCGATGGCGGGTTGCCCGAGATCACGCGGCTCTTGAGCACGGTCATGGCGCTGTCGCCACCACCGCCGGCCACGGCGAAGTCACGCCAGGTATGGCCCTTGCCCTGCATGATCTTCTTGAGCTCGGCCACCGACTTGGCTTCGCCGCCCGAAGTCCAGTAGTGCAGAACCTCCACTTCCCCTGCACCGGCGGTCGCCGATGCCGCCAGAACCGCCGCGACGGCGGCGACTTTTGTCAACTTCCACATACCCATGTCTCCTCGTTTGTGTGAGTCCGTTTGTGCGCCGGCTGACCCATGCCGGTCAGCGCAGTCGGTACTTTAATTACAATAATTAATGAACATATCAGGGCTTTCCCGGGGTGTGCGTTACACGCCAATGGAATTCCACTGTTATCGAATTACGACGCCGCCTGCGCCTCGGTGCTTTCCCTGCTGTGAACACTCCCCCGCGCCTGCGCGAAGGACCCTTTGCTATCCTCTATCCATGGCCACCCTATTGATAGTCGAAGACGATGCCTTGCTGCTGGACGCCTTGACGGGCCAGCTCCAGCAACTGGATTTCAACGTGTGCACGGCCTGCAGCGTGGCCGAGGCCACCGCCGTGCTGCAAAGCCAGGCGGTGGACGGCATCATCCTCGACCTGGGCCTGCCCGGTGCCGACGGCATGGAGCTGCTGACCTGGGCGCGCACCCACATTGCCGGCCTGCCGGTGTTGATTCTCACCGCGCGCGACGGCATCGATGACCGCATCCACGGGCTGAATGCCGGGGCCGACGACTACATCACCAAGCCCTTCAACATGCAGGAGCTGCAGGCCCGCCTGCAGGCCATGCTGCGGCGCGCGCGACAGCCCGCATTCACGCAGGCCAGCAGCGCCTCTGGCGGCCCCAGCACCGCCATCGGCAGCCTGCAGATCGACCATGGCCAGCGCAGCGCCGTGCTCGGCGGTGAGCCGCTGGAGCTCACGCAGCGCGAATGGGAGCTGCTGGAATTGCTGGTGAACCGCTGCGGCGAAGTGGTCACACGCGACGACGTGCTTGCCGCCTGGCGTGCCGGCCCGCCCGAGCCTGGGCAGGCGGCGGCCGCACCACTCAACTCGAATGCGCTGGAGGTCTACGTGCACCGCCTGCGCAGGAAGCTCGACGCCTCGAACCTGGTGATCCGCAACATCCGCGGGCTGGGCTACATGCTGGCCAGGCCTGCCGAGTAGACCGCGTCCATGCGCCCCATTCCCGGTGTTTCCCTGCAACGCAAGCTGTTGCTGTGGCTGCTGCTGCCCCAGCTCGTGCTGTGGCTGTCGGGCGGCTTCCTGGCCTGGCGCATTGCGCTGCAGAACGGCGAGAAGGGCATCGACCAGACGCTGACCCAGTCGGTGCGCGCGCTGGCGCGCCAGATCAAGCCTATCGGCGATGGGCTGCTGGTCGACTTTCCGAAGGCCGCGCAGGACATCCTGGAGCAGGACCCGGCGGATCGCATCACCTACATGGTGTCATCGCCGCCGGGCCGTTTCCTGCTGGGTAATGCACAGTTGCCACCGCCGCCGCCGGTGGACGTGGCGGTGGGCGACCCGTTCCTGTACCAGGCGCGGGTGGACGACCGTCCGGTGCGCGTGGCCCTGCTCGACGTGGATTACGGCACGCCGCAGACGCGCCAGCGCCTGCGCGTGCAGGTGGCGCAAAGCCTCACGGTGCGCGAGCGCATCGCGCAGGAGCTGCTCGAGCAGATGCTGCTGCCCATGGGCCTGATGGGGCTGGCACTGAGCGCCGTGGTGTATGCCGGCGTGCTGCGCGGCCTGCAGCCCCTGAAGCGCCTGGAGGCGCAGATCGAAAAGGCCGGTGCCCGCAAGCGCAACACGGCCGACCCCTTGCCGCCCATCGAACTGACCTCGGCGCCGCAGGAGGTGCACTCGCTGGCCAGCACCATCAACGCCTTGCTGGAGGCCGTGGCGCGCGGCCAGCAAAAGGAAAAGCGTTTCCTCAACGATGCCGCCCACCAGTTGCGCACGCCGCTCGCGGGCCTGATCGGCCAGACCGAACTGGCACTGCACGAGAGCCGCGAGCCGGCTGTGCAAGAGAGGCTGCACAAGGTGCTGTCGGCTGCGCGGCGCAGTGCCCACCTGGTGCACCAGCTGCTGCAGCTGGCGCGCTCGGAAAGCAGCGTGGCCATGCAGACCCTGGACCTGCCTGCCCTGGCGCGCGAGGTGGCCCGCGACTGGGCTGCACGTGCCGTGGCCAGCGGCGTGGACCTGGGCTACGAGGGCGAGGAACAACTGGCCGTGCAAGGCCACCCGTTGCTGCTGCGCGAGGCGCTCAACAACCTCATCGACAACGCCCTGCACTACGCAGGCCATGGCGCCACGGTGACGGTGCGGGTGGACATTGCGGGTGCCGGCCTGGCCACCCTGGCCGTGGAAGACGATGGCCCGGGCGTGGAGCCGGCCCACCTGCGTGACCTGTTCGCGCGTTTCTGGCGCGGCTCGGACAAGCCCGGCGGCTGCGGCCTGGGTCTGTCCATCGTCGAGGAAATCGCACTCCAGCACGCAGGCCAGACCTTCGCCGAGCCCGTGGTCCCGCATGGCCTGCGGGTGGGCCTGAAGGTGCCGCTCAGCGCGGCACCGCTGCGGGCCTGACGGGGTTGAGTTCGTCCGTCCGCAGGGCGCGTGGCGCCCTGCGGAGTCAGGCCGCGAGGATCAGCTTCTCCAGCTTCACGGCATCCACCGCAAAACCGCGGATGCCCTCGGCCAGCTTCTCGGTGGCCATGGCGTCTTCGTTGAGCGCATAGCGGAAGCCCGCCTCGTCGTAGTTCACGACCGGCAGATCCAGGGTCTTGGCGGCCGCCGCATCGAGCGCCGGGGCCAGCGGGGCGTCGCTGGCGGCCAGCTGGGCCAGCAGGTCGGGGGCGATGGTGAGCAGGTCGCAGCCGGCCAGCGCGGTGATCTGGCCGGTGTTGCGAAAGCTCGCGCCCATGACCTCGGTGGCGATGCCGAAGTGCTTGTAGTGGTTGTAGATCTGCGCCACGGACTGCACGCCAGGGTCGTTCGCACCCGAGCGCGCGGCCTCATCCCACTGGGCGCCGGCCTGCTTCTTGTACCAGTCGTAGATGCGGCCCACGAAGGGCGAGATCAGCTGCACCTTGGCCTGGCCGCAGGCCACGGCCTGGCAGAACGAGAACAGCAGGGTGAGGTTGGTGTGGATGCCGCGCTGCTCGAGCTTTTCGGCCGCCTGGATGCCTTCCCAGGTGGCGGCGACCTTGATCAGCACGCGGTCGATGTGGATGCCCTCGGCCTGGTACAGCTCGATGATGCGCTCGCCGCGCGTGATCGTGGCCTCTGTATCGAAGCTCAGGCGCGCATCCACCTCGGTGGAGACACGGCCCGGGATCGTGTCCAGGATCTCGCGGCCGAAGCGCACGATCAGGCGGTCGATGATCTCGTCCATGGGCCGGCCACGGAACTGGTTCACCGTGTCCGTGAGCAGCGGTGCGTACTCGGGCTTTTGCACGGCCTTGAGGATCAGCGACGGGTTGGTCGTCGCGTCCTGGGGCTGGAACTGGGCCAGCTGCTTGAAGTCGCCGGTATCGGCAACCACGGTGGTGAACTGTTTGAGGGCGTCGAGTTGGTTCATGCCCCCATTATTCCCGATCGCCGCGTCAGGGGCCTGTACTACCAACCACCGATACGCCGTGCACGCCCAGGGCGAGCTGCACCGCATCGCCGACGGCCAGCACATCGCCCAGGTCGGAGGAGACGACAAAGATGCTGCCCAGCGCCGTCTCGAAGGTGTATTCGTACACGGCGCCCAGGTAGGCACGCTTGCGCAGCGTGGCGGGCAGCAGGCCTTCGCCGGCACGCTGGATGCTCCAGGCCTCGGGGCGCACCGCCACCTTCACCGGGCCCGGCGCGGCCGCGGTGCGCGGGCGTATCACCAGCGGGCCGAGCTGCACCGAGCCATCGGCCAGCGCGGTGCCGGGGAACAGCATGGCCTCGCCCATGAAGCCCGCGACAAACTCGGTGCGCGGCGCTTCGTACAGCGCCTGGGCGGTGCCGCTCTGCGCGATCAGGCCCTGGTCCATGACGATGATCTGGTCGCTCACGGCCATGGCCTCGGCCTGGTCGTGCGTGACGTAGGCCACCGTGAGCGACAGGCGCTGCTGCAGCGCGCGGATCTCCTCGCGCATCTCGCGGCGCAGCCGCGCATCGAGGTTGGACAGCGGTTCATCGAACAGCAGCACCTCGGGCTCCAGCACCAGGGCGCGAGCCAGCGCCACGCGCTGCTGCTGGCCACCCGAGAGTTCGCTGGGCAGGCGATCGTCATAGCCCACCAGCCCCACGCCGCGCAGCGCATCGACGGCCTTGCTGCGCGCCACCTCCTTGGCCAGGCCGGACATGCGCAGGCCGTAAGAGACGTTCTCTACCACGTTCATGTGCGGGAACAGCGCATAGCTCTGGAACATCATGCTCACGTTGCGCTGGGCCGGGCCCAGCGTGGTGACGTCCCGGCCGCCGATGAAGATCTCTCCCGATGTGGGCGATTCGAGACCGGCGATCATGCGCAGGGTGGTGGTCTTGCCACAGCCCGAGGGGCCCAGGATGGTGGTCAACGTGCCGCGCGGCACCTCGAAGCTGATGCCCCTGACCACCAGCGCCGCCGAGGCATCGGCCCCGTAGCGCTTGGTGATGTTGCGAAACACGATACCCGCGCCGCTGTTGTTCATGGTGTCATTTCTCTCAGCATTCAGCATGGGTTCAGTGGGGGGCGGGCATGGCGGCAGCGCCCGCGCGCCGGCCCAGCTTGCGCTCGCCCACCAGCCACTGGATCAGCGCGATGGCCAGCGACATCAGCACGATCAGCACCGTGCAGTAGGCCAGGGCCACGCCGTAGTCGCCGTTGCCCACGCGGCCGATGATGTAGGTGGTGGCCAGCTCGTTCTCGGCAGTGACCAGGAAGATCACCGCGCTCACGGTCGTGATGGCACGCACGAAGCTGTAGACCAGCGCAGCCACCAGGGCCGGCTTGAGCAATGGCAGCACCACGTGGCGCAGGGTCTGCACGCTGCCGGCACGCAGCATCAGCGAGGCCTCGTCGAGCGAGCGGTCGAGCTGCTTGAACGCCGCCGTGCCGGCGCGCACGCCCACCGGCAGGTTGCGGAACATGAAGCACAGCACGATGATCAGCGCCGTGCCCGTGAGCTCGAACGGCGGCACATTGAAGGCCAGGATGTAGCTCACCCCCAGCACCGTGCCCGGGATGGCGAAAGCCAGCAGGGCCGAGAACTCGAAAGCCCCCTGTCCCTTGAACTCGGTGCGCGCCAGCAGCCAGGCAATGCCGATGCCCAGCGCCGCCGTGAGCGGCGCCGACAGGGCAGCCAGCTTGATGGTGGTGAAGAACGAGTTCCAGGCCGTGCCGGCCCACACCACACCGAACTCGCCCCACTCCATGTTGAACGCGGTGCGAAAGTGGTTGAGCGTGATGGTGTAGTCGCGCCCCCAGGTCTGCACAAAGCCGCCAGCCAGCGCGAACAGGTAGACGATGAGCGTGAAGGCCATCCACGGCAGCGCCACCGAATGCACCACGCGGCGCACGCCCGTGGGCAGCGGCATGGCGATGCCTGCATCGCCCTTGCCCGAGACGGTGGTGAAGTTCTGCCGCCCGAGCAGCGCGCGCTGGATGGCGAACACCGCCAGCGCGAACAGCGTGAGGATCCACGCCAGCGAGGCCGCACGCCCCTGGTCGTACTGCGCGCCGACGATGGCGAAGAAGATCTCGGTGGACAGCACCGAGAACTGGCCGCCGACCACGATGGGGTTGCCGAAGTCGGCCATGCTCTCGATGAAGCCCACCAGGAAGGCATTGGCCAGACCGGGCTTGAGCAGCGGCAGGGTCACCGTCATGAAGGTCTGGTGCGGGCTGGCGCGCAGGGTCTGGGCCGCCTCTTCGAGGCTGGGTGCCACGCCCTGCACCACGCCGCGCATGATCATGAAGGCAATGGGCGTGAAGGCGAAGGTCTGCGCCACCCACACGCCGAGCCAGCCGTAGAACCAGCGCGAGGGCGTGATGCCGAAGGCGTATTCGAGGAGCTGGTTGAACACGCCTGCGCGGCCGAACAGCAGGATCAGCCCCAGGCCCACGACGAAGGGCGGCGTGATGATGGGCAGCAGCGCCACGATGTTCAGCGGCCGCGCGTAGCGGCGCGAGGCGCGCTCGGCCATCAGCGCCATGAAGGTGCCGAGCAAGGTGGTGCTGGCCGCCGTCATGAGGCCCAGGAACAGCGTGTTCCAGGCCACGCCGCAGCGCTGGCCGCCGGCCAGGCAGGCCAGGCCGAAGTTGCGCTCATGCGCCACGCGCTCCCACATCACGGCCAATGAGAACGGCCCGTCTTCCAGGAAGAAGGCGCCGCTGAGCGCCTTGAGCACCGGGAACACGATGAACAGCGCCAGCAGGCTGCCCATGCCAAGCACGGCCGCCGCCACGAACAGGTCGCCCTTGAAGTAACCGCGCCGCGCCACGCCGAACGACGCCAGCACCAGCAGGGCCGTGAGCACCACGAAGCCGCCCCAGCCCACGCCGGGCTGGCGCATGGCCAGCTCGCCGAAGCTGGTATTGAGCCAGTCGAAGGCCCAGCCGCTTGCACCGATGGCAAAGCCGCTGACCAGCAGGGACGCCAGGCCCAGGCCACCGCCCAGCACCAGCCAGCCGCCCTGCCTGCGCCCGGCGGGCAGCAGCGCGCCCACGCTGGCGATCGCCAGGCCCAGCAGCGCCAGCCACAACCAGGGCCGCCCGAAGGCAGCGGCCTGCATGAGCCCGCTGCCCGTCTGCGCCTGGCTGAAGACCTGGCCCAGCACGGTGAGGCCATTGGCATCCTGCTGGGCATACCAGGGCAGCGCCACGTAGCCCGCCAGGCCCAGTGCCAGCCACACCCACAGCGACTGGTTGACCGCCGGCCTGCCGGCCAGTGGCGCCTGCAATGCGTGCGCCGACATCAGCGCCCGGCGTTCTGGACGTCTTTTTCCCAGCGCGCGATCAGGCGGCGGCGCTCGGCGCTCGCGCCGTACTTGGCGTAGTCGTAGTTGATGAGCTTCATCTTGGCCGGGTCCGTCATGCGGGGATCCCGGGGCACCTGGGTGTTGCTGGGCAACTGGAACTGCTTGGCCGCCAGGCCGAACTGCTGGCCGCCAGGCGTGAGCGCCCACTCATAGAACTTCTTGGCCGCCTCGGTGTTGGGGCCATTCTTGACGATGCTCATCGAACCCACCTCGGCGCCCGTGCCTTCGGACGGCGTGGTCGAGCCCACGGGAAAGCCGTTGACGGCCTCGGTGGTCACGTCGTGCACGAAGCTCACCGACACCGTGGTCTCGCCGCGCGCGGCCGCCTTGACCGGTGCCGTGCCGGAGCGGGTGTAGGCGCTGATGTTGGGATGCAGCGCCTTGAGGTAGTCGAAGGCCTTCTCCTCGCCCATGATCTGTACCAGTGTGGCGATCATGGTGTAGGCCGTTCCGCTCGAAGCGGGGTTGGCCATCTGCACCTCGCCCTTGAACTCGGGCTTGAGCAGGTCGGCCCAGGACTGGGGCGGATTGAGCTTGCGCTTGGCCAGCAGTTCCTTGTTGTAGCCAAAGCCCAGCGGGCCCAGGTAGACACCCACGGTGCGGTACTTGGAGTCGGACGCCTGTTTTTGCGCCCAGGGGTACAGCTGCGTGAGCTGTTGGGACTTGTACTCGAGCGTCAGGCCCTGCTCAGCCGCCTGCAGATGCGGGTCGCCCGTGCCGCCGAACCAGATGTCGGTCTTGGGGTTGGCCTTCTCGGCATTGAGCTGGGCCAATGCCTCGCCCGAGCCCTTGGCCGTCATGTTGACCTTGGTGCCGGTGGTCTTGGCATAGACGGTGGACATCAGGTTGCACCACTCGGCCTGCACGGAGCAGATGATGTTGACCTGGCCCTGTGCCAGGGCGCCGGAAGCCGCCAGCGCCAACGCAGTGCCCGCAAGGAATTTCTGCATGGAGTCTCTTTCTGTAATTGTTTGTTTAGTGACAGTTTAATGACAAACATCCTACGGTGGCCCCTTCGAGGCGACCAGCGGGATTACACGAAGGCAGGCGCTCACACCCGTGTACCGCCGCCCGGGTGGCATCAGGGTTTCATGCGCTCCCCCCAATCGATGAAACCCAGTTACCATTGATCGCAACCATTCCAACCAGCCATGAACATGGTGCCCCCGAGGACCTGCCAGCGTGCTTGACCGCATCACCGCCTCCCTGTCGTCCCTCGCCCCTGCAGAGCAGCGCGTGGGCAAGCTCGTGCTGGCTGACCCGCGCAGCTTTGCGCGCCTGCCCGTGCGCGAGCTGGCCGAACGCGCCCATGTGAGCAAGCCCACCGTGGTGCGGTTTTGCCGCAGCATGGGCTATGACGGGCTGGCCGACTTCAAGCTCAAGCTCGCAGGCAGCGTGAGCGAAGGCGTGCCCTTCATCCACCGCAGCGTGGATGCGGACGACAAGACCGGCGACGTGCTGGTGAAGGTGGTGGACAACGCGGTGGCCGCCTTTTTGCAGTACCGCAATGCCGCGAGCACCGTGGCGCTGGAGCGTGCGGCCGAAGCCATTGCCGCCACCTGGAAGACCGGGCGGCGCATCGAGTTCTATGGCGTGGGCAACTCGGGCATCGTGGCACAGGACGCGCAGCACAAGTTCTTCCGCCTGGGCGTGACCTCCATCGCCACCAGCGATGGCCACATGCAGGTGATGAGCGCCACCCTGCTCGGCCCGGGCGACTGCCTGGTGATCGTCTCCAACTCGGGGCGCACGCGCGACCTGATGGATGCGGCCGATATCGCGCGCAAGAATGGCGCAACCACCATTGCCATCACGGCCAGCGGCTCCCCCCCC
>NZ_AKJX01000180.1 GCF_000276605.1 Acidovorax sp. CF316 | reverse complement strand
CTCCTGGGCGTGGGCGATGGCGGTGCGCGTGGGGCCGCCGGCGCCGGCAATGATGGGCACCTTGCCGCGGCAGGTATCCACGGCGGTCTTCACGACCTCGCCGTACTCGGGGCCCGACAGCGAGAAGTACTCACCCGTGCCGCCGGCGGCGAACAGGGCGCTGGCGCCATAGGGGGCCAGCCATTCGAGGCGTGCGGCGTAGCCCTTGGGATTGAAATTGCCCTGGGCATCGAAGTCCGTGACGGGGAAGGACAGCAGGCCGGAGCCCATGATGGATTTGAGGTCTTGCGGGTTCATGGTGGTAGCGGGGCTGGTGGGTGGTCAGGGTTTCAACAGGTCGTACACAGGTCGTACAAGTGGCCTGCAGCGCCCTGTTTCACGGGATTCATGCAAGGCCCAACGAACTTGCAGGCCGGCTTGGGCAGCATGGAAGCCAAGCAGGATCTCGCTTCAAACCGCGCCAAAAGGTTGCAATGGATGAATGTTAACGTTAACATTTTCGCAAACCATAGGGAAAACCCTTTGTCATGCGACAACACCCCTGTTTTTTTGCGGAGTCTCATCCGAGCGGTGCCTGCCTGACGCCAAGGAACATCCCGGCCAGGCGCAGCGCCGCGCCACCCGCACGGGTGGCCCCCAGCCCTACCTGCCTACGGCACCGCTGGGGCTGCCGCGAACACCTCGATGGCTTCGAGTGCAGACACCGACCGGCCGGCCTTGCCATCACCCACCACCACCAGCCGTGCCAGGCCGCGTGCCAGCGGCTGCCCGTCCATGCGGTAGGCGATCAGCACGCGCTTGCCACCGAGATCGGGGCTCATCTCGGCCAGGGACACCAGGGCCTGGTAGCCGTCCGCCCCGGTGGCCACCAGGTACATGGCCTGCAGGTTGGCGCCGCTGTCGCCATCGGCCTGCAGCGCCGCCGAGGTGTGCAGCAGGCTCCACAAGTCCACCCCGGTGTAGCGGCGCCCGCCCACCTCGTGCGTGACGGCCGGCAGCGCATGCAGCGCCGCCTCGTCCAGGCGCAGGGTGTTGCCCACCGCGCCCAGCACCTGAACGGCCTGCGACACGGCGGCACCGCTGCCCGCGCCGACCGAGCCGGACGAGCGCACCTCCAGCCGCGTGAGGCCGGCCACGTAGCGGCTGCCCTGCACGTCCCCCGGCGCAGTGATGCGCAACGAGGCAGGCCCGGCCTGCTCGCCGCCCCCTGCCCCGCTCTCGGCATAGGCGAGGATGCTGCCCTTGTTGCCAAAGTCCGGGTGCAACTCACCCACCGAGAACACGGCGTTGTAGCCCTCGGCCCCGCTGGCCAGCACATAGCGGCCCAGGGCCGCCGCCCGCTGCCCATGGGCATCCGTGCCTGCAGCCGATTGCAACGCGCAGGCCTGCAGCAGCGGCCACAGCGCCGCCCCGGTGTAACTGCGCGACTGCGGCCCGCTGTCGTCCTTGAAGCCCACCTTCTGCTGCACCACGCCCTGCTGGCGCAGATCCATCACCGCCTCGGTGGGCGTGGTGTCCACCGCGCACACGACCTGCACGCGGGCGCTGCCGTCTGCCTGGGTGGCGCATCCCTGCACCAGCCCGAGGGCGGCAATGCAGAGCGCGGCCTGGAGGGTGATCGGCAAACTGCGCTGGCTGTGCATGGGGTTCCGTCCATATTCTGGTGATGGGCCCATTCTGGCACCGCGAGCGGCACGAAACGCATGGGTTGTACCTTGTTTCCGAAATACGGACCGCTCGGCTTGGTAGGCTTCTTGCATGCAGCCGTGGCCATGCTCCCCCTGCCGCTCCTCAAGCCACCCACCCCGCATGAACCATGAGCCCAATTTCTTTCATAACCTGCGCCAGGAGCTGAGGGACGGTCGGCGCTGGCTGGACCGCTCCATCGTGCTCGCCTACGCCTGCGCCGCCGGCCTGTGCGTGGTGGCCTTCACGCTGCTGGCCGATGCCGCGTTCGAACTGTTCCTGCACATCTACCACTGGCAAGGTGGCTGGGCGGTGCTGCTGTGGATGCCGGCCGTCACCGCGGCCGTGGTCTGGGCCACGCGGCGCTGGGCACCGAGTGCGGCGGGCTCGGGCATACCGCAGGTGATCTCGGCGCTAGATTCCAGCCTGGAGACGGCGCGGCGCGGACGCTTCGTCTCGCTGTGGCTGTCGTTCGCCAAGATCGTGCTGGCCAGCGCGGGCTTCCTCGCGGGGCTGTCCATCGGGCGCGAAGGCCCCTCAGTGCAGGTGGCGGCCGGCGTCATGCACCATGCGCGCCGCTGGTTCGACCACCGCTCGGGCATCACGGCCCATGCCTTGCTGGTGGCCGGCGGGGCAGCGGGCATTGCGGCAGCCTTCAATGCGCCGCTGGCCGGCGTGGTGTTCGCCATCGAAGAACTCTCGCGCAAGATGGAATCGCGCAGCAGCGGCGTCATCATCGCCGCCATCGTGCTGGCCGGGCTGATGGGTGTCTCGGCGTTCGGCAACCTGAGCTACTTCGGCCGCATCCAGGTGCCCCACCTGGGCTGGGACGCACTGCTGCCCGGCCTGTGCGTGGCGCTGGCCTGCGGCGTGCTGGGCGGGCTGTTCGCCAAACTGCTGACAGCCTCGCTCACCGGCACCTCGGAGCGCGCCTGCCAGCTGCGCGCGCGCTTTCCGATCCGCTTCGCGGCGGTCGGCGCACTGGTGGTGGCGGTGATCGGCCTGGCCACCGGCGGCGCGACCTTCGGCGCCGGCTCCGAAGCGGTCAAGCACATGCTGGCCGGCGAGGCGGACATGCCGGCGTTCTACGTCACGCTCAAGTTCGTTGCCACCTGGCTGTCGGCCTGGCTGGGCGTGCCAGGCGGCATCTTCGCGCCCTCGCTGTCCATCGGCGCGGGCGTGGGGCAGAACGTGTCGCTGTTGCTGGGCCCCGACATCGCGCCCGCACTTATCGCCATGGGCATGGCCGCCTTCCTGGCCGCCGTCACGCAGGCGCCGCTCACGGCCTTCATCATCGTCATGGAAATGGTCGACGGGCACGCCATGGTGCTCAGCCTCATGGCCGCCGCCATGCTCGCCAGCCTGGTCTCGCGCATGCTGGCGCGGCCGCTGTACGAAACCCTGGCGCTGGCCATGCTGCAGTCCATGGCGCCACCGCCGGCGCCCTCACCAATCCCTTCGCCCGCGCCTTTGCCGGCACTGGCACCCAGGGCGGTGCCCCCTCCTGCACCACCGGCTTGAACCACGTGCGCAGCGGCCCGCGCGGCACCGTGAACCTGGAGCGGCCGGCCCGGAGCTGATCGCAGCAACCGCAGCTGCATGACTGGGAGGCGGCTCACAGGCTTTGCCCTATTGGAGTCCACTGTGATCGCCGCCACAATCCGAGCGCCCACCTTTGACGCCACGGCCACCATGACCGCAGACCCCCTCGACCTCTTCCTCGCCCAATCGCCCTGGATGCCCAGCCTCACCGCCGAGGAGGCCGCGCGCGTGCGCAAGGCGACCACGGTGCGCAGCTACCCCGCGGGTGGCGCGGTGTTTTCGAAGGGCACGCCCACGGCGCACTGGGCCGGGGTGATGCAGGGCATGCTCAAGCTGGACAACATCACCGCCGAAGGCCGCACCAGCACCTTCGCGGGCGTGCCCTCGGGCGCCTGGTTCGGCGAGGGATCGGTGCTCAAGGACGAGCCCCGGCCCTATGCCGTGACGGCGCTGACCGACAGCGTGGTGGCCCTGCTGCCGCGCAGCGAGTTCCTGCGCCTGCTGCACGAGAGCCATCCGTTTGCGCTGTGGCTCATCGGCCAGCTCAATGCGCGCCTGGCGCACTACGTGGCGCAGGTGCAGACCGACCGGCTGGGCGACACCACGGCGCAGGTGGCCTACAGCCTGTCGGGCCTGTTCAACGACGCGCTGTTCCCCAACACCGCGCGGCGCATCACGCTGTCGCAGGAGGAGCTGGGGCGCCTGTCGGGCGTGTCGCGCCAGGTGGCCAACCGGGCGCTGCAGGAGCTGCAGGACCGCGGCGCCATCCGCCTGGGCTACGGTTCCATCGAGGTGATCGACCTGCAGGTGCTGCAGGCCATCGCACGAGAAGGCTGAGCGCTCAGCCTGCGGGCTCTGCCTGAACCTGCGCCAGCCTGGTGATGGCCTCGCGGCTGCCCGCGATCTCGCGCAGGCGGAACTTCTGGATCTTGCCCGTGGCCGTGCGCGGCAGCAAGTCGAAGACGACCTGGCGCGGGCACTTGAAGCGCGCCAGGTGGGTGCGGCAGAAGTCGATCAGTTCCTCGGCGCTCACGCTGCCCACGGCCTCGGGCTTGAGCTCCACGAAGGCGCAGGGCACCTCGCCCCAGCGCTCGTCGGGCTGGGCCACCACGGCGGCCAGCAGCACGGCAGGGTGGCGGTGCAGCACGTCTTCCACCTCCACCGAGGAGATGTTCTCGCCGCCCGAGATGATCACGTCCTTGGAGCGGTCGGTGATCTGCACATAGCCATCGGGGTGCAGCACCGCGATGTCGCCGGTGTGGAACCAGCCGCCGGCAAAGGCCTTGGCCGTGGCGCCGGGGTTCTTGAGGTAGCCCTTCATCACCGTGTTGCCGCGGACCATGATCTCGCCGGCCGTCACGCCATCGGCCGGCACAGGTTGCAGCGTATCGGGGTGCAGCACACGCAGTTGCTCCAGCGCGGCGGCGCGCACGCCCTGGCGCGCCTGCAGGCGGGCGCGGTCTGCAGCGGGCGCCGTGGCCCAGCCCGGTTGCTGGACGCAGCTCACGGGTGTGCCCGAGACTTCGGTGATGCCGTACACATGGTCCACGTCGAAGCCCATCGCGGCGATCGCCTGCAAGATGGCGGCGGGCGGCGGCGAGCCCG
>NZ_AKJX01000179.1 GCF_000276605.1 Acidovorax sp. CF316 | reverse complement strand
GGCAGCCGCTGGCCTGCCGCCTCGGGCACCGGTCCGCCTGAAAGGCCGGTGTTGCCGCCCTGCGGCACCACGGGCACGCCGTGCGCATGGCACCAGGCGAGCAATTGCGCCACCTCGGCCGTGTTGGCCGGCTGGGCGACCGCCAGCGCCGGACCGGTCCATTGGCCACGCCAGTCGGTGAGGAAAGGGGCGGTGTCCGCAGGCTCGGTCCACAGGCGGCCTGCGTAGGCTGCGCGCAGGGAGTCCAGGGTGCTTGCGGTGGGGACGGCGGTCATCGGGCTTGCTGCTTGTCTCGTTGCTGGCGCGTTGGTGGCGCGTTGGTGGCACTTTGTGCGCTTGCCGCGAAGTATCGGCAGCGACCCCTCCCACCACAATCAATGCTTTCTTATGGATTGTGAAGATGGTCTAATGAATGGCCATGTCCCTGCCCCACTTCACGCCGCGCCAGCTCGAAGCCTTCATCACCGTGGCCGAGATGCGCAGCTTCACGGCCACGGCAGACCGGCTGGCGCTCACGCCCTCGGCCGTGAGCCAGCTGGTGGGCGAGCTGGAGGACGCACTCGACTTCAAGCTCTTCGAGCGCAGCACGCGCCGCGTGGCCATCACCAGCGCGGGGCGCGAGTTCCTGGCCTCGGCGGAGTCGGTGCTCAAGCACCTGCGCATGGCGCAGTCGGCCGCCAGCGACGTGCGCAACCGCGCTGCCGGCATCGTGCGCATCGCTGCGCCCCTGGTCGTGGCCAGCGTGATCCTGCCGCAGGCCATCAAGGCCTACCTGCAGGAGCGCCCCAAGGTGCGCATCCACATCCGCGACGTGCCGGTGGAGAAGCTGGTGGACGCGGTGACCAGCGGCGACGCCGACCTGGCCCTGGGCCCGGACCGCGCCTGCGGCGTGGACGTGGCGCGCACCCAGCTGTTCGAAAGCCCCTGGGTGCTGTGGTGCGCCCCCACCCACCCGCTGGCGCGCCAGCGCAGCGTGACCTGGCAGCAGTTGCACGCCCACCCACTGGTGGCTGCAGGCCGCGACCACGAGCGCAGCGTGGCGCAGATGCACACCGGCCTGCCCAGCGCGCAGCGCGTGACGCCGGTGGAGATCGTGGACAACATCTCCACCGCGTTGGGCCTGGCCGCCGCCGACGTGGCCGCCACACTGGCGCCCGACTACGTGGGCGCGCTGGCCAAGCCGCTCGGGCTGGTGCGCCGGCGCATCCTGGCACCCGAGGCCATGCGCTACGTGTGCCTGTACCGCCCCACGCAGCGCGCCACCTCACCGGCGGCCGAAGGGTTTGCGGAGCACCTGGTCAAGGTGCTGCCCCAACGCCGCTGAAGCGGGGGAGCAGGAGACAGGCCTCGGCATTGCTGGCGGAAAAGCACCGGTCCGCCGCATCGCGCCAGGGCAACCATTCATAGGCGACATGCTCGCGCGGGCTCAGCACCACCGGTGTGCCGGCGGGCACGCGCAGGCCGAAGACACGCTCGCGGTTGAGCACCACGCCCGGCGCATAGCGGTGCCGCCACTGGGGCCAGATGTCGTAGACGTTCTCCAGGTACCAGTCGGCGAGCACGCAGCCATGGGCCTGCACGTCGATGCCGGTCTCCTCGCGCACCTCGCGCCCGGCCGTGGTTTCCCAGGCTTCGTCCTCGCGGTCCTTGCTGCCGGTGACGGACTGCCAGTGCTCGCCGCCATCGGCGCGGCGAATGAGCAGCACCTCGAGCGCGGGCGTGTGGATCACGACCAGCACCGACTGCGGGATCTTGAAAGGCCGCACAAGAGCCGCCACCGCCCCCGGGCTGCTCATGCCGCAGCCACGAGCGCATCGACGTCGAGCGCGGGGCCCTCGGGCAACGCCCCCACGGCGCACTGCAGCAGCCACTGCGGGGAGATGCGGCACAGCAGGCCACGCCCGGGCTTGCTGCCGTCCGACGTGGGCACGGGAACCACGGCGTCGATCAACGGGGTGCCCGCCGTGCCACCGGCCATGCCCACGGGGCGGAGGTCCCGCCGGTCGAGGTCGAGCATGGCGCCCAACGCATCGACGCGCAGCACGAACTCCCGGGATCCTCCCGCTTCGAGCGGCACACGCACCAGCACCATCTGGCGGTTCGGGTCGGCCGCCCGCGGCACGGCGGCATCGCCCTGCCCCTGCGCCACCACGCTGCGCAGGTCCACCACGGAGTACACACGCCCGCCGACATGTGCAAGCCCGAGGAAGGGAGCGCGTGCACCCCCGCCGTGCAGCACCGTCACGTCGGGGGCGGCCGTGATGACCTGGGCCGCATCCACCCCCAGCCAGTGCGAGCCGATCAGGAACGTCGCCATCTGCATGCGGTGCTCGGACGCGACGCGTGCAGCGCCCGGGTGCGCATCGAACTGGGGCGCCAGGGGCGGCGCCAGGCGGCGCTCGCACAGGTGGCGCAGCACCAGGCAGCTGAGGCCGTGGTCGTAGCCATCGCTGGTGCGGAACTCGCGGTAACCCTGGCCGCGCGCCTGACCCACACCGTACAGATGGCCGGCCAGCGCAGCCGTGCGCCCGCCCTGGCGGGCCGTGGCAATGGCCTGCGGCGCCTGCAGGCAAGCAGCACTGCCGCTGGCGCGCACCAGGTGGTCGCGGCTGTCCACGAAGGCCAGCACATCCTGCGCGCCGGCTCCCACGGCACAGTCGTCCAGGATGGACTGGAGCTGGTTGGCCGCATCCCAGACCACGGCGATACCGCCCAGGACCGGTCTGGCACCACCAGGGGCCTCACGGCCCTCCCAGCCATCTCCCGCCCCCGCCCGCACGGCAGCGGCGTACACGAAGGTCGGCCCCTGATAGAAGCGGCTGGTCTCGTAACGGCTCACGGTGTAGGCCTGGTTGCCCTGCAAGCGCAGGCAGCGCAGCGCCCAGTCTTCGTCCAGCGTGGTGCCCACGAGGTGGGCCTGCTCTGGCTGTGAGACGGCCACCACCCGGCCATCGGCGCCGAACAGCACCAGGCTGGCGTACACCGTGTACAGGCCATTGATCTCCGCCAGCACGGCCGTGGCCTGGCTGCAACCCAGGGTTCCGGCCGCGAGGGAGCGCGCGAACTGCGGCGTGAGCGCCCACCAGCGGCAATCGTTGGCCCGCTCATAGAGGTTGCGGTCCAGGATCTGCATGGCCAATGCGGCCCGGCCCTGGGCGTCGCGCAGCAGCGAGCGCAGCACCACGCTGTAGAGGTCCTGCAGGGCGCTGTCGAAAGCCCGGGCGGTCTTGCGCGCGGTGGCGCCGATCTCGGCCAGCAGGGTCTTGGCAAACAGCAACTCGCGCGGTGCAGCGGCATCCCGGCCTTCATGGCCGGCCTCGCCGATCTGGTGGAGTTCGAGCAGGCCGTTCCAGACCGAGCGCTCCAGCGCCGACTGGATGGCGGCCGAGCGCCGGGGAATGTCGCGCAGCTCCTGCGACAGCAGTTCCGCCTGGCCCGACAGCTCGCTGGCCAAGGCACTGCGCTCGTCATGCGAGGCCTCGTCAAAGGCCAGGTCCAGCGGCAGCAGCGCCACGCCGCGCCAACCAGGGCCCTGGTAGCCCTGGAAGCCCTGGGTGTCGCGCACGGCCATCAGGTAGCGCCGGCTGGCATGGCGCACCACATGCACGCCGGCGCTGCCCGCCGGGGGCAGTTGCCAGCCTGCCGGCAACTGCAGCGGATCGCCCGATGCGAGCACGCACCCCGCAGCATCGACCAGGGCCAGCACCGCATCGCTGCCGTGCACCATGCCCTGTGCGTCCTCTTGCTGCACCGACTCGAAGATGGCCGGCATTTCGTCGGCCAGCTTGAACTCCAGGCACAGCACGCCCACGGCACGCCCGCCCGAATGCACACGCCGGGCGTAGACCAGTGTTTGCGCAAAGCTGCCGCAGAAGCCGTGCACGGCATGGTGCTCGACATAGGTGGTATCGCTTTGCAGCACCGAGCGCAGGAAGGCGCCGTCGGCATCCCGCTGGTCGAGCCCACCCACCGGGGACACGGTGCGCAGGCTGGCGCAGGGTTCCAGGTCGGCGTCGAAAAGGAAGATGTTGCCGTAGACCGTGTACTTGCTGGCGTATTCGGCCAGGCGCGCCTCGATCAGCGGGCGCCGGGCAGGGTCGGGATCGGCCAGGAACTCGGCCACACCCACGTCGGTGGCGAAGAAGCCGATGTCGGCCGTGCGTTCGAACAGGTTGCGCACCAGCACGTCGATGCACACCTGGGCGCGGGCGACGAGATCCTCGGTGCGGTTCTTCAGGGCCTCGTTCACCAGGCCCTGCATCAGGTCGCCCGAGAGGGCCGCGAAATCCCGGCGCGCCTGGGCCAGGTCACCGCCCGACGAGGCCTTGGAGGACAGCAGGGACAGCGACGACAGCAGCGAAAGCTGGTCCCATGCGCTTTCGACCAGGCGCAGCTCCTGGCGTTGGTGCTGCGCTGCGGGCATGTAGCGCAGCCACTGTTCCGGGGAATTCAGGGGGAGAGACACGGGTGATCGTCCTTTGCGCGGAAGGCCCTGCAAGGACCGACGACGCATTGTGCGGTGTGGCACGGGATCTGCAAACAGGCATATTGCATGCGTTTGCCAATGCCCACCCGGGCCGCACTGCGGACCGGCACCTCTCTCTCCCGGCGCAGGCCGTGGCGCTCAGGGCTTGCTGCGCGTCGCCACCGGCGGTGGCAGTTCCTTGGTCTGCAGCAGTTGCACCTGGGTCACGAGCTTGTTGTGCGAGTCGAGGAAGGCGGCGGCGATGACCTTGCCCTCGTTGGTATTGCTCCAGCCCGCGCCGCCGGCCCCCCCCATGCGGCCCCAGAGCAGCCCGGCCGCTCCCAGGTCGGTGCTGCGCGCGGCGCCGGTGGCCGCAGCCACCTGCTCGGTGGTCTCGTTGTCGGTGAGCAGCAAGGCCGTCTGCGCCTCCTTGAACTTGACCTGCTCGGCCAGGCCCACGAGGCCCGCAATGTCGCGCAGCACCGGGATCATGGCGATGATGCCGGCGATGCTGCGGCCCGCGTCCTGCTCGCTGAAGGTCAGGCTCGGGGTCAGCGTGTACTGCGCCTCGTAGCCCTTGCCTTTGGCCACGGTGGAGTTCTTGCGCAGGATGCCGGCGTCCTTGAGCTCTTGCTCCTGCACCGTGCCGCGCAGGCCGGCCGCGCGGTCGACGATGCGAAAGCAGCCACTCTGCTGGGCGATGAGGCGGATCAGCGGCACAGGGGATGCCGGCAACTGGTAGCTGCTGGACACCGTGTAGCCGTTGGGGTTCTCGGCCAGGGCCAGCGTGGCCACGGGCTGGCTGCACTGGATGAGTTCCTTGGCGGCGTCCTTGGCGCCGGCGGGCCCGGCGGAGCCTGTGACCACCGAGCCGCCCTGGCCCAGCTCGGTCTTCTTTTCACCGCAGCCGGCCAGCAGCAGGGTGGCGGCCACGGCCAGCGCGAGGGGGGCTTTCACGGAAGAACGCATGGGAAACCTCGGATCGATTGGAAAGGGGAACACAAGGGCACGGCCCATGAAAAAAGCGGCACCGGCCAGGGGCCGCTACCGCTTTCTTCTCAGGAATGCCCGGTCATGGGGATGACGGGGTGGCTCGTTCCTGCGGGCCCGCTCAGGCCGCGGCCGTCTTCACGGCGTCGGGGTTGCGCAGGCGGATGTGCAGCTCGCGCAGCTGCTTTTCGTCCACGGGCGACGGGGCCTGCGTGAGCAGGCACTGGGCGCGCTGGGTCTTGGGGAAGGCGATCACGTCGCGGATCGACTCGGCACCGGTCATCAGCGTCACGATGCGGTCCAGGCCGAAGGCCAGGCCGCCGTGCGGGGGCGCACCGTACTGCAACGCGTCCAGCAGGAAGCCGAACTTCTCCTGAGCTTCCTCGGGCGAGATCTTCAGTGCGTCGAACACCTTCTGCTGCACGTCGGCGCGGTGGATACGGACCGAGCCGCCGCCCATTTCCCAGCCGTTGAGCACCATGTCGTAGCCCTTGGAGATGCACTTCTCGGGCGCCGTCACCATCCAGTCCTCGTGGCCATCCTTGGGGCTGGTGAAGGGGTGGTGCACCGAGTTCCAGCGCTGGTTGTCCTCGTCGAACTCGAACATCGGGAAGTCCACCACCCACAGCGGGGCCCAGCGGCTCTCGAACAGGCCGTTCTTCTTGCCGAACTCGCTGTGGCCGATCTTGATGCGCAGCGCGCCGATGGCGTCGTTGACGATCTTTTCCTTGTCGGCACCGAAGAAGATCAGGTCGCCGTCCTGGGCCCCCGTGCGCGTGAGGATCTCGGTGATCGCCGCGTCATGGATGTTCTTGATGATCGGGCTTTGCAGACCCTCGCGGCCCTTGGACAGGTCGTTGACCTTGACCCAGGCCAGGCCCTTGGCGCCGTAGATCTTGACGAACTCGGTGTAGGCGTCGATCTCGCCACGCGACAGGCCGGCACCTTCCTTGGCACCGCCGGGCACGCGCAGGGCCACTACGCGGCCGCCCTTCATGTTGGCGGCGCCCGAGAAGACCTTGAACTCGACGTCCTTCATCACCTCGGTCAGCTCGGTGAATTCGAGCTTCACGCGCAGGTCGGGCTTGTCCGAGCCGAAGCGGAAGGCCGCGTCCTGGTAGGTCATGACCGGGAACTCGCCCAGGTCCACGCCCAGCGTGTTCTGGAACACCGTCTTGATCATGCCCTGGAACATGTCGCGGATGTCCTGCTCTTCCATGAACGAGGTTTCGATATCGATCTGGGTGAACTCGGGCTGGCGGTCGGCACGCAGGTCTTCGTCGCGGAAGCACTTGGTGATCTGGTAGTAGCGGTCGAAGCCGGCCACCATCAAGAGCTGCTTGAACAGCTGGGGCGACTGGGGCAGCGCGAAGAACTGGCCGTCATGCACGCGGCTGGGCACCAGGTAGTCGCGCGCGCCTTCGGGCGTGCTCTTGGTGAGCATGGGGGTTTCGATGTCCACGAAGCCGTTGGCATCGAGGAACTTGCGCACTTCCATGGCCACCTTGTAGCGCAGCATCAGGTTGTTCTGCATGTAGGGGCGGCGCAGGTCCAGCACGCGGTGCGTGAGGCGCGTGGTCTCGCTGAGGTTTTCCTCGTCGATCTGGAACGGAGGCGTGACCGAGGGGTTGAGCACGTTGAGCTCGTGGCACAGCACTTCGATCTGGCCGCTCTTGAGTTTGTCGTTGGTGGTGCCGGCGGGGCGTGCACGCACCACGCCCTTGACCTGCACGCAGTACTCGTTGCGCACTTCTTCGGCGGTCTTGAACATCTCGGCGCGGTCCGGGTCGCACACCACCTGCACATAGCCTTCACGGTCGCGCAGGTCGATGAAGATCACGCCACCGTGGTCGCGGCGGCGGTTCACCCAACCCGAGAGGGTGACGGTTTGGCCCAGGAGGGCTTCGGTCACAAGACCGCAGTAGTGGGAACGCATGGCCATGGCAGAACTTCCAGCGCCCCTCGGGCGCATTGACAAAAGGGTTACTTACTTGGGAGGCAGCTGGGTGGGGTCGTTCGGGGCGACCACGCCCATGGAAACAATGTACTTGAGCGCGGAATCCACGCTCATGTCGAGCTCGACGCAGTCGCTCTTGCGCAGCATCACGAAATAGCCGCCCGTGGGGTTGGGGGTGGTGGGCACGTACACGCTCACGAATTCATCGCGCAGGTAGGCCGCCACTTCGCCATTGGGCGCACCGGTGACGAAGGCCACTGTCCAGACGCCTTCGCGCGGCCACTGCACCAGCACGGCCTTGCGAAACGCATTGCCGTTCTCGGAAAACAGGGTGTCGGAGACCTGCTTGACGCTGGAGTAGATCGAGCGCACCACCGGGATGCGGTGCACCAGGGCATCGCCCCATTGCACCAGCTTGCGGCCGGCGAAATTGCTGGCAATGGCGCCCACCACGAGCAGGATCGCCAGCGTGAGCACCACGCCGAAGCCGGGCACGTGCACGCCCAGCACCCGGTCGGGCTGCCAGGCTTCCGGCAGGATCTGCAGGGTCTGGTCCAGCGTGCTGACGATCCAGTGCAGCACCCAGGCGGTGATGACACCGGGCACGATGACCAGCAGACCGGTAAACAACCATTTGCGCAAGGAAGGCATCCGCAGATACTCAGGTTTTGGGAGTGGAGCCCGTGCCGACGCTCGGGGCGCTGGCGGCAGGGGCTGGGGATTCTTTCTTGGCGCCGCCGTCCGTGCTGGGCGCCGGGGCTGCCGCAGGGGCATCTGCGCCCTTGGCATCGGCGGCGGGCGCAGACGTGCCGCCCGCACCGCTGTTGCCGCCCCGGAAATCCGTCACGTACCAGCCCGAGCCCTTGAGCTGGAAGCCCGCTGCCGTGACCTGCTTGGAGAACGCCTCGGCGCCGCACGCCGGGCACACTGTGAGCGGTGCGTCGGAGATTTTTTGCAGCACGTCCTTGGCATGGCCGCAGGAACTGCATTTGTAGGCGTAGATAGGCATGTCGAGCGCGTCGTTGAAGGCAAAGTGCAAAACCTTCAATTATAGGCGCGCAGGCCGGCAAACCCCACGGTACCCCTGGAACAGGGGCCCCGCGGCCTACTCCACGCCCACCACGCGGTGGTGACCGGCGTGGCGGTTGGCCAGCAGTTGCGGCAGCAGCGAACCCAGCAGCATGCCCACCACGGCGGCCAACAGGCCGGCCAGCTGGGCCGGGAACACGGCCCCCCAGGAGGATATGTTGAGCAGCAGCAGCCAGGTGCCCAGGCCAAGCACGATGGCCAGGATGGCGCCCTGCGTGGTGGCGCGCTTCCAGTACAGGCCCGCCACCAGCGGCACGAAGGCACCCACCAGCGGCACCTGGTAGGCGCCCGAGACCAGTTCGTAGATGGACGTGCCCTGCATGCGGATCGCATAGGCCAGCACGCAGCCACTGAACACCAGGGTGGTGATGCGCATGGTGCGCAGGTGCTCCTTGTCGGTCATGGTGGGCCGGAACTGGCGCCAGATGTTCTCGGTGAAGGTGACGCTGGGCGCCAGCAGGGTCGCCGAGGCCGTGGATTTCAGGGCCGAGAGCAGCGCGCCGAAGAACAGCACCTGCATGATGAAGGGCATCTTGGCCATCACCAGCGTGGGCAGCACCTTCTGCGGATCTTCCTTGAGCAGTGCCGCGGTCTCGCCGGGCATGATGATCAGCGCACTGGCCACGAGGAACATGGGCACGAAGGCGAACAGGATGTAGCAGATGCCGCCGATGATCGGGCCGCGCGTGGCGGCCTTGATGTTGTTGGCCGACATCACGCGCTGGAACACGTCCTGCTGCGGGATGGAGCCGAACATCATGGTGATGCCCGCGGCGATGAAGAACACCACGTCGTGGAACTTGGGCTCGGGCAGGAAGCGGAACAGCTCGCGGTTGGACGCGAACTCGATCACCTTGTCGGCCCCGCCGGCCATGTTGCCCGCAAACACCGCGATGATGGCCAGGCCCACCACCAGGATGATCATCTGGATGAAGTCGGTGACCGCCACCGACCACATGCCGCCGAACAGCGTGTAGGCCAGGATGGACACCACGCCGATGGCCATGCCCATGGGGATGCTGATGGCATCGCCCGACAGCAGGTTGAACACCAGGCCCAGCGCCGTGACCTGTGCCGAGACCCAGCCCAGGTAGCTGAGCATGATGATCAGCGAGCAGACGACTTCGACCGTGCGGCCATAGCGCTCACGGTAGTAGTCGCTGATGGTCAGCAGTGTCATGCGGTAGAGCTTGCCCGCGAAGAACAGGCCCACCAGGATCAGGCAGAAACCCGCGCCGAACGGATCTTCGACCACGTTGCCTAGCCCCCCCTCGATGAACTTGGCCGGGATGCCCAGCACCGTCTCCGAGCCGAACCACGTGGCGAAGGTGGTGGTGATGATCATGTACAGCGGCAGGTGCCGCCCGGCGATGGCGAAGTCCGCCGCGTTCTTCACGCGCCGGGCCGCCAGGAGGCCGATGGCAATGGTGATCAACAGATAGACAATGACCAGGGTCAACAGCACGGCATGCTCCTCGATGTCGCGAAGGGGTGGGAAAGGGAACGGCTAGAAAATCCGGAAACGGTGCAGCACTTGCAACTGCTGTACCAGCATGAAGAACAGCCAACCCAGGAAGAAGCCGACCCCGGAATAGATGATGCCGTTCAACAGGCGGTTGGTGCGCTTTTGTTCGGCCAGCAGCTCCAGCAGCTCGCGCCGGTGGTCCTGGGGCCGGTTGCGCAGGTAGTCGTGCAGCAAGCGAGGCAGCTCGGGCAGCATCTTGGCGAAGTGCGGGCTCTCGGCCTGGATTTCGCGCCACAGGCGCTGCGGCCCCATCTGCTCGAGCATCCATTTTTCGAGAAAGGGCTTGGCAGTGCTCCACAGGTCCAGTTCGGGGTCGAGCTGGCGGCCCAGGCCCTCGATGTTGAGCAGCGTTTTTTGCAGCAGCACCAGTTGCGGCTGGATCTCCACGTGGAAGCGGCGCGAGGTCTGGAACAGGCGCATCAGCACCATGCCCAGCGAGATCTCCTTGAGCGGCCGGTCGAAGTACGGCTCGCAGACGGTGCGGATCGCCGATTCGAGGTCGTTCACCCGCGTGTCCGGCGGCACCCAGCCGCTTTCGATGTGCAGTTCGGCCACGCGCTTGTAGTCGCGCCGGAAGAAGGCCGTGAAGTTCTGCGCCAGGTACTCCTTGTCGAACTCGGTGAGCGTGCCGACGATGCCGAAGTCCAGCGAGATGTAGCGCCCGAAGGTCGCCGCGTCCAGGCTCACCTGGATATTGCCGGGGTGCATGTCGGCATGGAAGAAGCCGTCGCGGAACACCTGGGTGAAGAAGATGGTGACACCGTCGCGCGCCAGCTTGGGGATGTCCACCCCCGCGTCGCGCAGCCGCTCGATCTGGTTGATGGGCACACCGTTCATGCGCTGCATCACCATCACCTCGGCATGGCAGAAGTCCCAGAAGATCTCGGGGATCAGCACCAGGTCCAGGCCCGACATGTTGCGGCGCAACTGCGCGGCATTGGCGGCCTCGCGCACCAGGTCCAGCTCGTCGTGCAGGTAGTTGTCGAACTCGGCGACCACCTCGCGGGGCTTGAGGCGCTTGCCGTCGGCCGACAGGCTTTCCACCCAGCCGGCCATCATGCGCATCAGCGCCAGGTCTTTCTCGATCACCGGCAGCATGCCCGGGCGCAGCACCTTCACGGCCACTTCGCGCGCGATGCCGTGGCGGTCACGCAGGGTGGCGAAGTGCACCTGGGCAATCGAGGCACTGGCCACCGGCACGCGGTCGAAATGCGTGAACACCTCGTCCACCGGGCGGCGGAAGGCACGCTCGATGGTGGCGATGGCGATGTCGTGGTGGAACGGCGGCACCCGGTCCTGCAGCAGGGCCAGCTCGTCGGCGATGTCCGCCGGCAGCAGATCGCGCCGGGTGGAGAGCACCTGGCCGAACTTGACGAAGATGGGCCCCAGGCGCTCCAGCGCCTCGCGCAGGCGCTGGCCGCGCGGGGCGTCCAGGTTGCGCCCGATGGAAACGATGCGCGAGACCAGGCGCAGCCACGGCTTCTGGAAGCTGTCGAGCACCAGCCCGTCCAGCCCATAGCGGAACACCACCCAGAGGATGGCCACACCCCGGAGAAAACGCTTCATGGACCGGTCCGGTCGGCGCCAGGGCTGTTGTTGGTGCTGCTGCCCGCCGGTGGCACGGATGCCGGTGCAGGCGGGTACGCGGCAGCTGCAGCGGGTGCAGGGCTGCTGCCGCCATCGGCCGGCGGCACGCGCGAGCCGACGAACTGGCGCAGCGCCTGCGCGGCCTTGCGCGCCACTTCGCTGATGGTGTGCGCGGGCGCGTCACCGACCACGCGGGAGAGGTCTTCCTCCAGGTCCCAGCGCACGTTGTCCACCAGCCAGTTGATCTCGGCCGCCAGCTGCACGTCGCCTTCGATGCGGATCGCGGGCTTGTCGCCGCGCAGCGCCGCCTGGGCCAGCGCCAGGGGCGAGGTCTCGGTGATTTCGAGCTGCAGGTCGGGCACGGCGCCTTCGGCGGCCAGGTTCAGCAGGCCTGCCGGCGTGATCACCAGCGCCATGGAAAACGCACGCCACTGCACGCGCGCCACGCGCCCGCGCTGGCGCACCAGGCGGTCCATGGCCTCGCGCTCCTGCATGAGCACATGGTTCAGGAACAGCACCAGCCGCTGCTGCACCTCGTGCACGAGCCATTGCGGCGGGCTGCCCGAGTGGGACGCCGACGGGCTTCCGGCCG
>NZ_AKJX01000178.1 GCF_000276605.1 Acidovorax sp. CF316 | reverse complement strand
GGGATCGGCCTCGCACCTGGCAGGCGAACTCTTCAACCAGCGTGCAGGCATCGACATGGTGCATGTGCCCTACAAGGGTGGGGCGCCTGCGCTGCAGGACCTGCTGGGCGAGCGCGTGGCCTCGTACTTCTCGGCCCCGCCCACGGCCATGCCGCATGTGGAGGCCGGTCGGCTGGTGCCGCTGGCCACGACCGGGCTCACACGGCCGGCCTATCTGCCGGGCATCCCCACGGTGGCGGAGTCGGGTTTTGCGGGCTTCGAGGCGCTCAACTGGTATGCCTTCGTGGCGCCGGGCAAGACGCCTGCGGCGATCCTGGACCGCTGGAACAAGGAGATCGTGGCCGTGCTGGGCGACCCGGCCGTGAAGGAGGCGCTGGACAAGCATGGCCTGACGCCCCAGCCCACGACGCGCGCGGAACTCACGGCCTTCATGCGGAAGGAATCCGCCCAGTGGGCCGCCATCATCAAGGAGCGCAAGCTGACGGCGGAGTAGGGGAGGCAGCTTCGCATACCGGCCCTGTCGGCCACTGCGCCAGCACCACGGCGCCGGGCGGCATCCCCCTTCTGGCGATGTGTCGGGCCGTCAAGCCGAGCGTTGCCTTGGGCCTCTCGCAGGGGCGATAGTGTTGCAATCTGCGTCGTTCGCCGGCATTCAGGGCGTTGAAGAATTGAACCATCGGCATCGCTTTCGCCAGCCCTTTCAGGGTGCACCGGCAAAAAAACACCGGGCAAGCCCGGTGCAACCTTGGATCTCGACTGTGCAGAGGTCAGCGCATGCTGCCCCCGCTTCAACCCACTCACTGTTTTGGAATGTTGGCTACCCGAATGATCTCGGTCCAGCGTTTAACCTCGCGTTCGTAAAAGCTCCACTGGTCTTGAGGACTGCCACCTTTCGCCTGAACACCAAGCTTCAACAATTTCTCTTTGACTTCAGGTGAGTTGAGGGCTGCATTGGTCTCCTTGTTCAAGCGCTCAATGACTGCGGCAGGTGTGTTCGCAGGGGCTGCGAAGGCGTTCCACGAAGCTACATTGAAGTTGGGCGCGCCACTCTCGGCAATGGTCGGGACGGCGGGCAGTGCGGTTGATCGCTGGTCTCCCATGACCGCAAGAGCGTTCAGCGTCTTGCCGGAGATCTGTCCCAGAACCGGTGCCAGGATCTCGATGGCGGCATCGATCTGTTCGCCTTGAAGTGCACTCGTCACCGCTGCCGAGCTGTTGAACGGCACGATGGTGACATCGATGCCAAGGCTGCGCCTTAACAGTTCCGCTGCCAGGTTCTGCGTGCTTCCGATATTGATCGTCCCGAGGTTCAGCTTTCCGGGATTCGCCTTGGCATACTCGATGACCGACTTGATGTCCTTGAAGCGTGACTTGGGACTTGCAATCACTGCGATGTCGAACGTACCCAGCATCGAGACAGGCGAAAAGCTCTTGAGCGGATCGAAGGGAAGCGTCTTGAAGAGACCTGCGCTGACGGCGTTGCCATTGGACATCAGAAGCAACGTATTCCCGTCTGGAGGGGCCTTGGCGACCGCATCAGCAGCGACGATTCCGCCGGCGCCGGGCTTGTTGTCCACGACGATGCTCTGGCCCATGTTTTCGGTCATTTTCTGGGCAACGACGCGGGCGGTGAGGTCGGCCACGCCGCCAGGACCAAAGGGCACTACGAGGCGAATCGGACGCCCTGGAGTCTGCGCAAAGGCCGCGGCGGACACCGCTGCGGTGGCTATGAGCAGTGCCAGGGGTCGCAGCACCAGCGTCTTGGAGAATTTCATCTTGGTGTTTCCTTGGTTCGGTCTTTAGAAGCGATGGCGGATGCCCAGTGCGAGGCTCGTTGCGGATGAAAAGCCGGTGAACTTGTCTTTCAGCGCAACTGCGTAGAGGTCGGTTCTCTTGGACAGGAAGTGGTCATACCCAAGACCTGCAGTTGTGCGGCTGGCATCCACGTTGGGGGCCTCACGGCGGGTATGTGCAACGGAAGCCATGACGTTGCCGTTGCCTAGGGGAATCCCCACACCAACTTGCGCAGTCTTGGTCTTCAGGCGCGTGTCTCGGGTGTCAGTCCAGAAGTATTGACCATAGACCTTGGCTGCAGTGAAGTCATAGGACATGCCGGTCATGGCCGCCTTTTCGCTGCCCATAGCCGCCGTCAGGCCCGGGCCAATCTTGACCTGCTGGGCAGATACGACGGCAGCGAATGCGCCATCGGCATAGTTGGCCGTGGCGTTCAAATTTCTCACGCCGCTGTCGTTAGCCACCTCCCCCAAACCGTAGGTCACCGAGCCGGTGAAGCCACCGAGGCGTGGCGTTGAATACTGGATGCTGTTGTCCCAGACGGTGTCCCCAACCACCGTGCGGTTGTAGTTCGCGCTCCACACATGCAAGAGCACAGGGCTCAGATTGGCCGAAGCAAGAAAGGGGTTGAATGCCCCAGTCGCGACATACATCGGATTGGTCTGTCTGCCGATGGTCAATTGGCCGTAGCCGTTCGAAAGGCCGACAAACGAGTTCCGCGAAAAGAATGGATCCGCAGTGGTCCGGCCCGCCGAGCCGCTGTCTACCTGGAGAAAGCTCTCCAGAACAAAGAACGCTTTCGCTCCTGAGCCCAGATCCTCCGTTCCACGGAACCCCAGGAAGGATGTCGTCAATCCCCCGCTGTTGACGTTGGTGGTACGTCCCGGCTGGTCACTGCGGCGCATCGATCCGACGTAGGTGTCCAAGGTTCCATAGATCGACACCGATCCGCCAGACCCGGAGGTTTGTGCGGCGACAGGGATGCCCGTTGAAATGAAAGAGAAGGCACACAGAGCCGTCAAAGTACCGATGCGAAATTTCATGGATGTCTCCTGGATTCTTGCTTTGAAAAGCGCGCGTTGATTGATGGCGCGGGGCAAACTGTTGCAGAAGGTGGTCCGTTCGGAAAGACTCCAAAGCCACAGGGAGGTATGCCTGTTTGGTATGAGCAATGGTGTCTCGTCCGAACGTGGAAACATGGCCTTGAACAGGGATTACCCGCGATCGTTCCACGGTGCGTAACGCCGTTGAACGCCTGGGCTGCGCCACCTAAGCTTTCGCCCTTCATGGCTGCCGAGCCGGCCGCCAATGCGATCCAACAATGAACAGATAACTGGAGAGATGCCGTGAATGCTCTTGCTTCGCGTCGCCATTGCCTGCTAGCCGCAATCGCTTCGCTTTCACTAATCGGGATGGGCGCACATGCGCAAGGGTTCCCTCAGCGCCCGGTCAAGCTTGTGGTGCCTTTTACCCCAGGTGGTTCGGCAGACATCCTCGCTCGCGCGGTGGGGCAGGAGCTTTCCAAATCGCTAGGTCAGCCCGTCGTCGTGGAGAACCTTGCAGGTGCAGGCGGAAGCCTGGCGACGGAGCGGGTCATGAGGGCCGCGGCAGATGGGTACACGCTGTTCATGGGCCACACCGGAACCCTGGCCGTAAACCCCCACCTCTATCCCAAACTCGCACTCAATCCATCGCGCGATTTCGCACCAGTGGCACTTGTTGCCCGGGTTCCGAATGTGTTGGTGGTGCATCCTTCGGTTGCTGCGCAGTCGGTCGCCGAACTTGTCGCCCTGGCCAAGGCGAAGCCGAACGAAATCTCCTATGGCTCAGGTGGGAATGGGAGCGCGGCCCATATCACGATGGAGTATCTGAAACTGCAGACCGGGACTCCCATGCAGCATGTTCCGTACAGAGGTACGGCGCCTTCGGTCAACGATCTGCTCGCAGGTCAGATTCAGGTCTTGTTCACGGGCAGCCCAGCACTGTTGCCCCATATCAAGTCCGGAAAGATGCGGGCGCTCGCTGTATCGAGCGCCAAGCGAGTGTCATTGCTTGCAGATGTTCCAACGGTGGCGGAGACCAAGGTCAAGGGCGCTGCTGGGTTTGAAGCCGATCAGTGGTACGGCCTCGTTGCTCCTGCCGGCACGCCCGCAGCGGTGGTGAAGCTGCTCAACGAGCAGGTGAACAAGGCGCTCGCGAGCCCTGATGTCGTGAAGCGATTTTCGACGGAAGGCGCTGAGCCTTCGCCGATTTCACCCACTGCATTCGGTGCGTTGATCGACAACGAAGTGAAACGCTGGGGAGTCGTTGTGGGCAACGCAAAAGTGACAGTGGACTGAGGCCCCTGTGCCCGCGCAGACGTGCAACAAATTACAAGGAAACAGAGACATGAAGAAGATTTTGATGGCTTCGGCCTTCGCGCTGCCAGTGATCGCCCAGGCTCAGAGCGGCGTGACCATTTACGGCATCACCGATGCCGGTGTCCGCCACACCTCCGGTCTATCGGCCGCGAATGCACCTGCATCCGGCTCGGCCACGGCCCTGCTCAGCGGTATCGACAACACAAGCCGTTTGGGCTTTCGTGGAGTCGAGGACCTGGGGGGTGGGATGAGGGCAACCTTCAACTTCGAAACAGGTCTCAACCTTGACACGGGTGCGACCGCCAACTCTGCAAAGTTCTTTGATCGCGCGAGCTGGGTCGGAATCGGCGGAGGTTGGGGAACCTTCGCATTCGGCCGCCAAACCAATCTTTTGGCTGACGCGATCTCTCCGGTGGATGCCGTCGGCATGCGATTTGCCAGCTTCAACCCCAATATCGTGAGCACTGCGCTGAGTTCGCACGGCCTGGGAATCGAGTATGGAACCACCGGTGCCAATACCGGTGCCTACCGCTTGGACAATTCGGTCAAGTACAGCATCACGGCGGGTTCCTTGACTGGCCGTGCGATGTACTCGCTGGGTGAGGTGAGCGGAAACTCCTCCGCCCAGACATCCATGGGACTGGGCGGTGTGTATTCGCAATCCGGATGGGTGGTTTCGGGCGCATACCAGAAGTTCAAGGCGGCCAGCGACCTGGAGTTGGATGGGTCAACTCTGGGCGTGGCGTATCAGTGGGGCACTGTAAAGTTAGCAGCCAACTGGGGTCGCAGCAAAGGCGAGACGTCCCTGACCGCGCAAACCGTGCAAGAGGTGTTTTCCACGGGCGCGACATGGTCCGTTACTCCACTGATCGACGTCACAGCGGCGTACTACCGTCTCGACAGGGAACGCAGCGGCAACGCCAACCGGGATGGCTATGGACGGGTGATCTTGTTCACGGAGTACAAGCTGTCCCGTCGCACGAAGCTGTACGCAGAGGCCGATCGCACCAACTGGCGCGGGGGGTATCAGGGCGCCGTGAACAAGGACCACGGCACCGGCATCTCTGCAGGCATCCTGCATACCTTCTAAGCGAGAGTCTGGTGAGCCTGGCTGAGGGCGCCGAAGTCGGATGCATCTTAGTTGCCAGCCGATGAAAGTGAAGGGCGGGCAGCAGCCCGACCTTCGGGTTCTTCATGGATGCCAGAAGCCTCTGAGGGAGCCTTTGTCACCCGGGAAATAGCGTGAAGCGGCCAGCGTTTGGGACAACCGGGCGGCGCTCGCCACCACGATGGGGGCGTGGCGTTCCAGCTCTACGGCAGCGGCTGCCTCGGCTCTGACGGTAATGCTCAGTGCTCCCAAAACCCCGTTGCGTGCAGCGAAGATTGGTGCTGCGAGGCTGGCCGCAGTGGCATCCGCTTCACCAACGGTGAGGTGGTATCCCCGGGCCCGGATGGCATCGTTGATCGCGCCTTTCTTTCCTTGGTAAGCAAGAATTACCTGCCCTGCTGATCCGCGTTCCAGCGGCAGTGACTCTCCGACGCGCGAGGTACTGACAAAGCCGTCCTTGCCTCGGACACGTAGCAGGCGAACGCGCCGGCCCTGCTCTATCGTGAAGAATGATGCGCTGTGCCCCGTCGTCTGCGCAAGCTCCTGAAGCGCAGGCTCGATGACATTGAGCAGGTCAAAGCTGCGTTGATACTGAGCTCCCAGCCGGGCCGCTGCAGGGCCAAGCCGCCAAGAGCCCCCCTCCAGCTGAACCAGGTAGTTAGCAGCTGCCAGGGTGCGGGCAAGCCGCAAGGCAGTGGGCTTGGCCAGGCCGGTGCGCTTGGCCAGTTCTGCCAGAGGCAACTGGGCATCGAGAACGTCGAAAGCGTCCAGCAGCGAAAGCGCCCTGAGAACGGCCGTTACGTGAGCGTCTGCGGTATTTGAGAGCAATGGCGTAGGGGCGGAGTTCATGGGGGTCTTGATAGGTTGCGCGCAAGTACCAACCGGGCTCGCATTGTGGGCTGGCATAGAACACTACCGAGTTCGGAAAAACACGTAGATCGGGGAGCGGTGCATAGACGTTCAACAAGTGGGCAAAAGTGCCACGAGCTTGCGGGTGGATCTGCGCCGCGCGAAGCGATTTGCAGGGCGCCTGGCGAACGCGATCGATAGTTCAACTCGCTCTATCAGCTAGCTGTTGGCGTGCCTAGCGTTGGAGCATGGGTAGACAGACAATGGACAACGCGCGCGACATGAATGGTCCTGCTCTTGCTGCTGACGGAGGGCCGAGAATTCTCGACACGGCTTCTCGACACTGCCATTGAGCGCCCATCTGCGAGTCGAGTCAACCGTGAATTTCCGATCGCTTGCGCGCGCGGGAGCAGAGCCCTCGCTCACTTCACATCACCCACTGGCCGTACAGCCTCACAGGCATCGCATAGCCATCCAAGGAGACATCGTTGACCCACAAACTTCCCTTTTCGCGCCGCACATTCGTCGCGATCGCAGCGTTGAGCATGGCGTGCGGTGCCATTGCACAAAGCTACCCCGAGAAACCCATCAAGCTTGTTGTCGGCTACCCCGCTGGTGGGGCGGTGGACATCATTGCCCGCACCATCGGGCAGTCGCTCTCCACTAGCATGGGCCAACCGGTGGTGGTTGAAAACAAGCCGGGTGCCGGCACCAACATCGCGGTCAAATCCGTCATCACCGCAGCACCCGATGGCTATACGCTGATGCTCGCGGCCAACGCCCTGGCTGCCAACATGGCCTTGTACCAGCCCGCACCATTCGATGCGGAGAAAGATCTGGTGCTGATTTCGCAAGTGGGCAGAGTTCCGGTAGTGATTGCAGCCAACCCCACTACGCCGTTCAACAACGTCAGCCAGCTGATCGCGGCGGCCAAGGCCAAGCCAAGCTCGATTGCATTTGCGAGTCCAGGCAACGGAGCCACTCCCCACATGGCGGTGGAGTTGTTCGCCAAAGCGGCCGGTATCTCCCTCCAGCATATCCCCTACCGAGGCGGTGGGCCTGCAATCACTGACGCCATCGGTGGTCAGATTCCGCTCGTCGCGGTGAATGCACTGGAAGCATTGCCACATGTGAAGAACGGCAAGCTCAAGGTCATTGCAGCGCTGAGTTCCGCACGCACCAGTATTTTCCCCGACACCCCAACGATCGCCGAGTCCGGCTACCCCGGCTTTGAGGCATCGGTCTGGTACGGCCTTGTGGCGCCTGCAGGAACCCCCAAGTCGATCACCGACAAATTGCATGCCGAAATCCAGAAGGCGTTGGGCACGCCTGAGGTCAAGTCCCGCATGTCGGGCGTGGGTGGTGAGGTCACGCCGGGTCCCGGCACGCAGTTTGCCAACCTGGTTCGCTCGGAACGCCAACGCTACGAGAAGCTCATCCGTGAGACTGGAATCAAGCCGGATTAGGCGACGCCCCTGCGCCGTTGTCGATGCGCTCTGAGGGCATGCAACGTGGCGGCAGAGGCCGGCGCTACCGAGCCTTCCGAGTAGCGCCTTTTCTGTTGGAGCAGGCCTTTTCCTGCTGAAGTTGCCAGAGTTTGGAGTGGACCCATGCGCCAAGGAATTCGGTTGTTGTTGAAAGCCGTCGTGATCGCCCTGGTACTGCCTTACGGATGTGCTACCAGTGTTGGCTCATCTGGCAGCGCAGATCTTCACAAAGCGGGGAATGTCGAGGTGCTGTGGCTGGGGCAGTCGGCATTTCGAATCAAGACCCCCTCTGGCAAGGTGATCGTCACCGACCCGTGGTTGATCCAGAATCCATTGACGCCCGCGAAATACAAGGATCTCGCAGCGCTTGGAAAGATCGACGTGTTGCTGGTCACGCATGCCCATGCCGATCATTTTGCCGATGCGCCTGCATTGGCGAAATTGAACAACGTGCCGATGTATGCACCGGGCGATATGAACCAGACCGTGGGCCTGCTGGGAATCCTTCCCCCGGCTCTTGCACCCAGGTTCAACAAGAGCGGTACCGTCACTCCTGTCGAGGGCATCAAGGTGACGGCGGTCCATGCAGAGCACTCCAGCATCCTCGTCTGGAAAAATCCAGTGACGGAGAAAGACGAGCCACATGCGGCGGGTGAGCCGGTGGGATTCATTATCGAATTGGAGAATGGCTTTCGGATTTATCACATGGGAGATACCGGCCTGTTCAGCGACATGAAGTTCATAGCCGAGTACTACAAGCCCGACCTGGTGCTGATGCCCATTGGAGGTCATTTCACGATGGGACCAGAGGACGCAGCGTACGCCACGCGGGAGTGGCTGCGCCCACGATTCGTGATACCCATGCACTACGGCGCGAATCCGCTGGGCAAGGGGCGGCCGGAGGACTTCATCAAGGCCATAGGCGAAAGCCGTACCCGGGTGCTTCCTTTGAAACCTGGCGAGGCGGCGACTTTCTGAACTGGACGTTGGAACAAAAAAAGCGCCGGGCCCATGCCCGGCGCCAACCTTGGAGTCATCCCTTTTTTATTAGAACGCGTGGCGCACGCCCACGGCCACGCCGCTTTGCGAGCCGCCTGCGGCAGGCGCGCCACCCGCGGCGGCATTGCTGACGGAGATGGCCAGCGCACCGTCGTTGGCGATGTGCCCGGCCGTGGCGTACACCGCCGTGCGCTTGGACAAATGGTAGGTGGCGCGCAGGGCCAGCAGCGTGGCCTGGTTGGCGCTGTTCTTGTAGTCGAGCTTGAACACCTGGCCGTCGAGCACCAGCACCGGCGTGGCGCTGTAGGCCGCGCCCAGGTACCAGAGGTTGCTGCGCCGTGTGGCGGGGGCGGCGTCGTTGTCGCGCGCGATCAGGCCGGCGCCGAGCTTCAAGGCATCGAACTTCGCCCAGCCGGCCACGGTGGAGCGGCGGTCCTTGAGGGTGCTGCTGGTCAGCCCTGCAAACGCGCCGGCGCCGCCACGGATCTCATCCACCGCCAGGGCCACACCCCAGGCTGCGGTGTCGTACTTGGCCAGCAGCGACCACTGGCGGCAGGCCGACTTGTCGGTAGCGGACTCTCCCGCGCAGTTGGTGCCTGAAGGGCTGGGACCGGCGTTGACGGCATCGCGTCCCAGGCTGTAGGTGGCGCCGGCGGTGAAGCCGCTGAACGTGCCGCGGTAGGCGATGGCGTTGTCCACGCGGGCATTGGGCAAATAGCTGTCGAGCGAGCCGGAGCCGAAGGCGCTGGGGCCGAGGATATCGGCGTCGAGCTGCGACCAGAACAGCATGGAGTACTGGCGCCCCAGGTTCAGGCTGCCCCAGTCGCCCGACAGGCCCACGAAGGCCTGGCGTCCGAAGGCCCGGCCGCCCTGGTTGTAGGTGCCGCTGTCCACGCCGAAGCCCGACTCCAGCGTAAAGCCGGCCTTGAGGCCGCCGCCCAGGTCTTCGACGCCGCGAAAACCCAGGCGCGAGGGTGCGCTGCCGGTTAGGCCCGGCATGCGGGTGAGGCTGCCGCCGTTGGCCGAGGCATTGGAAAGGTGCTCGACCGAGGCATCGAGCAGGCCGTAGATCGTGACGCTGCTGCCGGTGCCACTTTGGGCGCAGGCCGCGCCGCAGGCTGCGGCCAGCAGGCCCAGGGTGAACAGGGAATGGGTTTTCATCTTGGAGGTCTCCTCTTTCTTCAGGGTGGTGGTGAAAACAATCGGTGTACTCAGGTGCCGGTGGAGGCTGCCGGGGCGGGCGGCGCATCCCAGGCGAGCGCGCCGGCATCCTTGCCGGCCACGGAGTACAGGGCCTGGGTGTTGCGCGTCTGCTGGAAGGCTTCGAGCGATTCGCCGCGCATGGCGGCGTAGATGTGCAGGTTGGAGACGCCAACCACGGCGCCCAGCTTTTCCAGGAGGAAGAAGATCACCCCGTAGTGGATGAGGCCGCGCCAGTCGCGCTGGCGCACCAGGGTGCGTTCCACCTCGGTGAGCCCGGCGCGCCCATAGGCGACCTCCTCGTCGGCGAGAAAGGCCGCGCGCACGGCAGGCTGCACGAGCGCATGCAAAAAGCGGTTGAGCCGGTAGGCCTTGACGCTGCGCGCGAGCGTGAACGGGTGCGTGCCTTCCAGCGCCTCGGCCCCGGCCAGCTGCAGCTGCATGTGCGCGCGGTGGCGCTGCAGCACCGGCGCGGGCAGGCCGCTGTCGGCGGGCTCGTAGATGGCGGCGGCGATGCCGGTCATCGACGGCAGGTAGTAGCTGCGGTGCAGGCAACGCACCTGGGAGGCCAGCGCGCCGCGCATCACCAGCCACATGATGACCTCGGCCCCCTCGAAGCCGCCCAGCGCGGCGTACTCGGCATGGGTCATGTCGGCCAATTGCTCAGGATCGCGCTCGAACAGGTCGAGAAAACGCGCATCCCACTCGGGGTTGTTGAAGCCCGCACGCTCGCCGTGCACCTGGTGCGAGAGGCCGCCGGTGGCGACGATGGCCACGCGCAGGTCCTCGGGGTAGCTCTCGATGGCGCGGCGCAGGGCCTGACCGAGCTTGTAGCAGCGCCGCGCGCTCGGGATGGGGAATTGCAGCACCCCCATCTGCAGCGGCACCAGTTGCACGGGCCAGGCGGGCTCGTGCGGGCACATCACCGACAGCGGCGAGAAGCAGCCATGGTCCAGCCCCTTGTCCTGGAAGAAGGACATGTCGAACTCGTCGGCCATCAGCGACTGGCCGATGTGCGCCGCCAGGCCCGGGTGCCCGGCAATCGGCGGCAGATCGCGCGCACCGCCGCCCTCGTCGGCCACGGACCACTCTTCTCCCACGCCCAGCGAGAAGGCGCTGTAGTGGTCGAAGAAGAACGAGGTGACGTGGTCGTTGTAGATGAGCAGCAGCACATCGGGCCGCCGCTCGGCGATCCAGTCCTGCACCGGCGCGAAGGCCTCGAAGATGGGCGCCCAGACCGGGTCGGTGCGCTTGTCGCGGTCGAACGCGAAGCCGATGGTCGGGGTGTGCGAGGCGGCAATGCCGCCGATGATGGTTGCCATGGGAATGGGGCGGCCCCTGCGGGCCGCCAGGTCGTTGGGATTCGGGGTCAGGGGTTTGAATCGAGCTTGGCCTTGATCCAGGCGAAGGCCTCCTGCACGTCGTAGTTGCCGCTGTGCGGCACCAGGTAGGGCAGCTTGAAGCTGACCTCCTTGACGCTGGGGTCCTTGCGGATCGCGTGGTACAGCAGGGTCTGCATGGCGAAGGCCGTGTCGCGGTCGATCATTCCATGGCGCACGTACCAGTAGGGCGCGCTGTCGGCGCTGGTGTTCAGGTAGGCAATCGGGTTGATGAGCTTGATCTGCTGCGCCAGCGTGTTGGTGGCGGTGCTGGCCAGGTAGCTGGCCCAGGGCTGGCCGGTGTCGTCCTGGCCCGATGCGTCCTTGGCCTTGCTGTTGTTGTTCCAGCTCCACTCGGTGAAGTTGGAGTACTCGGCGGCGGCAGAGCCGAAGAGGTTGGTCTCGCCGCTGACGGCCGGGTTGCCCGTGACGCCCGCGGCATCGAAGGCCACCACGGTCTTGAGCTTGGTGATGGTGGTGACGAAGTTCAGGAACTTCGCGTAGTCGATGGCCGCCACCTTGGCGCTGGTGCCCGTGCCGGTCAGCGTGAGCCAGTCGTTGGGGTAGTTGCCCGTGGTGCCGCGCTGCGTGACGGTGAAGCTGCCGCCCAGCGGGGGCACGGCCGTGCCCCGGGCGATCTGGCGCTCGATCTCGTCCTTGAGCTGGGCCAGGGTGGCGTCGCGCAGGTTGGCGTCGGTCAGCGCCTTGCCGTCTTCGCGCGCCAGGCCCAGGCCGTTGAGGTAGGCCGGGAAGGCCGCCGCAATGGCGCGCGAGGCCGCCGGCTGCTGGCCCGCCGAGTAGGCCACGCCGTCGATTGCGCCGGTGTTGCCATCGCTGCGCAGGGCGCTGTACTCCCACTCGTAGCCCGCGTCGGCATTGCCCAGGTTGTTGATGGGGCAGTAGGCCACGGCGGCGAACACATCGTCCTTGAGCGTGCTGGCCAGCGTGGCGCCCGCGCCCGTGGTGCCGGCGGCACCGATCTCGGCCAGGTAGGGCAGGTAGTCGGCGCTGTTGCCACTGGCCGAGACGGCCGCCGTGAGCCCCCCGCCGCCGCTGGTGCCCGTGAGCACGATGCGCTCGGCCGAGCCGGGCATGCGCGCGTCGTTCAGGCGCAGGTAGCGGATGGCGGCCTTGGTGTCCACCACCGGCGAGGGCGCCTTGCCGGCCCAGCTGCCATCGGCGGCGCGCGCGCCACGGCTGCGCGTGCCCACGTTGGCCACGACGTAGCCGGCCTTCAGCGCCGCGCCGATGTTGTCGGTGTCGTTGGTGCTGGCGAAGGCCTGGCCTTCGTTGATGGTGGTGGCCACGGCGCTGGTGAACCAGCCGCCGTTGTTGACCAGCATGTACACGGCCTTCTTCTGGTCGCTGGCCGAGGCCTCCGGCACCGAGATGACCATGCTCTGGTAGGCGAACGTGTCGGCCAGCGTGGTGCTGCCACCGCCCAGCGTGGCCTGCGTGGCGGCCATGCGGATGGGCTTGGCGACATAGACCACCTTGTACTGGCGCACCTTCATGGCCACGCCGTCCACGGTGACATTGACCGTGGTGTAGCTGGCGGGGTCGAACTGCAGCGCGGCGTCCTCCGCGTCGGTGGGCGCGTCGTCGCTGCCGCCGCAGGCGGTGATCATGCTGGCGGTCGCGATGAGGGCCAGCGCGGACACCAGGGCGCGGCGTTTGAAATGGGTGGGCATGCGTCTTGTCTCCTGGCCCCGTGGAAGGGGCTTTGTTGTGGTGGGTGGAATGCGTTGCGGCTCAGCGGGCGGCAGCGTCCTGGTGCTTCTTGATCAGGGTCCGGGCGTCGTCCAGCAACTTGGCGCCGTCCAGGCCCTTGCCGCCCATCTCCTTGACCCAGTCGGCGGACAACTTGTCGCCCAGCCTTTTCCAGGCGACCAGTTCGCTGACAGCGATCACGTTGGTGGCGTTCCTGGCCGTGAGCTTCTTGCCCTCGGCATCGGCCTGCACGAAAGCCTTGCCGATCTGGCCCGAGAAGGCCTGGCCGGAGTTGTTGTCGATCACCTTCTTCAGGTCCGCAGGCAATGCCTCGTACTTCGCCTTGTTCATCGCGAAGATGAAGGTGGAGGTGTAGAAGGCGGCCTCGTGGCTGTCGGTCTCCGAGTGGTATTTCGCCAGCTCCTCGAGCTTGACCGACGGCACCACTTCGTAGGGGACAACGGCCCCATCGATCACGCCCTTCGCGAGTGCGTCGCCCACCTGCGGCACCGGCATGCTGACCGGCGTGGCGCCCAGCATCGCCATGAACTTGTTGGTCAGTCGCGTGGGCGCACGCAGCTTGAGGCCGCGCAAGTCGGCCATGGTACGCACCGGCTTGCCGGACATGTGGAACACCCCCGGGCCATGCACGTGGAATGCCAGCGGCTTGACGTCCTTGAACTCGCCCTGGCTGTGGACCTGTGCGTAGTCCCACAGAGCCTTGCTGGTTGCTTCGGGGTTTTGCATCATGAAGGGCAGCTCGAATGCCTCCATCGACGGGAAGCGTCCGGCGGTATAGCCGGGCAGCGTCCACACCACGTCGGCCACGCCATCGCGGACCTGGTCGAACAGCTGGGGCGGCGTGCCGCCCAGCTGCATCGAGGGGTAAATCTGGCACTTCATCCGGTCGCCGGATTCCTTCGCGATGCGGTCGCACCAGGGCTTGATGAACAGCGTGCCCGCGAAGGACGTGGGCGGCAGGTGGTAATGCACCTTGAGCGTGACCTCCTGCGCGGCCGCAGGGAGTGCGGCAGCAGCCAGGCCGCACAGGGCCAGCAGGTAGTGGTGCAGTTTCATGAGTTGTCTCCTTCTTTGTGGTGGCCTCGCGGCGGGTCGTCGGAAAATGCAGGCAACACGGCTCCCTCCCACCACCCTCAGGTGTGGTTTGAGCAGGGGACGCAGGGTTGTCAGGTCAGTCGGTGCACCAGCCACAGGGCCGTGGCGGGAAAGGCGATCAGCAGGCCCAGCCGCAGGCCATCGGTGACCAGGAAGGGCACGACGCCCCGGTAGGTCTCGGCCATCGGCACGTCGCGCGCCAGGCCGTTCATGATGTAGACGTTGAGCCCCACGGGCGGAAAGATCATGCCGATCTCGCAGACGGTGAGGATCAGGATGCCGAACCACAGGGCCTTGTCGGCCTGGCCGAGGCCGAAGAAATCCATGCCCATGATCACTGGGAACAGCGTGGGCACGGTCAGCAAGATCATGCTCATCTCGTCCATCACGCAGCCCAGCAGCACGTAGAACAGCATTACCCCGACCATGACCAGCATGGGCGATATCTGCAGATGCCCAACTAAATCGGCTAGTTGCGTCGGCAACTGCGACAAGGCGAGGGATGCGTTGATCATGTCGGCACCGATGAAGATCAGAAAGATCATGCCGCTAGTCTGAGCCGTGGTGCGCACCGCAGCAACGAACTTGCCGTAGTCCATTTCACGGCGCAGCAAGGTGATCGCGCATGTCAGCACATTGCCGATGGCCGCGCCTTCGGTGGCGGTGAAGAAGCCTCCGTAGATTCCGCCGAACACCACGACAAAGATTGCAATGATGGGCCAGACCTTCACAGCTGTGGCGAGCACCTGCGCATGCGGGACTGTCTGAGCTGCTGGGGCGTGCTGTGGGTTGACCCGCACAATGACGGCAATCGCCAGGATGTAGCCGACCGCAGCGATCAGCGCCGGCACATAGGCAGCAAGGAACATCTTGGTGATGTTCTGCTCGGTCAGGATGGCATAGACCATGAGCGTGACCGAGGGCGGCAGCAGCACGCCCATGGTGCCGCCGGTGGCCAGCGCCGCCGTGGCCAGCCGGCCCGAGTAGCCGATACGGCGCATCTGCGGGTAGGCCACCTGGGCAATGGTCGCGGTGGTCGCCACGGTGGAGCCGGAGATGGAACCGAAAGCTGCGCAGGCGAGCACGCCAGCCATCGCCATGCCACCACGGAAACGCCCCAGGAGCGCATTGGCAAAGTCGAACAAGGCCTTGGCCAGGCCGCCCTGCACGGCGATGGCGCCCATCAGCATGAACAGCGGGATCACCGACAGGTCGTACACCGACACGCGGCCATACACCGCGCCCTTGAGGTGGGCCAGCAGCGGCAGCCAGCCCGAGAGGGCCAGGTAGCCGAGGGCTCCGGGAATGAACATGGCAATGGCGATTGGCACGCGCACCGCCATCAACACCAGCATAGCGGCGAACATGGTGAGCCCTGTGGACATCGTGCTCATGCGGCGTCCTTGTGCGGCGCACGCGCAGTGCATTCGGCGAACTGGGCGATGCCGATGAGCACGCACAGCGCCAGCCCGGGGATCATCAGCGCGTAGGGAATCCACAGCGGCAAGTCCATGAGCATCGAGCGCTCTTGCGCTGCATGGATGTCGATGCCGCCCACGACGACCCGCCAGGTGATCAGTGCCAGCGTGACCGTGTAGAGGAGGATGCCGAAGGCGTCCATGCACCGCTGCGTGCCTTTGCTTACACCGCTCGTGAAGAAGTCCACCACGATGTTGGCGCGGCGAAACTGCGTGTAGGGCAGGAACGAGGCCACCACGATGGCGCCGCCCAATTGCACCAGCTCCACGTCCCCGAGGATGGGGTGCGAGAAGAAGGCCCGCCCGATCACGCTGGCGGTTGTCATGAGAGCCACGGCCATCAGCACGGCCGCGCCCACGGCGGCGCTGGCATCGCACAGGCGCTCTAGTCGGCGCATCGTGATCGACACGTGGAGTGTCTGTTCCTGCATTGGTCTTGTCTCCTGCTTCTTCTCGTTCTTCGGGTTGCCTGCACAACGATGTGCTGCAATCGCCGGACCTTGATCTGGTTCAAGCTTGGTTCGGAGTCTAAAAATTAGACTGGGGTGGTGGAAGATGCTGTGCGGGGGAGCGCGATAACCTGGGGCTATCATGGAAACATGAAGCTCACCAACCTGCGCGCCCTGGTGGCGGCCATCGAGGAGGGCAGCCTGCGGGCTGCGGGCAAGCGTCTGGGCGTGTCGCAGCCCGCGCTGACCAAGCTGATCCGCGAACTGGAGCGTGAGCTGGCCACCACCCTGCTCGTGCGCTCCACCACCGGCGTGGTGGCCACCGCGCAGGGCATGGTGATGTACGGTCGCGCGGTGGCCGCCGAGCGCGAACTGGCGCAGGCCGTGGAGCAGATCCGCCAGCTCGACGGTCACATGACTGGCGCGCTGACCATCGGCGCGGTGCCGCTGGCCGTGATGCTGCTGGTGCCTGAAACGCTGCGCACTTTTGGCAGTGCCTTCCCGGGCATCCAGCTGCGCATTTCGGAAGAGCTCTACATCGCCCAGCTCACGCGGCTGCGCAAGGGGGAGGTGGACATCGCGCTGGGGCCGCTGCCTCCCGAGCTACCGCCCGGAGAGTTCGTCGTGGAGACGCTGATGCCCATCACCATGGTGCCGGTGGTGAGGAAGGGCGACCCGCTTGCCCAGGCCGGCAGCCTGCGTGACCTGGCGCTAGCACCATGGGTTTACACCGGGGCTTCTTCCGACTCCGGCTATGCCAAAACGCTGTTTGAGTTGCATGGTCTCGCTGCGCCTCCTGCGGGAGCTCTCGTGAACTCCACGCTGGGCTTGCTGTCCATCGTTGCCAGTGGGAAATGCGTCGGTCTACTGCCACAACAGATCGCTGCACATCCGATTGCGACCCAGTACCTGGACACCATCCAGCTGGCGGAGGGCCCTTTGCGCCTGACGCTGTGTGCGCTGACGCGTACCGATGTGCACCTCAAGCCCAGCGTGCGCCATTTCATGGCGCACCTTCATCGGGCTGCCCACCATCTCGCGCAAGACGATAGCCTGTGAACCAAGGGCTGCGCGCCAAGACCTGTTCCGATAGTTGAGGCTGAGCCTTTACACCAGCTACGAGGCTGCGCCTGCCGCCTGCCGCCCCACGCTTGCTACGTGCGCATGCTCCAGGCACTGGCCGAAATAAAAGTGCCAGCGAATCTTCATTTTGTATAGAGGCGCGAATACGGCCAATCAATACAGTTACCACAGCTAGAAACGATCTCCCCGTGCCGAGGGAGCGCCTGGTCTATCGACATCAAAACAGGAGACAACTGTGGAAAAAACTGTGTGCAGTGGGCGCAAGCGCGCCCGCAAGGTGGTCAGCCCCCTGGCTGCCCTGATCATGACAACGCTGGGCGGCGGGGCCATGGCGATGGACCTCAATCCCGACGGCGAGTGGCAGATCCGCTGGGACAACACCGTCAAGTACAGCGCGGGTTACCGCCTCAAGTCCCCCGCATCCACGTTTATCGACCCCGTGTCGGTGCGAGCCAACAGCGACGATGGCGACCGTAGCTTCGGCCGTGGTCCCATCTCCAACCGGGCCGACCTACTCAGCGAGTTCGATGTCCAGAAAAATGGCTTTGGCCTTCGACTGAGCGCGGCGGCCTGGTACGACCAGGCCTACAACAGCCTCAACGACCACAACTCGCCCATCTCCGCCAATCGCGCCAGCGTTCCCTACAACGAGTTCACCCCGGGCACACAGAAGGTGGCCGGCCAGAAGGCCGAGATGCTCGATTGGTTCGTGTTCGGGCGCAACGACATCGGCGGCAAGACCCTTTCCTACCGCCTCGGTCAGCACTCGCTGATCTGGGGTACCAGCATGTTCTTCGGGATGAACGGCATTGCCAAGGGCATGGCACCGATAGACGTCTACAAGCTGAATATCCCCGGCACCCAGGCCAAGGAAACCACCATCCCCGTGCCTCAGCTGTCCTCCACGCTGCAGCTGACCGACGACACCAGCCTGGAAGGCTATGTCCAGTTCAAGTACCGGCCGACCCGCCTGCACCCTTCGGGCAGTTTCCTGAGCACCACGGACATGCTGGGCGATGGAGCCGAGCGCATGTTCATCGGCAACCCCACGGCCAACCGCTGCGGGAGCGCCAGCGTGCCAGTCGCGCAGCGCTTCAACAACTGCTATCTCGGCTACGCGGGCATGGACGAAGGCAAGAAGCGCCCGAACTTCGGCCTGGCGCTGAACACACGCAGTGAATGGCTCAACGCCGATCTGGGCTTCTACGCCATCAGCTACCGTGACACCTCTCAGATCATCCAGACAAACACCGCTGGTGGCACCTACCGGCTCATTGCTCCAACAGAACCCGTGCGTTCGGTCGGCATGAGCATGGCCAAGCTGGTGGGCGATGCCAACGTGGGCCTGGAGCTGTCGGCGCGCGACAAGCAGCCACTGGCGGTCAAGGAGGGTGTGGTCAGCCCCGCCGACCCTGGTTACGTGACGGGCCGCACGGCGCACATGAACTTGTCGTGGACGATGCTGGGTGGCAAGTCAGGAGCATGGGACGGCTACAGCCTGGTAGGTGAACTGGCTGCCAACCGCGTGATGGGCGTCGACGATGTGCGCACCGGCGTTGCGGGCCGCTACCCCGTCGGCACCGAGAAAGTCAATCTGGAAAAACGCAAGACCAGTGCCGGCATGCGCGTGATCTTCACCCCATCCTGGTACCAGGTGGCACCCGGCCTGGACATGAGCCTGCCGATCAACCTGGGCTGGTCCTTCCGGGGCAATTCGATGATTGACACGTCCTTTCCCTTCGGCGGCAGTCCCGAGCGCAGCGGTGAGCTGGTCCTGGGCGTCACGCTGGTCTATCTGAACAAGTGGACGGCCAATCTGTCCTGGATCAACTACCTGGGCAATGCGGCCCGCCAGCCCGTGCTGGACCGCGACTACTTGCGTTTCAGCCTGCAGACGACGTTCTGACAGGCAGTCCTAGAGAACAAAGCTTTCGGAGACATCCCATGCATTTCCCTTCCCTGAACCGCGCTGGCGCCATGGCCACTGCCAGCATGGCCGCCGCACTTCTTCTGACGGGGGCCGCAATGGCGGCACCCGAAGATGTCGCAGCATTGAAATCCGGCCCGCTGACTCCCTACGGGGCCGAGCGTGCCGGCAACAAGGACGGCACCATCCCCGCGTGGGACGGCAAGGCGCCCCCCGCCTCCGGCAGTGCGACCACCAAGCGGGCCGATCCCTTCGCTGCGGACAAGCCGCGCCTGACCATCACCGCCGCGAATGCCGGCGAACATGCAGCAGCGCTAACCGACGGCACTAAGGCCTTGCTGGCCAAGGTGCCCGGCTTCAAGCTCGATGTCTATCCCACCCGGCGCAGCGCCGTGTTCCCGCAGGCTATCTACGACCAGGTCCTGAAGAACGCCAGCCGTTCCAAGCTGGCTAACGACGGCCTCACGGTCGAAGGCTCCTACGGCGGCATTCCCTTTCCGGTGCCCAAGAATGGGCACGAGGCCATCTGGAACCACATGCTCAGCTACCGCGGGCAGGTGACCAGCTTCGTCGCCGACAAGTACGTGATGACCTCCGCAGGTGACCAAGTCCTGACGAGCCGCCAGCGCACCAACTTGATCTACCCTTTCTACGATCCGGCCGGCAGCCCCGAGCAGTTCAGCGGCGAGTGGGCGCGTGCGCGCATCGACATCACCGAGCCACCGGCCAACGCCGGCCAGGCCCTGATGACCATCGACTATGTGGACAACTTCGGCAAGCCCAAGGACGGCTGGCAGTACCTGCCGGGCCAGCGCCGCGTGCGCAAGTCGCCGTCGATTGCCTATGACACACCGGATGGATCGGCCGCCGGCTTGGCGAACTTCGATGATGTGAACCTCTTCATTGGCTCACAGGACCGCTACCAGATGAAGCTCCTGGGCAAGCGCGAAATCATCGTGCCCTACAACAACAACGCCCTCATGGCCAAGCCGGTCAAGGAGGTGGTGGGTAAGGGCGCGCTCAATCCCGATGCCGTGCGCTGGGAGCTGCACCGGGTCTGGGTGGTGGAGGCCACACTGCGCGATGGCAAGCGCAACACGGCCGCCAAGCGCCGCTTCTACCTGGACGAGGACACCTGGCAAGCCGTGCTGGCCGACAGCTGGGATGCGCAGGGCAAGCTGTGGAAGACCGGCCAGGCCTTCACGCTCGTGGCCGGCGACCAGCCGCTGGCCACCACGTTGAGCTATGCCTGGTTCGACCTGCTGTCGGGTGGCTGGGTGTTCGCCGGAGCCGTCAATGAAACGGGTGGCGTGAGCTACCGGCCGTTCGACGCCAAGCAGCTGAACAACTTCACATCGTCGGCGCTTGCCAGTGGTGGCGTGAGGTGAGCCCGCAGCCGTGCCCCGCATGCGCCGAGGCGAGCGAGTGCGAGGCGGCAGGATGGTTGTAAATGGCGAAGGCCCCCTTGGGGCGGGTCGCCGACGTAGCGAGACAGACAGGCGGCCGATGATGGATGCAGTTGGATTGAGGCGCCGTGCGGTGCTGCTGGGGACGGTGGGCGTCGGCCTGTTGCCCATGGCAGCCCGTGCGAACGAGCGCGTGGGGCGGGCGCTGGGCCTGCCGGCGGTGCAGGTGGCGCGGCCGACCCAGGCCGTCTTGCAGGCAGTGGCCCGTGCAGGCAAGCGGATGGTGGCGGTGGGCGAGCGTGGCCTGGTCATTTACTCGAACGATGGGGGCCAGAGCTGGGTGCAGGCTCGGGTGCCGGTGAGCTGCACGCTCACGGCGCTGCGATTCGCCGATGCGCAGCGCGGCTGGGCCGTCGGAAGCATGGGCGTGGTTCTGGCCACCGAGGATGGCGGCGCGAGTTGGCGCCGGTGTCTCGATGGCCAGACAGCGGCCCGGCTGGCTCTGCAGGCGGCGCAGGCACAGCTGCAGGCCAGCCCACCCGGCAGCGAGGCCATGGCCCAGGGCAATCTGCTGGTGGAGGATGCACAGCGCCTGGTCGCAGAAGGGGCCGACAAGCCGTTGCTGGACATTGCGCTCGGTGACGATGGCGCGCTGTGGGCGGTGGGCGCCTATGGACTGGCCTTCTCCAGCACCGATGGCGGGCGGGAGTGGCAATCGCAGATGCACCGGCTGCCCAACCCGGATGGCCTGAGCTACTACGGCCTGGTCTCCCGAAAAGGGGAGCAGTTGTTGTTCGGTGAGCAAGGGCTGGTTTTGGGCCGCCGCACCGGTGGCGTGAGCGGAAATTTCTCGGCCCAGCCATCGCCTTCCAACGGCAGCCTGTTTGGCGCGCTGGCGCTGCGTGAGGGGTCGCTGCTGATGCTGGGGCTGCGCGGCAAGCTGTGGCGCAGTGCCGAACCGGGCGATGCCTGGACGGCGGTGCAGACGCCCGTGGATGCCTCCCTGGTCGCGGGCACCCAACTGGCCGACGGCAGCGTGCTGCTGGTGGGCGCTGCAGGCCAGGTGCTGCTGAGCCGTGATGGTGGCCAGCGCTTTCACCCCCTGGCGCTGCCGCAGCGCTTTCCTTTCACGGGGCTGGCAGAAGCCGACGATGGCACCGTGCTCCTCGTCGGCATGCGTGGCCTGCTGCGATTGACGCCGGCCGAATTGACGGCCGCCGCATCTTCTTCTCCTTCTTCTTCCGTTAGGAAGTCCCCTGTATGAGCGTGGCGCTGCACACCGTGACCGACATTCCCTCGACCGAGAGCTTCGATGCAGACTCTGGCAGCCGGCTGGAGCGTGCGGTCTTCAACCACCGCGCATTCGTGCTGCTGGTCTGCCTTGTCTTGACCCTGGTGCTTGGGTGGCAGGCGACGCGAGTGGCATCCAACGCCAGCTTCGAGGGGATGCTCCCGCTGTCGCACCCCTACCTGCAAAATTACCTGGCCGAGCGCAAAAAGATCGTCTCGCAAGCGAACAGCCTGCGTGTGGTGCTGGAGCGCCGGGACGGGGGAAGCATCCTGGATGCAGATTACCTGACCCGGCTTAGGGCACTGAACGACGATCTGTTTGCCCTTCCTGGCGTGGTGCGTGGTCAGATGAAGTCGCTGTGGACGCCGTCCACCCGATGGACCGCCGTGACCGAGAGCGGCTTCGAGGGCGGCACGGTGATGCCTGACAGCTACGACGGGTCGCCTGGAGCGCTGGCGCGCGTGCGGCTGAACATCGAGCGTTCGGGAGAGGTCGGCCAATTGGTAGCCAGGGATTACCAGTCCAGCGCCGTCCTGGTGCCGCTGGCGGAGCGCGACCCGGAGACCGGGCTGGCACTCGACTATGCGCAGCTGTCAGAGCGTCTGGAGGCCTTGCGCGCCAAGCACAGCGACCACCGGCTGGAAGTGCGTATCACCGGCTTCGCCAAGGTTGCCGGTGACCTGATCGAGGGCCTGACCCAGGTGCTGCTGTTCTTTGCCCTGGCCGCAGCCATCGCCACGGCCGTGGTGCTCTGGTACACACGCTGCCTGCGTAGCACCCTGCTGGTGATGCTGTGCTCCATCATCGCCGTAGTGTGGCAGCTGGGCCTGCTGCCCATGTTGGGTTTTGCACTCGACCCCTATGCCGTGCTGGTGCCCTTTCTGGTGTTCGCCATCGGGATGAGCCATGGCGCGCAGAAGATGAACGGCATCATGCAGGACATCGGCCGCGGCATGCACCGCCTGGTCGCGGCACGCTTCACCTTCCGCCGTCTGTTCACGGCGGGCTTCACTGCGCTGGCATGCGATGCAGTCGGCTTTGCCGTGCTGCTGCTGATCGATATCCAGTCCATCCGCCAACTCGCCATCGTCGCCAGCCTGGGGGTGGCCCTTCTGGTGTTCACCAATCTGATCTTGCTGCCGGTGCTGCTGAGCTATACCGGGGTGAGCGCGGCGGCTGCGCGCCGTGCCGCCAGGGCAGAACACAGCGAGAATCCCACAAGCGCCTGGCTCTGGAATCTGCTGTGCCGTTTCACCGACCGGCGCTGGGCACAGGCGGCGATCGCCGTGGCCGTCGTGCTGACCGGGGTGGGGCTGTACCAGGCCCGCCTGTTGCAGATTGGCGACCTCGACGCCGGCGCACCCGAGTTGCGCCCCCAGTCGCGCTACAACCAGGACAACGCCTACCTGACCGCGCACTACGCCACCAGCAGCGATGTGCTGACCGTGATGGTGCGCACCAAGGAGCAGGGCGCCATGGCGCATGCCGTGCTGGAGCGCGTGGATGAGCTGGAGTGGGAGCTGCGCCAGGTCGCTGGCGTGGAGAGCACGCAATCGCTCGCGTCGCTGGCGCGCCAGACCGCCGTGGCGATGAACGAGGGCAACCCCCGCTGGTACGAGCTGCAGCCCAACCAGGGCGCACTCAACACGGCGGGCTCGCGCGCTCCCCGCCAGCTTGTCGACGCCGGCTTCTCGCTGCTGCAGGTGCAGGTCTACCTGGCCGACCACAAGGCCGATACGCTCAAGCGGGTGACCGCGGCCGTGGAGGATTTCGCCCGGCGCAACGACAACGAGGACGCGAGCTTCCTGTTGGCCGCGGGCAATGCGGGTTTCGAGGCCGCCACCAACGCCGTCGTCGAAAAGGCCAACCGCCAGATGTTGGTGCTGGTGTACGCAGCGGTCGTTCTGCTGAGCTACCTGACCTTCCGCTCCTGGCGGGCCGTAGCCTGCGCCATCATTCCGCTCGCCGTCACCTCGGTGCTGGCCGAAGCGCTGATGGTGCATCTGGGCATCGGCCTCAAGGTGGCCACGCTGCCGGTGGTGGCGCTGGGTGTGGGCATTGGCGTGGACTATGCGCTGTATGTTCTCAGCCTCATGCTGGTGCAATTGCGCGAAGGGGCCAGCCTGCGTGCCGCCTATTTCCACTCGCTGCTCTTCACCGGCCGGGTGGTGATGCTGACCGGCATCACCTTGGCCATCGGAGTGGCCACCTGGGCACTCTCGCCCATCAAGTTCCAGGCGGACATGGGGGTGCTGTTGGCCTTCATGTTCGTGGTCAACATGGTGGGCGCCCTGGTGCTGCTGCCGGCGCTGGCGCATTTTCTGCTCAAGCCGAAGCGGCCCACCGCGCTGCGCACACGGCACCGGTAGCCCCGGGACCTGGGCGTCCATCGCGCGCCCAGCCTCCATTCTTCGACCTCCTCCTGTGGCCCGCTCGGCTCTGCCGAACCCTTTTGCGCCGGGACTGCCTCCGGCCCCGCGCGCCCCGTTGCAGGGTGCTCAGGCAATGCATCCTGCGCGCAGAGCCTGTTTCGGCCTCTGAGGTCGCGCAAAGACCTTGTCGGGATGGGTGTCGGGCACGGCGCTGACCACCCGGCAAGGCGCGGGCCCGAGGGAGCGGGAGGGACGCGGGCCGATGAAGGGGGAAGTGCTTGGCGCCCTGGCTGCTTGCGTGGCACGGAATCTCGCCTGCCGGCGTTGCACCGTCGCTGATGGGGCCGGGACACTGCCATCTGTCCCAAGCCCGTTCCCAGTGGCTGCCTGCCCTCAGGACTGCAAGCGATCGCGCTGTGCCAGCGCGGGAAACAGCCGGGTCCAGAGCAACACGATGGCAAGGGTGCCTACCCCTCCCAGAAGGACGGAGCCGACGGGCCCCAGCAGGGCGGCGGTGCTTCCCGATTCGAACTCACCCAGCTGGTTGCTGGCGCCGATGAACACCGAGTTCACGGCGCCCACGCGGCCGCGCATCTCGTCCGGGGTTTCCAGCTGCACCAGGGACTGGCGGATCACCACGCTGACCATGTCTGCTGCGCCGCTGACGGCCAGTGCTGCAAAGGCCACCCAAAACGAGGCCGTCAACGCGAAGGCGATCATCGAGCAGCCGAACAGCGCCACGGCGCTGAGCAGGGCGCGGCCCACCCGCCGATTGATTGGCATGCGCGCGAGGCCCAGGCCCACGATCACCGCACCCAGCGCGGGCGCGGAGCGCAACATCCCGAGCCCTTCAGGCCCGGTGTGCAGGATGTCGCGCGCGAAGATCGGCAGGAGCGCGGTGGCGCCTCCCAGGAGCACGGCGAACAGGTCCAGGGAGATGGCACCCAGGACCACGGGGCGCTGCCAGATGAAGTGGATGCCAGCGGTCAGCTGGGCCAATCCAGGGGCTCGGCGCACCCGCTCCAGCGGCCGGTGCCGGATCGCCAGCACGGCGCTCACCGCGATGAGCAGCAAGGCCAACGAAACCGCATAGACCAGCGCAGCGCCCCAGTTGGCGCCAGCCTGGGCCACCGGCTGTCCCAACTGCGAGACCTGGGGGCCCAGCGCATAGAGGACGCCGCCCAGGGCCGGTCCGGCGATCACGGCGGCCTGCATCGATGAGCTGGCCGCAGCGACTGCGCGCGGCAGCAGGGCCGTGGGTACCAGTGACGGAAGCAAGGCCTGCTGCGAAGGCATCTGCAGCGCCCGTGCGGCGCCCAGCGCGATGGACAGCACCAGAATCATGTGGGAACCAATCCACCCGTGGAAGCAGGACAGGGCCAGGCACAGTGCAACCGCGCATTGCAGGCCCAAGCTGCCTGCAAGCAGCAGGCGACGATCGTGCTGGTCGACCAGATGCCCGGCGGGCAGGGTCAGCAGCAGTGCCGGAAGGAACTGCGCAAGCCCGACCAGGCCCAGGTCCCAGGCACTGCCTGTCAGGTCATACATCTGCCAGCCCAGCGCCACCATCAGCATCTGGTTGGCGGCCCCACCCGTCACGCGGGCGCCCAGAAGGCGCAGGTAATCGTGTTGCTCGCGCAGTTGCGCGCTGCCCGTGGAAGGGGTCGTGAAAGCGTTCATGCGCCGGAGTCTAGGACGCAGCGCGGTCATTTTTTCAGCGCCGGGATCCGTTGCCGGTGGATTCACCGGAAAGTACAAGCGAATCTGATTTTTGTAGATGTGCGCATCGGCGAGCGGACCCTAACCTTCAGTCTGTCAGAGCATGGTTCCACATGCCCCAAGGCGGTGGAGCCTGCTGCGCAGGCACCAACAGGAAAGTTCAAGGAGACGCACGTTGTCCAGCAAAAAAGTCCATCTCAAGATCGCCATTGCGGAGCATCCGCACACGTCGGCGATTCGCAACGGCAGCATTCCCATCGAGGGGGTGGATGCCGAAATCATCACCGTCAAGCCGCAGATAGGCGCCTTCCGCCGCATGGTCCGTGACGTCGAATTCGATGTCTGCGAGATTGCCCCCACCACTTACATCATCGCCCGCGCATACGGGGCACCGTTTGTCGCACTGCCCATCTTTGTGGTGCGTCGCTTTCACCACGCAGGCCTGCTGGTGCGCCCGGATGCCGGTATCCAGACCGCCAAGGACCTTGAAGGCAAGAAGGTGGGTGTGCGCGCCTACTCGGTCACCACGGGTGTCTGGACACGGCAGGTTCTGATCGAAGAATTCGGCCTGGACAACGACAAGGTCACTTGGGTAGTCGACGATGAAGAGCATGTAACGCAACTCAAGCTGCCGTCCAACGTGGTTCATGCCACACGCCCTTTGGCGGAGATGATGGCGGACGGTGAATTGGTGGCGGGCTTCGACGGCGCCGCCGGCATAGGTCGCACAGGCAACCCCACGGGCGGCTGGCAGGAGGTCGAGGCGAATTACCCCGACCTGCTGCCCAATGCCGCCGAGCTCGAAGCCGAGTACTACGCTCGCACGGGCATCTACCCGATGCACGGCACCATCGTCGTCAAGGACTCGGTGCTGGCCGAACACCCCTGGGTCGCCAAGTCGCTCTACGACGCCTTCGACAAGGCAAAGCAGGACTACCTGGCGCGGCTGGACGCTGGCGAGGCGAACAGCGCGACGGACAAGAAGTACCTGGAGTTGCGCAAGATCGTCGGCCACGACCCGCTGCCCTATGGCATCGAGGAAAACCGCAAGACCATCGAGGCCCTGGAGCAAACCGCTTTCAAGCAAGGCCTGACCCCGCGCCGCATGTCCATGCACGAGTTGTTCGTGGACCCCAAAGCCTGAACCGGAATCTCCCATGATCATCGATTGCCACGGTCATTTCACGACCGTCCCTGCTTCCTTTCGCGACTGGCGTGCCGCCCAAGTGGCTGCCGCCAACGATCCTGGCAACGCACCTCCGCTGTCGGGTGCCCATGTATCCGACGATGAAATCCGCGAAGGCGTCGGCAATGGCCAGCTCAAGCTGCAACAGGAGCGTGGCAGCGACATCACGCTGTTCTCGCCCATTGCCGGCCTGATGAGCCACCACCTGGGAAATGAGCGCACCAGCCTGGAGTGGGCCCGCATCTCCAACGACCTGGTGCGGCGTGTCTGCGACCTCTATCCGGACAACTTCGTTCCTGTGGGCATGCTGCCTCAGTCGCCTCTGGCGCCTCCGAAGAACTCCATCCCGGAGTTGAAGCGCATCGTCAATGAACTGGGCTTCGTCGGCGTGAACCTCAATCCCGACCCCAGCGGCGGGCACTGGACAGGCCTGCCGATGACCGACAAGAGCTGGTACCCGGTGTACGAGGCGCTGTGCGAACTGGACGTGCCCGCGATGATCCACGTCGCAGCCTCCTGCAATGCCTGCCACCATGGAACGGGGGCGCACTACCTGAATGCCGATACCTCGGTGTTCATGCAGTTGCTGCAGGGCGAGGTGTTCAAGGATTTCCCGCAGCTGCGCCTGGTGATCCCGCACGGCGGCGGCGCAGTGCCCTATCACTGGGGCCGTTACCGCGGCATGTCGCTGGAAATCGCCAAGCGCCCGCTGGAAGGGCTGCTGGACAACGTCTTCTTCGACACCTGCGTTTACCACCACCCGGGCGTCGAACTGCTGACCAAGGTGATTCCGACCAAGAACGTGCTCTTTGGCTCCGAGATGATCGGGGCGGTGCGTGGCCGCGATCCCGATACCGGCAACTACTTTGACGACACCAAGCGCTACATCGACCAGTGCGAAGCGCTATCGGAGGCGGATCGACACGCCATCTTTGAAGGCAATGCGCGCCGCATCTACCCGCGCCTGGACAAGCACCTGAAGGCCAAGGGCCTGTGACGGACGGAGTACCCATGAACATCATCGACATCCATCCCCACATCATCTCGGACGACGAGAAGCGTTACCCGCCAGCGCCGCTGTTCGGCAAGCGCTCGGACTGGTCCCAGGAGCGGCCCAGCACCGTCGAATCGCTGATCGCAGCGATGGACGAAGCGGGCGTCGCGAAGGCGGCGGTCGTGCACTCCTCGACCACCTACGGCTTCGACAACAGCTATGTCGTCGATGGCTGCAACCAGCACAAGGACCGGCTGGTGGCCGTGGGTTCGGTGGACATGCTGGCCGACGACGTGCCCGCCGTGATCAAGGGCTGGGCCGACAGGGGCCTGGCTGGCCTGCGCATTTTCACCGGCGGTTCGACCAAAGACTTTGACCCCAGCGAGCTGGACAACCCGAAGAGCTTCAAGGCCTGGGAGATGTGCGCCGAACTGGGTTTGCCGATGTGCATCCAGACCGGCCCCATCGGCCTGCCGCAGGTGCGCATGCTGGCCGAGAAATTCCAGAACGTGGCCATCATCCTTGACCACCTCGGAAGACCGGACGTGCTCGATGGCCCGCCCTACCAGAGTGCGCAAAGCCTGTTCGACCTGGCCGACCTGCCCAATCTCTACATGAAACTCACGCCGCGCATCTTCGGCGACGTGCAAAAGGACAAGGCCAGCGCCGAGACCTTCTTCCCGCGCGTGGTCGAGGCCTTCGGTGCGCAGCGCATGGCCTGGGGATCGAACTTCCCCACCTCGCCTGGTACGTTGGCGGAGATCCTGGCCACGGCCCAGACCGGCCTCGCCAGCCTGAGCGCGCAAGACCGCGACTGGATCTTTGGCAAGACGGCGCAACATCTGTATCCCGCGCTCGCCTGAAGCCTCACAGCGTCCACACCATGCAATTGATCCATCTTTCAAGAACCGCTGCCAGGGCTCTGGTGACCGGGCTGCTCGCCTGGAGCGTGATGGCGCAGGCCCAAACCTACCCCGCGCGTCCCATCACGGTGATCGTGCCGGTGCAGGCGGCGGCCACGCACGATGCCTTCATGCGGCTGATTTCGCCCAGGCTCAGTGCAGCCCTGGGGCAACCCATCGTCATCGAGAATCGCAACGGCGCCGGCCAGAGCATTGGCACCGAAGCCGTCTCCCGGGCCAAACCGGACGGCTACACGCTGCTGCTGGCGTCCAACGCCCCCTTCACCATCAACCCGGTGGTGTCCAAGGTCCGCTACGACCCGGTCAACGACTTCGAGCCCATCATCAACATCGGCCAGAACTCGCTGGTGCTGGTGACGAGTCCCAAGCTGCCGGCCAAGACGCTGCCCGAACTGATCGCCCTGGCGAAGAGCCGCAAGGGCGAGCTCAACGCCGCCAGCTCCGGCAATGCGTCCACCGGCCATCTGGCACTGTCGCAATTCAATCTGCTGGCCGGTGTGGATGTCGTGCATGTCCCCTACAAGGGCGGCCCTTCGGCGCTGAACGATGTGGCCGGCGGCCAGGTCTCCATGGCCTTTGCCGGTCCCACCGCCGTCCTGCCACTGGTCAAGCAGGGCCGCCTGCAGATGTTGGCCTATGCCGGCAGCAAGCGCTCTATGTTCCTTCCCGAGCTGCGCACCGTGGCGGAACAAGGCGTGCCTGGTTTCAGCGTCGACGTGTGGTTCGGCTTGCTGGCGCCAAAGGGCACGCCCAAGGACATCATCCTGCGCTTCAACTCCGAGGTTGCCAAGCTCGTCAAGGACCCCGAGATCGCCAAGAGGATGCTCGAGCTAGGCATCGAGCCGGGCACTTCCACGCCTGAGGAGTTTGCTGCGCAGATCAAGCGTGAGATCCCTGTCTGGCGTCAGATCGTCACCAAGGCCGGTGTGGTCGTCAATTGATGCTCGCCTCCATTTAACAAACAGAATTGGTAGAGACCCATGGCAAAAATCGTTTTCGGGATGGCGGTTCCACACAGCGGCATGCTGGGCCAGAAGCCCGAGGAATGGCTCCACAACGCCGAGCGCGACTTCAACAACCCGGAACTGTGGTTCCGCAACCGAACCTGGACCTATCCGGAACTGGAGGCCCATCGCGGCAAGGCCTTCGAGCAGTACCTCACGATCGAGGAACGCACGGCCCGCGCCGGCCGCTGCCGCGCGGCTCTCGATGTGATGGCCGCTGCCTACCAGCGCGCCAATATCGATGTGGCCATCATTCTCGGCAAGGACCAAAAGGAAATCTTTCCGCAGCTCTCGCCTTCCATCGCCATCTACAGCGGCAAGGAAGTGCACAACGGGCCGCCGCAGCGCAAGGTGTACGCGCCCGATCACCATGTCGTGCACCAGTGCCACCCCGAGCTGGCTGCCTACCTGCTCAAGGCCTTCCAGGCCCAGGGCTTCGACATGTGCGACCTGGAGGACTGGCCCGAGAACGTCTGGATGGAAAAGCAGATGAAGCAAAAGGCCGACTACCCCGTCGTGCCCCATGCCTACAGCTTCGTCTACCACCAGATCATGGGCGACAACCCGCCGCCGCATGTGCCGGTGCTGATGAATCTTTTCTACCCGCCGACGCAGCCGTCGATGGCGCGCTGCATCGAGTTCGGTGATGTGCTGCGCAATGCCATCGAGGCCTGGCCCGAAGACGTGCGCGTGGCAGTCATCGCTTCGGGCGGGCTCTCGCACTTCGTCAACGACGAGGAGTTCGACCAGGACATCCTCCAGAAGCTGGCTGGCTACGACTACGAGGGCCTGTCGGCCATACCGGATGGCTGGTTCCAGTCCGGCACTTCGGAAATCAAGATCTATTCGACCGTCATGAAAGCGCTGCAGCACACGGGTGCGCAGATGACGTTAGTCGACTACGTGCCCTGCTGGCGCACCGCTGCCGGTACCGGCGAAGGCATGGGCTTCATGTATTGGAACCCCGAGGAAGCAAAGAAATGACACAACGTCTGAACAGCATCATCAAGGCCTTCGAGGCCGGCAAGCCTGCCTTCACGGCCTTCTCCAAGCTCGACAAGTTCAGCGCTGCCGAGTTTGCCGATTCTCCCTACGACGGCGTCGTCTACGAGATGGAGCACAACCCCTACGACGTGTCGGCCTTGGGCGACGCCTTGCAGTACATGCTCAACCGCAAGCAGATCGCCGAGAGCGGATCGGTCGCACCCAGGGTGACGCCGTTGGCCCGCATACCGGCCAACGGTGTGGAGATGAACCAGAGCTTTGCCAAGCAGGTTCTGGACCGCGGTTGCTATGGCGTCATCTGGCCGCATGTGTCCACCGTCGAGCAGGCCTACAACGCCGTGGCATCGTGCCGTTACGCACGTCCCAAGGGCGCGCCGCTGTACGAGCCCAAGGGCGTGCGCGGTGACGGTCCGGCCAATGCGTCGCGCTACTGGGGACTGTCCATGGCCGACTACTACCAGAAAGCCGACGTCTGGCCCCTGGCGCCAGAGGGCGAACTCCTCGTGGGCCTGATGTGCGAAAGCCCCGAGGCCGTAGAGAACCTCGACGACATCCTGTCCAACGTGCCCGGCATCGGCTTCATCTTGATCGGAGAAGGCGACCTCAGCCAGGCCCTGGGTTTCCCGCGCCAGTACGAGCACCCCGAGGTGCAGGACGCGATGCGCCGCATCGTCGAAACCTGCCACAGGCACAAGGTGGTCGTTGGCAACCCGCATGTAACGGCCAAGAACCACAAGAAATTGCTGGACGAAGGCTACCGCTTTCTGATGGCCGCACCGACAAAGAGCTACGGCGTCGTGGGCCTGGCCCAGCAGGCTGCCACTTCGTATTGATGCCATGAACGGAGCTGAAAGCCTCGTCGCGACCCTGGTGGACCAGGGCGTCGATATCTGTTTTGCCAATCCTGGCACGTCGGAAATGCACTTTCTGGCGGCGCTGGAAAACCCGAAGATGCGCAGCGTGCTGTGCCTGTTCGAGGGGGTTGCCACGGGTGCAGCCGATGGCTGGTACCGGATGAAGGGAACACCCGCGTCCACCTTGCTGCACCTGGGGCCGGGCCTAGCCAACGGATTGGCCAACATCCACAACGCCAAGCGTGCCTCGTCGGGCATGGTCAACATCATCGGCGAGCACTCCACTTCGCACCTGAAGTACGACCCACCGCTGACCTCGGACATCGAAGGCCTGGCCCGGCCTCTGAGCCATTGGGTGCGGCGTGCCGACTCGGCCAATGCCATTGCGTGGGACGCCGCGCAGGCGGTGGCCAGGGCGTCCGAGCACCCGGGCCAGATCGCCACGCTGATCCTTCCAGGCGACACATCGTGGCAGGAAGCGGGCACGCCGGTGCTGCCCAAGCCGGCCGCGCCCCGGCGCAAGCTGCCCGATGCGGCGCGCATCGCGCATGTGGCCCGGGTGCTGCGCTCAGGGGAGCCTGCGTTGATCATCCTGGCCAACACGGCCACCCGTGGGATGGCGCTGCAGCGCGCCGGCCAGATTGCGGCTGCCACCGGCGCCCGCCTGGGTTCGCAATTCTTCACGGCCCGCATCGAACGCGGGGCTGGGCGGGTGCCGATCGAGCGCATCCCGTATGCCGTGCCGCAGGCGCAGGCTTTTCTCCAGGGCTTCAAGCACCTCATCACGGTGGAAACGCGGGAGCCCGTGGCTTTCTTCGCCTATCCGGACAGGCCCAGCCTGCTGAAGGCCGAAGGCACCGCGGTTCATCCCTTGGTGGAGGCCGATGAGGACAGCGAACTGGCATTCGACATGCTGCTCGAAGCCCTGGGCGCGACGGGCACCGAGGCGCTGCTGCAGCCCCGCTTGGAGACGTCGGTGCCTTCGGGCGCGCTCAACCCCACCAGCGTGGCGCATGCGCTGGCGGCGGCATTACCCGAGCACTGCATCCTGGTGGACGAGTCGCTGACCACCGGCCGGGAGTCCATGGGCCTGACGATGGGCGCCCGCCCCCACGACCTGATCAACAACATGGGTGGATCCATCGGCTATGCGACACCAGTGGCCACCGGTGCGGCACTCGCCTGCCCTGAGCGGCGCGTGTTCTGCATGGTGGGTGACGGCAGCGCGATGTACACGATCCAATCGCTGTGGACGCAGGCGCGCGAGGGCCTGAACGTGACCACCATCATCTTTGCGAACAACAGCTACGCGATCCTGAAGGCCGAGTACGCCAACATGGGGGCGGGTACGCCTGGCGCCCGTGCGCTGTCGATGATCGACATCGACCGGCCCCGCATCGACTGGCTCGCCATGGCCAAGAGCATGGGCGTGCCGGCGGTGGCGGTCGAGACCGCAGAAAGCTTCTACCAGGCCATGGTGAATTCCACCCGCGAGCCCGGTCCCTGCCTGATCGAAGTCAGGCTGTAAACATCTCCATCCGGAAGAGACACCACATGACCACGACCGACACCACGGTGCCGACGCTGCGCACGAACCTGGCCGACTACGCCGTCACCAAAGCGATGAAGGATGGACGCGTGAAGACCGACATCGTCCACCTCGACTACTGCGGCCCGACTCCGGCGCACAACGGCTTCAAGGCCATGGTGCGCGAAAGCAAGTTCGATGCAGGCGAGCTCGCCATCGTCACCTTTCTGCAAGCCAAGGCCTATGGCAAGCCCTATGTGATGCTGCCGGTGCCGATTTCCGGGCGCTTCCAGCACCACTGCGCTGGCTTCAACATCGAGTTTGGCGACATTCGCCCCAAAGACATCGAAGGCAAGAAGGTGGGCGTGCGCACCTACACGCAGACCACCGCGCTGTGGATCCGGGGCGTCCTGCGCCACGAGTGCGGCGTCGACCTCGACAAGGTGACCTGGATGACCCTGGGGGATGGACATCTGGCCGAGTACAAGGACCCAGAAAACTGCCAGCGCCTGCCTGCCGGCTCCTCGATCCCGGACATGATGATGGCCGGCCAGTTGACGGCGGCGCTGCTCGGCGAGGACATGCCCAAGGATCCCCGCGTGCGCACCTTGGTGCCAGATGCGCAGGCCGCAGCCAGGACCTGGTACGAGCGCGTGGGGATCGTGCCGATCAACCACATGTTCGTGGTGCATGCAGACCTCTCGAAGAAGCGGCCGGACATCGTTCGCGAGCTCTATCGCATGGTGGTCGAAAGCCGTGCACTGGCCGAAGGCGTGCCGGCGGTGTTCCCGCCGGTCGGGCTCGAGGCCAACCGCAAGGGCCTGCAGCTGGCGATCGACTGGGCGCTGGACCAGAAGATCATCCCGCACCGTCTGAGCGTCGACGAGCTGTTCGACGATGTCACCGGCGCACTGGGCTGATGCAAGTCCGCTCGCCCAGACTGTGATTGCCCGATAACCAGCGGCACCAGGCCGTGGAGATGCCATGAACAATCCCGCGGGGCCTGGCCCCATCGTCAGGTGGTTGGAACGGTGCCTGATGGCATGGGTGGTGCTGGGAACCCCCGCCCTGGCCCAGGACATTGTGCTGGCTCAGATCGGGCCGTTCACGGGCGTTCCCGTGCCGGATGCCCGGCAGATCAGCCAGGGCGCAAGGGCCGCAGTGGCCCATGTCAACCGTTCTGGCGGGGTGGCTGGGCGCAGGATTGCCTGGTTTGAACTGGATGACACGCTGTCTCCGGCGGTCTTTGCGGACCAGTTCGATACCGCCATGCAGCGCAAGCCCGTGGCTCTGATCTCGCCCTGGGGGTCGGGGGCGGTTCAGAAGATGCTGGGTGACAAGTTGCTCGACAGGTACGACCTCGTGGTCATGAATGTCGTACCTGGGTCGGATGCCTTTCGCAATCCTGGGCATGCCAGGCTGTTCCATGTGCGTGCAAGTGACCTGCAGAAGTTGAGCAAGATCGTCTTGCATGCACGCGCTTTGAGCATGCGCAAGCTGGCAGTGCTGTACCAGAACAACCCCGTGGGGGTTGCCGGGCTGGAAGACGTTGTCCGAGAAGCGGCGCGGATCGGCGGCATAGAGGTCAAAGGCGTTGCCGTGGCCTCGGAAAATCTGGCCAGTGGAGCGCGGGAGACTTTCGGACTCGGCGCAGACGGCGTATTGGTGCTGGGTGCTCCGCCGTTCGCCGCGTCGTCCGTAGCGCAGTTGCGTAAAGCCGGCGTGGGCCAGACCATCTTCCTGGCGGCCGACATGTCGCCGGAGTTTCTGATCCGGACCGCGGGGCACGAGGCGGCCCGCGGCGTCGGCATCGTGCAGATCTACCCCGATCCGAACAGCAAAACGGGCGTGCGCGAATTTCAGGCGGCGATGAAGGCCGCCTTCCCGGAGCTGGATGCATATACGCCGGCCCAGTTCGAAGGCTATGTCTCGACGCGCGTTGCGGTCGAGGGGCTGCGCCGCATCCGTGGTGACATCACGCCCGGCGCCTTGGCCAAGGCCTTGCAGACCATGGGGGAAATCGCGGTGGATGGCTATCGGCTCAATTTTGGCAAGGGCAATGCCGGCAGCCAGTTCGTCAACATTGCGGTGATCGATGCCAAGGGACGCCTGCGCTACTGAGAAGAGGCTCCCGGGTGGCTGTCGCCCGGGATTACCCGCTTGCCAGGGGGGCAGCCCTGGCCGAGCATCTTTACAACGCGTGCACCATTGCTATGCGCGGCGTCTTCTGCGTTCTTCTCCAACACCCTGCCATGCAGCCCGCTTGCGGTGCTGGGCCACGTGGCCTGAGGGCCTGAGCGGTTTGTCCTGTTGCCGTAGGCCCGGCGCATTCCATCCAATGAGCAGCTCTCGATGACCAAGTCCCAACGTGATTGGTACCCACCGAACGTGCCGGAACCGGTGCCGAAGGTGCGCCTGTACGTCGAAAGCCCAGAGAAGCCGCAGTCCTGGTTCGTGAACGTCGGCCATGTCACGGAAGGCGGGCGCCGTCGTACGGCCCCCCACTCCCATCCCGCCTACGGTCAGGTGATCTTTGTCCGCATCGGGCGCGGCGTCATGAACCTCGAAGGCAGCAGTGTGCCTTTCGAAGGCCCGTGCGCACTGCTGCTGCCCAACGAATGCGTGCACGGCCTGGAGTACGAGATTGATGTGGACCGCTGGGTGGTGACCATCGAGGAAACCTACCTGAACCAGGTCAATGCCAAGCTGCCCGAGTTCATACAGCTGTGGACGGAACCGCGCGTGATTCCGCTCACCCACAACCCCGAGGCGCCAGAAGACGTCCATGGCCTGGTCAGCCGGCTGGAACACGAAATCCGATCCATGGCGCTGGGTCATGTCGTGGGGACGGAGGCCCTGCTGACCTCGCTGCTGCTGATGCTGGTGCGCAGCACCCGGCTGGACCAACTCGACAAGGAAGGCGCCACGCGCAATGCGATCCGCCTGACCAACCGCTTCCGTGAGCTCGTCCACCAGCACTACCGGGAAAACCTGCGCCTGCAGACCTATGCCTCGAAGATGGCGGTGTCGCCCACGCAGCTGCGTGCGGCCTGTGTCGCCGCCACGGGCCTGAGTCCCACCAAGCTGATCCATGCCCGTTTGATCACCGAGGCCAAGCGCAACCTGATCTTTGGCGACATGTCGATCGAGCAGATCGCCTATGGGCTGGGCTTCATGGACACTGCGTACTTCACGCGCTTCTTCCGCAAGGAAGTGGGACAGTCTCCCAGCCAGTTCCGCACTGCCGCACGCGAGCAGACCCAACCCGCTATGTAGCTTGCTGGAGGGCCACCACCCTCGGCGCCATGGCCTTCCCCCACTCGCGGGGCATGCCTGCAAGGGGCGGATGCTTGACCCGCGTCAAGCCCGAGGGCATGAAAAGTGCCAGCGAATCTGCCTTTCGTGTAGATACCCGCGGCAGGTCCTCCCCTATCCTTGAGATACCGTCGGGAGCCATGTGGTGCGGCGGGCATAACAAGTGACAGGAGACCTGCTGGCCATGTTGGGGCATTTCACACGATCGGGATCGGCCTGGCGCGGCCTGGGCCTCGCGCTGCTGTGGTGCTGGGGCGCGGCCAACGCCGCTGCAGCGGTGCCCTGCAATGCGTCCGAACTGGCCTACCTGGGGACGGATGGGGTGGGGATCCGGGCGGTCCGCTTTGACGCCTGTGCGGGGACGCTCGCGCCGCTGGGGCGACCCGCGGATGCCCGCAAGTCCAGGTGGCTGCTCAAGCACCCGCGCCTGCCCGTGCTGTACGCGGCGGCAGAGGGGGCAGAGGGCGAGGGACGTGTGCTTGCCTATACGGTGGACGGCCGCACCGGGGGACTCTCCTTGTTGGGCGAAGGGGCTGCGGGTGGGGCCGGTACCACGCATCTGTGGCTGGATGCCCCGTCCATGACCCTTCTGGCCGCGAATTTCGCAGCAGGTACGGTTTCCAGCATCGCACTTTTGCCCGATGGCAAGCCAGGTGCCTTGGTCAGCACCATCAAGGCCACGGGTTCGGGGCCGCACCGCCGCCAAGCCAGTCCCCATGCCCATGGCGTAGCGATCGACCCGGCGGGACGTCACGCCCTGGTCGCGGACATGGGGGCGGACCGCGTGTTCGTCTACGGCTTCGAGCGCTCGACCCGGGTGTTGGCGCCCGACGATGCGGCCGCTCCCCGTTCCTTCCAGGCGGCTGCCGGAAGCGGACCGCGCCGGGCTGTTTTCAGCACAACGGGGCGCATCGTCTACGTGCTGAGCGAGTTGACGGCTGAGATCACCGCATTGCGCTGGGACGCTTCGTCCGGCCGTTTGGCGCCCGTACAGACCCTGGCCTTGTCCAGTGCGGAATTTGCTGGCACGCGCAGCGCTTCCGAACTGGCGCTGAGCCCTGATGGCCGTTTTCTCTACGTGGGCAACCGGGGCGAGAGCCAGCTGCTCGTCTATCGGGTGGATGCCGGCTCTGGCGAGCTCACGCCCGTGCAGCGCCTGCCCAGCGGGGGCGAAGCCCCGTGGGCCTTCGATATTCATCCATCCGGCCAATGGATGCTGGTGGCCAACTACCGCAGCAATCGCGTGAGCCTGATGCGCATCGATGCGGCCTCGGGGCGTTTGTCCGATACCGGCGTGGCGCTGGAATCGCCAGCGCCCGTGAGCGTCTTGTTCGTGAACTGAGGTTGCACCTTGCTGTGCAGCCGAACCTAGCCTGGCAGGAGACAAAGAACCGTGGATCGTAGAAAATTTCTGGGCGGCGCCGCTTCGGCCAGCCTCATGGCCTTTGGGCAGCAACCGTGGGCCGCAGTGGCGGCAGAGCCTGCCAAGGGGCCGCTGCTCCTCAATCGCATCGGACCTTCGGCCTCGCAGATCTTCATCGCGAACGCCGATGGATCCAATGAGCGCAAGCTGATCGACAGCGGCACCCTGGATTACAACGCCTCGTTCTCGGCCGACGGCCAATGGATCGTCTTCACATCCGAGCGCGATGGCCTGGGCAACTCCAATCTCTACCGCGCTCGGACCGACGGCACGCAGGTGGAGCGCCTGACGGATGGCTCCATCGTGGAAGATGCGGCAGCCCTCTCGCCCGATGCCAGCAAGGTCGCCTTCGTCAGCACGCGCGACGGCATGCTTGCCAACATCTGGATGCTGGACCTCAAGATCCGCACGCTGAAGAACCTCACTGGCGTGAAGGGCATCCAGGGACGGGCCGATTCGCCCAACGGTTTCTTCCGCCCCAGCTGGTCACCCGACGGCCAGTGGCTGGCCTTTTCCTCCGACCGCGACACCGAGTGGAAGGGCCACCACAACGGCGCGGGCTGGGAGCACACACAGGAGCTCAGCATCTACGTGATTCGCGCCGACGGCACCGGATTCCGCAAGATCAGCAGCCGCAAGGACTACTGCCAGGGGTCGCCCAAGTGGTCGGCCGATGGCAAGCGCATCGTGTTCTATGAGACCCAGGCCGAGTACACCTACTGGGTCCTGCGCCCGGACTTGCTGCTGAAGATCGACTCGCAGATCGTTTCTGTAGACGTGGCCAGTGGCGAACGCACCGAGCACACCAGCGGCCCGGGCTTCAAGATCAGCCCCCAGTACCTGGGCAGCGACGAGATCGTCTACCGCCGCAAGGGCGGGCCCGAGGATGGGCTCTATTCCACGGCAGCGGGCAAGGCCATGGTCAAGATCGCCGGCCTGCGCACGCCCGCCTGGTCGCCGGACGGCAAGCGGGTGGTCTACGAGAAATTCACGTGGCGCGGCTGGAAGCAGAACCAGGCGCTGTACAGCTGGGAGGCTGGCCGTGAGTACCGCTACACCGACGTCTGGCCTGCCTTTTCCAAGGATGGCTGGATGGTGCTGACGGCCAAGCATGAAGATGGTTCGGTGGATGTGATGCGTGCCGATGGCAGCGAGCGTCGCCGTGTCTACGACGTCACCAAGCAGAGCGGCCTGGACTTGACGCTGGTCAAACGGGGCCTGGCGGGAGCCTTCTTCCCCGTGTGGTCGCCGGACGGGGAGTGGATCGTCTTCGGCGTCGGCGAGTGGTTCACGCAGCGTGGAAAGGGTCGTGCCAAGCTGATGCGCGTCAAACGCGATGGCTCCGGCCTGGAACAACTGACGGACGACAGCGTCTTCAATGCGGGCTTTCCCAGCTATTCCGCCGACGGGAAGGAAGTGGTCTTTCGCATCGCCAACCAGGATCCCAGCAGCGCGTCGCTGGGAGGGCTGGCCGTGCTGAACCTGGAGACACGCCAGATCCGGCACATCACCCGGGGCTATGACAACATGCCGATCTGGTCGCCTGATGGCAGCCGCATCCTGTTCAACCGGGGGGTGCGCAACCCCGACAGCATCTGGTCGAATTTCGACCTGTACACGGTGCGCCCCGATGGCAGCGACCTGCGCCGCCTGACCGACCACCCGGCCAGCGATGGCCACCCCGTGTGGACAGCAGACGGCAAGCAGATTCTCTACAACAGTGGCCAGGCCGGATACCGCGACGAGGCCTGCCACTATGACCAGACCTTCCAGCCCTACGGCCAGGTGTTTGTGATGAACGCCGACGGCAGTGGCAAGCGCCAGATCACTGACAGCATCTGGGAAGACTCGACGCCGCAGTACGCGCCACCCGGCGCGCGCTGATCGGCCCAGGCAGCGCGCAGCGCAGCTCCCCGGCCGCCACGAATCCTGGTGGGCGTGGCGGTGGGGGCCTGAGCGCCTGCATCCCCACCGGCTTGCGCCGGTCCCATTCATGTGCATCACGGATGTCCCGCTGCGGCGGGAGGAGGTACCGTGGACTCCCAGAAAAGAAACTTCGTGCGCTACGGGAGCGCGGTCGCCCTGGCGTTTGCCACGGGTGGTATCCGTGCGCAGTCCTATCCCAGCAAGCCCCTGCAACTGGTCGTGGCGTTCGCGCCGGGCGGCGCGGGTGACATCGTGGCCCGGCTTGTGGCGCAAAAAATGGGCGAAGGCCTGGGCAAGCCGGTGGTGATCGAGAACCGTCCCGTTCCGGTGGCGGCCGCTTCATTGGTAAAGCATGCCCGGCCGGATGGTCACACCCTGCTTATGGCGGGCAGCGGAACCGCGCTCACCTCGGCGCTCTTTCACAAGCTGCCCTACGACCTGATGGCGGACTTCACCCATGTCTCCACCCTGTCCTCGTTCGATCTCGCGCTCGTCGCCGCGGGGCCGTCGGACCTGCGCTCGGTGACTGATGTGATTGCTTTCGCGAAGGCCCATCCGGGCAAGCTCAACATCGGCAGTGCTCGGGTCGGCAGCACGCAGAACCTGGCGGCCGAAATGTTCCGGTCCATGGCTGGCATCGACGCAGTGATCGTGCCCTACAAGACCACCGCTGACTTGGTCAGCGCGATCCGGGCCAGGGACGTGCATGTGGCGATCGACATGCTGCCAGTCGTGCTCAGCCAGATCCAGGCCGGTGCGATCAAGCCCCTGGCGGTGACCTCGGCCCACCGCTTCGCCGGCCTGCCCGGGGTGCCGACGGTGGCGGACAGCGGCCTGGCAGGGTTTGAGGTGTCCTCCTGGAACGGCATCTCCGTCCCTGCGGGTACGCCGCAAGCGGTGGTGAGCCGGCTCGCCGGGGAAATTGCAACGGCCGTGGGGTCGCCACAGGTGCGCAAGGCGCTGCTGGACCTGGGGGCCGAAGCCCAAGCCAGCACGCCGCAGCAGATGGCCCAGCGCATGCGCAGCGACATCGCCAAATGGCGCTCGGTAATCGACAGAGCCGGGATACCCCGCCAGTAGACCTTTCCCCGCATCCAACATCCACCAACCAGCGAGACACCATGCCGTCGTCCCCGCTTCCATCGTTTCGTCTCCGACATGCCGTGGCCGCAGCAAGGCTCCCACAAGGGGGCGGCCGGCTGGGCATCGGCATGCGGCTGGCCCTGGGCTTCGGCCTGGTGCTGGCGCTGTTCGCCGGCACCACGGCCTATGCGGTTTTGCAGATGAGGGCCATGGAACGGAACATGGCAGCGGCGGTCCATGCCCATGCCGAGATCGCCGCCCGTGCCGGCGCCATGCGCAGCAGCATCGACGACATCTACCTCAACGCCCTGCTGCTGGTGCTGTCGACCCAGCGCGAGGATATCGACTTCCACCAAGGCCTGGTCGAGCAGTCGCGTGGCCTGTACCAGCTGGCCAGGAGCGAGCTGATGTCGCTGACCCACGGTGGCCAGGACATCCCGGGCTTGGCGGGGGCCCTGGGCGGACTTGCGCAGGCCGAGGGCGTGCTGCAGGAGCTGGAGCGCAGCATCCGCAGCCGGGTGGATGCGGTCCGGGGCCAGGGCGATGTGGAGCCTGACCTTGCGGTGATCGACCAGTTCGCTGGCACCATGAGGGCACGGGTCGAGCAGTGGGCAAAGGCTGTCGATCCGATCGTGAAGGCGACCACGACGGCCGGGCGCGAGCGTCAGGCCCACGCATCGGCTGCGGCAGCGCTTGCCCAGTCGGTCCAGGTGCTGGCATCGGTGCTGGCAATCCTGGGCGGCGCACTGGCTGCCTGGAGCATCGCGCGGGGCGTGACCCGACCCATCGGGGAGGCGGTCCGCGTCGCCGAGCGGGTGGCGCAGGGAGATCTTTCGCTTGTGATCCCGCGCGGTGGCCGTGACGAAACGGGGGCCTTGCTGGATGCCCTGGCCCGCATGCAGGCCAGCCTGGGCGCACTGGTGCGCGAGGTGCGGGATGCCGCCCATTCCATCCAGGACGCTTCCACCGATGTCTCCTCGGGCAACAACGACCTCTCGCAGCGCACCGAGCACGCGGCCAGCCAGCTGCAGAGGACGGCGGGATCCGTGGACCAACTGTCAGGGGCGGTGCGCCAGTCGGCCCAGTCGGCGCACGCCGCAGACGACCTGGCACGCAATGCGGCCCTTGCCGCTGAGCAGGGGGGGCAGGTGGTGGTGCAGGCCGTGCAGAGCATGCAGGACATTGCCATGCAGTCCCGCAAAATCGCCGACATCATCGGCCTGATCGAAGGCATCGCCTTTCAGACCAATATCCTGGCACTCAATGCCGCCGTGGAGGCGGCCCGGGCGGGGGAGCAAGGTCGTGGATTCGCGGTGGTAGCGGGCGAGGTGCGCAGCCTCGCGCACCGATCGGACGCAGCGGCCAAAGACATCAAGCTTCTGATCCAGTCGTCCGTGGCCAGCGTGGTATCCGGAAGCGCGCTGGTGCACGACGCGGGCCAGAAGATGGAGGGCATCGTCGCCGGAGTGCGCCAGGTCACGGCAGCCATCCACGAGATCACCCATGCTGCAGCATCGCAAAGCGTGGGCATCGACGAGGTCGCACAGGCCATGAACGGCATGGACCAGTCCACCCAGCAGAATGCCGCGCTGGTGGAGCAGAGTGCGGCGGCAGCGCAGTCGCTGCAGTCCCAAGCTCAGCGCCTGAGCCACGTGGTCGCAGCCTTCCAGCTCGCCGACGGCGCGGCCAGGCGCTGAGCGAGCGACGTCGGCCGGCGCGTCAAAAGTGCCAACGAATCTGCCGCCTGTGCAGGGACCTGGGAAGGCGTCTTGCGTAGCCTCAGGGGTGGCTGCGGCCTGCGGCAAGCGAGGCCCGTCCACCGACTCTCACAGAGGACCAAAGCAATGTTCAAGAACTTCATCGACGGCAGCTGGCTGGCGGGGCCGCAGGTCTCCCGCAACATCAACCCCTCCGATACCCGCGATCTGGTGGGAGAGTACGCGCAGGCCGATGCCGCGCAGACCCGGCTGGCCATCGCCGCCGCCGAGGCCGCCTTCGCAGGGTGGAGCCTCTCTACACCGCAGCAGCGCTTCGACCTGCTGGATGCGGTAGGCAGCGAGATGCTGGGGCGCCGCAGCGAGCTCGGCGACCTGCTGGCACGCGAGGAGGGCAAGACCCTGCCCGAAGCCATCGGCGAGGTGGTGCGCGCCGGGAATATCTTCAAGTTTTACGCCGGCGAGGCCTTGCGTCCCGGCGGGGAGGCCCTGCCTTCGGTGCGACCAGGCGTCGGTGTGGAAATCACGCGCGAGCCGCTGGGCGTGGTGGGCATCATCACGCCCTGGAATTTTCCGATCGCCATTCCGGCGTGGAAGATCGCGCCAGCGCTGGCCTATGGCAATTGCGTGGTGTTCAAGCCGGCGGAGTTGGTGCCGGGCTCAGCCTGGGCGCTGGCCGAGATCCTGTCGCGCGCGGGCCTGCCGGCGGGCGTGTTCAATCTGGTGATGGGGCGGGGCTCCGAGGTGGGGGCCGCACTGCTGGACGATGCGCGCGTCACCGCGATCTCCTTCACGGGATCCGCCGCGACGGGTCGCAAGGTGGCGACTGCCTGCGTCGCCCGGATGGCCAAGTTCCAGCTGGAGATGGGGGGCAAGAACCCGATGGTGGTTCTGGACGATGCGGACCTGGATCTCGCCGTGAATTGTGCGGTCAACAGTGGCTACTTCTCTACCGGTCAGCGCTGCACGGCGTCGTCGCGCCTCATCGTCACCGAAGGCATCCATGACCGGTTCGTCGCCGCGATGGTCGAGCGCCTGAAGTTCCTAAGGGTGGACGACGCGCGCGCTGCTGGGACAGACATTGGACCGGTGGTTGATCAGAATCAGCTGAGCCAAAACTTGGAGTATGTTGATATCGCCCAAAAGGAAGGTGGGCGGTTGGCTCACGGGGGCGAGGCGTTGGCGCAGGGCCCGACGGGGAAACCGGGCTTCTACATGACCCCCGCTTTGATTGTCGACACTACGGCGGAGATGCGCATCAACCGGGAGGAAGTCTTCGGCCCAGTGGTCAGTGTGCTCAGAGCGCGCAATTACGAGGAAGCGCTGTGCCTAGCCAACGACACGCCTTTCGGCCTGGCGGCTGGAATTGCGACGACTTCGCTCAAGCATGCCACTCATTTCAAGCGGCACGTCCAGGCTGGCATGGCTATGGTGAACCTACCCACCGCAGGAGTTGATTTCCACGTGCCTTTTGGCGGTCGCAAGGGCTCTAGCTATGGACCGCGTGAGCAAGGCAGGTACGCATCAGAGTTCTACACCGCTGTGAAGACTGCCTACACACAGGCGTAAGCGGTATGGCCTTCGTGTGTGATGCTGAAAGTTGCTGCTAGGCACTTGCTTGTATGGCTAAGTCCTGCACCTGCAATCTGAGTTGCCAGGAAAACTTCTCAGACCAGTTCCCAATCTACTGACCGCTTGTTGCGTGAAAAGGAGCGAAGGCGAGTGGGGATCTGGATTCAGGCAGGCTACTCAGAAGCAAAAATTACGTTCACTTCAGAGCGTACCAAGGCCAGCAACGATTCCAATGCGGCGTCAGGCGCAGCCGAACTCAGGCGCACGATGCCCACGCGCGGCAACGCGACGGCGGGCGCCACCTGCAGCAGGCGCAGGCCCTGGTCGCGCACCAGGTAGCGGCCGGCGTCGGCGCGCAGTGCCCCCACGGTGCCGGGGGCATGGCGCAAGATGGTGCCCAGCGCCGGTATCGAGCTGGCTTCCACCACGCCCCGGGGCAGGCCCTGGCCCAGCACCATGAATTCGCGCCGCAACGCCATCCACACCTGCGAGTTGCGCGGCGGCATGACCCAGGGCAGACGGCACAGGTCGGCCAGGTCCATCGGCCCCTCCAGGCCAGGCGTGTCTGCGCTGGTGACGAAGGTGATGGCATCGTCGTACAGCGGCTCGAAGCGCAGCTGCTGCAGCTCGTCGTCGCTGCAGGCTCCGTCGTCCACGCTGCCGACCACGGCATCGAGCTCGCCCGCGAGCAGTGGTGCCAGCAACTGTGCGCTCACCCCATCGCTCATGATGACGCGGCCCCCAGGCGTGGCTCCCAGCCACTGGGCCACGGGGCGCGCCAGCAGCGCCGCTGCCGTGAACGAGGGGGAGCCGATGCGCAGGGCTGCACCGGCGCCCTCACGGTGACTCGGCAGGTCGTCGGCCAACTGGTCCAGGTGGGCCAGCGAGCGCTGCACCTGCGACAGCACGGCCTGGCCGAAGGCGCTGAGCCGCACGCCCGAAGCGCTGCGCTCGAACACCGGCGCGCCCAGCGTACGTTCGAGTTCGCGCGCCATCTTGGTGATGGCCGGCTGGGTCACATGGAGTGCATCGGCCATCTCGCGGAAGTTGGCGCCCGCGCCGGCCATGCGCACAAGCTGCAGCTGCGGCAGACGCAGGCCGCGCAGCAGCGGGGGGAACGGGCGCAGTCCGGCGGGGGTGGACACGATTGACTTAACCACAGGCTTAGTCTCCAAAAGAATTTATCAATTGAGGTAAAGGGCCACCCGTTCCTAGAATGAATTCACAGGTTCGGCGATAGCATTTTTGCCCATCCAACGAGCCGGCTCCGCAGGACGCTTTTACAGGCCTGTGGCATTCCTTCCCGAAGTTTGGAGACAAATCACCATGAAGAAAAAATGGGCGCTACTCCCAGCGCTGCTTTCGCTCGCCTGCACGGCTGGCGCACAGAGTTCCGTCACCGTGTTCGGCACGCTCGATGCGGCCCTGACCCGATCGAGCGGCACGGTCGCCAGCGGCACTACCATGTCCAACAGCAACTGGGGCGCCTCGCGGATCGGGTTCCGCGGCGTCGAGGACCTGGGCGGGGGTTGGCGCGCCGGCTTCTGGCTCGAAGGCGCCATCTTTCCCGACAGCGGGGCGGGGGGCGCGACCAACACCAACAACCAGGTGAGCGGCCAGGGCACGGTGGGCGGCCTGACCTTCGGGCGGCGCTCCACGGTCAGCCTGTTCGGCCCCTGGGGCGAGCTGCGCGCGGGCCGCGACCTGCAGCCGCACTACCTGAACATCGGCCTGTTCGACCCGTTCGCGCACATCGGCATCGGGCAGGCGCAGCTGATCACCTCCACCGTGGCTGGCGTGTCGACCTCGTGGGTGCGGGCCTCCAATGCCGTGCACTACTTCACGCCGGCCACACTGGGCGGCGCCTTCGTGCATGCGGCCTACTTCCTCGGCGAGAACGCGAAGGACGGCAGCGCCACGGGCCGCGATGGCACGGGCTACAGCCTGCGCGCCGGCTATGAAGCCGGCGCGGTGAAGATCGGCGTAGGCGGCATGCAGACCGATTTCGCATCGGGTCGGGTCAGCAACGCCAGCATTGCGGGCAGCTACGACTTCGGTGCCTTGGAACTGATGGCCGTGGCGATGCGCGACAAGGTCGCCGGCGATCCACCCGATGGCCGGGGCTGGGAGCTTGGTGCGCGCGTGCCCATGGGGGTGCACGAGTTCAAGGCGCAGGTATCGCGCTACACCTCCACGGCCCCCTCGTCCCCGCGCACGACCCGCTTTTCTGTCGGGTATGGCTACCACCTGAGCAAGCGCACCACGCTGTATGGCATCGTGGCACGCATCGAGAACGCAGGGGGCGCGTCGCGCACCTTCGAAGGCGCGGTCACCGGCCCCAATGGCTCGGCCACCGGTGTGGCCCTCGGTGTGCGGCACGCCTTCTGACGACGGTGTTCCCGCATGCTGCCTTCTGTGAACCCACCGATTTTCCGAGACCCTTTGCGTATGCCTGATCGACGCCGATTCCAACTGCAACTCCTGGCCCTGGCGGCCGCCGCCACTGGCCTGCCCCGTGCGGCGTTCGCGCAGCAGGCCGGCGATTTTCCGAGCCGCCCGGTGCGGCTGGTCGTGCCCTTCGCCGCGGGCGGCGGGCCGGACCTGCTGGCCCGTGCCACGGCCGTGCGCATGGCGCCCGCGCTGGGCAAGGGCGCCGTGATGTTCGTCGAGAACGTCGTCGGTGCCGGCGGCATCGTCGCCGCGCAGAATGTGGCGCGCATGGCGCCCGATGGCTACAACCTGCTCATGGGTGCCTCGTCGCACATCGTGCAGAAGGCGCTGCAGCCCAGCGTGAAGTTCGATCCTCAAAAAGACTTTGCGCCGATCTCGGCCATCGGCCTGGCACCGTCCATCCTGGTGGTGGCGGCCGATTCGCCCTACCGCAGCGTGGACGACCTGGTGGCGGCCGCGCGCAAGAGCCCGGGCACGCTCAACTACGCCTCGGGCGGCATCGGCAGCGCCGCCCACCTGTGCGCTGCGGCGCTGTCGCTGCACACCGGCATCGACGCGTTGCACGTGCCCTACAAGGGCTCGGTGGAGATCATCCCCGCACTGCTCTCGCGTTCGGTTCATTTCGCGTTCCCCATCGCGTCCACGGCGGCGCCGCATGTGCAGTCGGGCAAGGTGCATGCCCTGGCCGTGACCAGCGCCAAGCGCCTGGCCGCCTTTCCGCAGGTGCCCACGCTGCGGGAACTGCTGGGCAGCGAGGACCTGGTGCTGGACGCATGGTTCGGCCTGTGGGCACCCGCCGGTACGCCAGAGGGCACCGTGCAGGCGCTGTTCAAGGCGGTGCACCGGGCCTTCGACGACCCGGCCCTGCGCAAGGAGACCGAGGACGCGGGCACGGTGGTCAGCCTGAGTGCCTCGCCCCAGGCCTTCGCCACCTTCATCCAGGCCGAGACGGCCAAGCTGGAAAAGCTCGTCAAGGCCACGCAAGGGAGCATCCGATGAGCGCACCCCGCACCTGGAAATCGCCGCCGCAGGCGCTGCGCGGCGTGCGCGTACTGGATTTTAGCCATGTCATTGCCGGCCCGTTCGCCACCTTCCAACTCGCGCAGATGGGGGCCGAGGTGACCAAGGTCGAGCGCCCCGGCGGCGGCGACGTGATGCGCCGCGGTGGCGCAGGCGCGCACGCCTTCACGGCACTGAACGCCGGCAAGCACATGCAGGCGATCGATCTGGCGACGGCGGAGGGCCGTGCCCAGGCACTGGACCTGGCGCGCCACGCCGACGTGATGGTCGACAACTACCGCCCCGGCGTGCTCGAGCGCCATGGCCTGGGCTACGAGCAGGTGAAGGCCGTCAACCCGCGCATCGTGTACTGCGCCATCTCGGGCTACGGCCTGAGTGACCCGGAACTCACGCCGCGGGGCGCCTACGATCATGTGATGCAGGCGCTGACCGGCATGACCCTGCTGGGCGGCCAGGAAGGCGCGCCGCCGACCAAGGTGGGCTTTCCTGTCATCGACGCGGCGACGGGCCTGGTCGGTGCGATGGCCATCATGGCCGCGCTGCGCGAGCGGGACCTGACGGGCGAGGGCAGCTTCCTTGACGTGAGCATGTGGGCCAGCGCGCTGCAGCTCATGTACCCCTTTGCCTGCGACGTGCTGAGCACCGGGCAGGAGATCCCGCGCGTGGGCAACAAGGGCTTCTCGGGCAGCCCGGCGGCCGACACCTTTGCCTGCCGCGACGGCTGGCTGGCCATTGGCGCCAACACGCCGCAGCACATTGCGGCGCTGATGCGGGTGCTGGGCGTGGAGCCCGCGCGCTACACGCCGCTGCTTGACCCCGGCACGGGCAGCGGCCCGAGCTTTGCGCGCGCGCTGGACCCCGGCGCCTTCCGCGAACTGCTGGCCGCGCAACTGGCCGACCAGCCCGCGGCCGAGCTGGAGCAGGGCCTGAACGCAGCGGGCGTGCCCGCGGCGCGCGTGCGCAGTCTGCGCGAATTCGCCCAGCAGGCGGCCGAGACCGGGCTGCTGCAGCCGCTGGCGCTGGGCGAGGGCGATGCCCGCGCCATCTCGCCCGGCCTGGGCTGGCGCGTGGCCAGCTGAGTTGCCGCCATGCGCAATGCAATGAAAGCAAGGATGACGACCATGACTCCCATCGCTACCACCACCCGTGCAGCCGCCACCGCACTGTGCGTGGCCGCCGCCCTGCTGGGCTGCGCTGCTTCGCCCACGGCCGCGCCACCCGCCATGGGCGCCACGGTACCAGCCGCCTGGAACGCCGCCGCGCTGCAGGAGGTGCTCGACTACGCACGCGCGCAAAAGACCACGGGCCTGCTGATCATCCAGAACCGGCAGGTGATTGCCGAGCAGCACTGGCCGCTGCCGGCGGATGCAACCGTCTTTCGCGCCGCCTTCGTGCATGGCCAGGCGGCCGATGGCGCGCTGCTGGAGGACGTAGCCTCGCAGCAAAAGAGCTTCATCGCGCTGCTGGCGGCCATTGCGGCCGACCGCGGGCTGATGGACGTGGAGCGCCCGGTGGCCACCTATATCGGTGCCGCCTGGTCCAAGGCCCCGCCCGCGGTGGAGGCGCGCATCACCGTGCGCCAGTTGCTGGAAATGACCTCCGGCCTCACGGAGGACCTGCGCACCGAGGCCGAGCCGGGCGCGCGCTTCTTCTACAACACGCCTGCCTACGCCGTGACCAAGCGCGTGCTGGAGCAGGCGGCGCGCGGGCCGCTGGACGAGATCACGCGCCAGTGGCTCACCGTGCCGCTGGGCATGGCCGATACCGCCTGGCGCCCCCGGCCCGCCGCGCTGGCCGACGCAGGCAACCCCACCGGGCTGGTGACCACGCCGCGCGACATCGCACGCATGGGGCAGCTGGTGCTGGACCAGGGCCTCGCGCCCGACGGCCGCCGTGTGGTATCGGCCGCGCAGCTCGGCCTGCTGCTGCAGCGCACGCCGACCAACCCGGCCTATGGGCGCCTGTGGTGGCTCAATGGCGGCAGCCATGCCTACCTGAGCGGTGCAGACGCGCCCCGGCGCGAGGGGCCGCTGATCGAGACCGCTCCGGCCGACCTGGTGGCCGCGCTGGGCTTTCACGACCGCAAGCTCTTCGTGGTGCCCAGCCGCCAGCTGATCGTGGTGCGCACCGGCCAGACGGCGCCGGCGCGCGACTTCAACCAGCAGCTGTGGCAGCGGCTGATGAAGGCGGTGCCGGCTGGTGGCTGATGCGGCCGGGTCTCCACAGGCCGTGGGCCCGTGGTGGGCGGGTGTTGTCATTCCTTTGGGCTTGTCTCCGGTGCACCCGTCTGGCGCGGGTGCTGTGGCCTGAACCATAGCCGCTAGTGGCAGGGGGCGCCGTGTGCCCCTTGCACAAAACTTCGGGTGGGCGCTGTGACTTCGTCACATTGTCCGCAATGCGTGCGATTCCTAGACTTGCTCCATCAACACGGCGCATGCAAGCCATGCAGCCGGATTACAAGGAGCGCAAGAGACATCACCGCCTGAACGCATTTCGGCACGGCTTTCTTCCACCCCCTGGTCCACGCAAAAGCTCCCGGAACATTTCCGGGTAGGGCAGCGCTTGCGCGCTTTCCGGCAGTACCACGGAGGTTGGATGGCGTGCCATAGGCCAAGGGCTTTGAATTTCTTGCGAAGCGCCACGTGCGGAGCGACCAACAATGACCAAGACGACACGCTCGGAACAGAAGATCCGGGGCATCGCGGATATCGAGCGGCTGGAGACCCTGCCCTACGGCGAGCTGGTGCCGTCGCGCAGCATCTACGAAGTGTTCCAGGCCACGGCCACACTGTGCGGCGACCGCATGGCCTTGACCATGATGCCTTCGGCCGCGCTTGAGGATGTGCCGGCCACCTATACCCACAAGGAGCTGCTGGCCGAGATCACGCGCGCCGCCAACCTGTTCGCGCACTTCGGCATAGCGGGGGAGGGCGTGGTGTCCATCGTCGCACGCACCCATGCCCGTGTTCCGGCGTTGATCTGGGGCGCGCAGACGGCGGGCACCGCCAGCTGCATCAACTACCTGCTGGCGCCCGAGGTCATCGCCGCGCTGCTGGAGGCGGAGGCCGCCCGCATCCTGGTCTGCCCCGGCCCTGCGCTGGACCCGGAGATCTGGGCCAAGGTGCAGCAGGTGCTGCCCCGCGTGCCAGGCCTGCAGGCCGTGCTGGTGATGGGCGGCGCGCCCGGGGCCCAGGACCCGCGCGTGCACGCCCTCGAAGCGGCCATGGACGCGCAGCCTGGCGACCGCCTGGCCTTCGAGCGCGTCCACGATCCCGCCGCCATCGCGGCGCTGTTCCATACCGGCGGGACCACCGGCCTGCCCAAGCTGGTGCGCCAGACGCACGGCAACCAGATCCATGCGGCCTGGGCGCTGGCCCAGGCCTTCGACCTGACCGAGCAGGATGTCGCGCTCAACGGCTTTCCGCTGTTCCATGTGGGCGGTACCTCCACCATCGGCATGTCGGTGCTGGCCGCAGGTGGCCATGTGGTGATGCTGTCGCCCGCGGGGCTGCGCGACCCGGCCATCGTGAAGAACTTCTGGCGCATCGCCGAGCGCTACCGCGCCACCTTCATCGGGGGCGTGCCGACCTCCATCGGCGCGCTCAGCGAGGTGCCGGTGCAGGGCTGCGACCTGTCTTCGGTGCGCTTTGCCTTCACCGGCGGCGCGGCCCTGCCCACGGCCATCGGCCAACGCTTCGAGGAGCGCACGGGCATTGCGCTCTTGGAGCAGTACGGCATGACCGAGAGCGTGGCCGCCATCGCCGCCACGCCACTGCATGGGGCGCATGTGCGCGGCAGCGTGGGCATCCGCGCGCCGTTCTCGGCCATCGACATCCTGCAGCGCGATGCCGAGGGGCGCTGGCAGCCCTGCCCGGTGGGCACCATCGGCTCGGTCGTCGCGCGCGGCCCGCAGATCGTGGGCGGCTACCTCAACCCCGGGCACGACCACGGCGCCTTCACGCCCGATGGCGGGCTGGTCACGGGTGACCTGGGCCGCCTGGACGAGAACGGCTACCTGTTCCTCACCGGCCGCGAGAAGGACCTGATCATCCGCAGCGGCCACAACATCGACCCGCAGTCCATCGAAGAAGTGGCCAACGCCCACCCCGCCGTGGCGCTGAGCGCGGCCGTGGGCATGCCCGACGGGTATGCGGGCGAGCTGCCCGTGATCTTCGTGGCGCTGGCGCCGGGCCAGAGCGTGGACACCGCCGAGCTGCAGCGCTACATCGGCGACCGCATTCCCGAGCCGCCGGCGAAGCCGCGCCACCTGTTCGTGCTCGATTCGATCCCCGTGACGGGCGTGGGCAAGATCTACAAGCCCGCGCTGCGCGACATGGCGCTGGTCTACAAGCTGCGCATGGAAATCGCCGACCTGCAGCAGCCGGTCGCGCTGGTGGACATTGCGGCCGCGAACGACGGCACCGAAGCCACCGTCACGCTGCGCGCCACCGCGCCCATCGACCGGGCCGCGTGCGCTGAGCGGCTGTCCGCTGCCTGGGCCCGGCTGCCTGCCAAGGTCCACCTGGCCTGGGTGGACGACGACGGATCCCCGTGAGCCCCTGATGGCGTGGAAGCACCGCGCCTGCCTCTTTTTCTTGCCGACCACCAACAACCACCCAAGGAGACATCCATGATCCAACGACGCGCATTCCTGCAAGCCACGGCCGCAGCCGGCCTGGCCGCCCACCCGCTGTTCTCCATCGCCCAGGGCAACAATGACCTGGTGCTTGCCTGCCCGACCGCCATGTCGGGCACCTTCTCCGCCATCGGCAAGTACTCCGAGATGGGCATGCAGCTGGCCGTGGAGCAGCAGGGCACGGTGCTCGGCCGCAAGCTCGGCTACCGCATGCTCGATACCGAGGCCAAGCCCGCGACGGCCGTGCGCCGCGTGCAGGAGGCCATGGAGCAGCACAAGATCAACCTCTTCACCGGCGCACTGCTGTCCGCCGAATCGCTGGCCATGAGCAAGGAGATCGACAAGGCCGGCGGCATCCTGGTCACCAACGGCGGTGCCGACGAGCTGACCGGTAGCGACTGCAACCGCAGCACCTTCCGCTGGGCGCTGCCCACCTACGGGCTGATCCAGGGCTCGGCCCGGCCGCTGGCCGAGCGCATGCCAAAGGCCAGGCGTTGGTACACCATCACGCCGCAGTACGTGTTCGGCGAAGGTCTGCTCAAGAACGCCAAGGACCTGTTCAAGGAAAAGGGCATCGAGCACGTGGGCAACAGCTACCACTCGCTGACCGAGCGCGAGTTCAGCGGCCACCTGACCAACGCCATGGCCTCGAAGGCCGACGTGCTGTTCCTGCTCAACTACGGCGCGCAGGCGTCCGACACGCTGCGCCAGGCGGTGAGCTTTGGCATGAAACAGAAGATGACCATCGTCGTCGCGGCGGCATCGGGGCTGGAGCAGTTCGAGTCGCTGGGCGCGGACATCTGCGACGGCGTGTACTTCGGCGCCGTGTACTGGCACACCATCGACACGGCCTACAACAAGCGCTTCGTGAGCCAGGTGCGCGAGAAGTTCAAGCTCACGCCCAACTACAGCCTGGCCGCGCCCTACATCAACACGCGCATGCTGATCGAGGCGATCAACAAGGCCAAGAGCACCGACCCCAAGGCCGTCGCTGCGGCGCTGGAGGGGCTGAAGTTCGAGAGCCTGACCGGCCTGGAAGAAGTGCGCAAGGAGGACCACCAGGTGCTGCGCGACTTCTACCTCATCAAGGGCAAGGCCAAGGGCCAGATGCGCGACAAGGACGACTACGCCGACATCATCAGCTCGGGCCGCTTCTTCCTGTCGCCCCAGGAGGCCGGCTGCAAGATGGCCTGAGGGCCTGCCGTGCACGCGCGGGCCCAGGGGCCTGCGCGCGCGCCGTTCCCACCAGTGAATTCCGCCCATGAACGTCTATCTGCTCCAGCTTGTCAACGGCATCGGCCTGGGCATGCTGTATTTCGTGCTGGCCGTCGGCCTGTCCATCATCTTCGGCCTGCTGCGCTTCGTGAACTTCGCGCACGGCGCTTTCTTTCTGCTGGGGGCATACGGCTGCTACCAGCTCGTCGGCGCAGGCCTCAACTTCTGGTGGACGCTCGTTCTCGGCCCGCTGGCGGTCGGCCTGTTCGCATGGCTGGCCGAGGCCCTGCTGTTCCGCCGGGTCTACCACCTGCCGCATGAGCTGCACATCCTCATCACCGTGGGCCTGGCCCTGGTGCTGCAGGAGGCGGTGATCCTGTACTGGGGCCCGCACGGCAACAACGTGCCGCCGCCCGAGCTGCTGCAGGGCGTGGTGGTGGCCGGCGATTTTGTCTACCCCAAGTACCGGCTGTTCGTGATCGGCTTGGGCGTGGCCATGGCGGCCGTGCTGGGCGCGGTGCTCGAAGGAACGCGGCTGGGCGCCATCGTGCGGGCAGGCAGCGAATCGGCGGAGATGGTGTCGCTGCTGGGCCTGAACATCCGGCGCATCTTCTCGCTGGTGTTCGCCCTGGGCGCGGCCACGGCGGCCCTGGCGGGCGTGTTGGCAGCCCCCATCCGTGGGGTCGACCCGTTCATGGGGGTGGAGGCACTGGGCATTGCCTTCGTCGCCGTGGTGGTGGGGGGCATGGGCAGCTTCACCGGGGCGCTGGTGGGTGGCCTGCTGGTGGGCATCGTGCAAAGCATGATGAGCACGCTCTGGCCCCCCGGCGCCAATCTGATGATCTACGTGGCCATGGCCTTGGTGTTGCTGCTGCGCCCCAACGGACTGCTCGGCCGCGCATAGGGGGACAACAATGAACCACAACAAGCTTCTCGTTCGCCACCGCTTCACGGCGCTGGCTGCCCTGTTGGCGCTGGCGTTGCCGCTGGTGCTGGCATCGGGCTCGCTGGCCACCGAACTGCTCATCTTCGCGATGGCGGCCATGGCCTGCAACCTGCTGCTGGGCTACACCGGGCTCATGTCCTTCGGGCAGGGCATCTTCTACGGCCTGGGCAGCTATGCCGCGGGGCTGCTGCTGTTGCACTTCAAGGTGCCGCTGCTGGTGGCCATGCTGGGCGCCACCGCCATCGGTGCGCTGGCTGCCGCCCTTGTGGGCTGGTTCGCCATCCGCCAGCGCGGCGTGTACTTCGTGATGCTGACGCTGGCCTTCGCGCAGATGGCCTACTTCCTCGCGTATTCGATGGTGGACCTCACGGGTGGCGACAACGGGCTGCTCGGCATTGCGCGGCCCCCTTTGTTGGTCTTCGGCCTGGAGTTGTTCGACACCGGCAGCCCCTGGCGCTACTACGCCTTCGTGGCGGTGGTCTTTCTTGCCGTGTTCGTGGCCATGCAGCGCGTGGCCGAGTCGAAGTTCGGGCGCACCTTGCTGGCCATCCGCGACAACGAAGCGCGCGCCGCCGCCGTGGGCTACAACGTCCGGGCGTTCAAGCTGCTGGCCTTTGTGATCTCGGGCGCAGTGACCGGCCTGGCAGGCGGGCTGGCCGCCATGCTGTCGGGGATCGCGCCACTGTCCAGCATTGAGTACCACGTGAGCGAGACCATTCTGCTCATGACCGTGATCGGCGGCACCGGCAACCTGCTCGCCTCGGTCATCGGCGCGGCGTTCTACACCATCGCGGCCGACTGGCTGGCCTCGTTCTGGCCGCGCTGGATGCTGCTGCTGGGCCTGCTGCTGATCGCCGTCACGCTGTACATGCAAAAGGGCATCTGGGGCCTTATCGAACGCATCGCACAGGCTTTGAGGAAGGACCCGCCAGCGGCCGCGGCCAGCACACAGCACAAGGAGCAGGCATGAACCACAGCGCCAGCATGGACGGAACCACCGGGGCGCTGCTGCAGGCGCGCTCTGTCACCAAGCGCTATGGCGCCTTCACGGCCGTGGAGTCGGTCAGCCTGGACGTGATGCCAGGCAGCATCCATTCGGTCATCGGGCCCAACGGCGCGGGCAAGACCACGCTGTTCCACACGCTCACGGGCACCGTGCCCATCACCGCGGGCCGCATCCGCTTTGCGGGGCAGGAGGTGGGCCACCTGCCCGGGCACCAACGCGTGCAGAGCGGCATGGCGCGCTCGTTCCAGGTCACCAGCCTGTTCCAGAACCTGAGCGTGCGCGAGAACCTGCGCGTGGCCGCCCAGGGCCGGGTGCCGCGCCAGGCGCTGTTCGGCTGGCGTCCCCCTGCACCCGATGATGCGGCGATGGCTGTGGCCGAGGGGCTGCTCGCGCGCTTTCGGCTCGGCCCTGTGGCCGGGCGCGCCGCGGCGCTGCTGTCCCACGGCCAGCAGCGCCGGCTGGAAGTGGCCATGGCGTTGGCCGCGCAGCCGCGCATCGTCTTCCTGGATGAGCCCACCTCGGGCATGGGCATCGACGACATCGGCGAGATGAAGGCGCTGATCTTTGCGCTCAAACAGGACGGGTATGCCGTGGTGCTGATCGAGCACAACATGGACATCGTGATGGGCATCTCCGACACCATCACGGTGATGCAGCTCGGGCGTGTGCTGGTGGAAGGCACACCCGATGCGATCCGCAACGACGAGCAGGTGCGCCGCGCCTATCTGGGCAACATGATCACAGGGGGCCGCAATTGAGCACCGATGTCGTACTGCAGGTGGAAGACCTGCACGCCTGCTATGGCAAGAGCCATGTGCTGCAGGGCGTGTCGTTCACGGTGAGGGCCGGCGAGGTCGTCACCCTGCTGGGCCGCAATGGGGCGGGCAAGACCACCACGCTCAAGAGCATCGTGGGCGTGCTGCCGCCGCTGCGCGGGCGCGTGGTGTTCCAGGGCCGCGACCTGGCCGGGCAGGAGCCGTACCGCATCGCGGCGCAAGGCCTGTGCCTGGTGCCCGAGCACCGCGGCATCTTCGGCCTGCTGTCGGTGGAGGAAAACCTGGCCATCGCCGTGCGCCGCAGCTCGCCCTGGCAGATGGCCGACGTGTACCGCATCTTCCCGCGCCTCAAGGAGCGCCGCAGGAATGGCGGCACCCAGCTGTCGGGCGGCGAGCAGCAGATGCTGGCCATTGCCCGTGCGCTGCTCAACCACCCCCGGCTGCTCATGCTCGACGAGCCCGTGGAGGGACTGGCCCCGGTCATCGTGGAAGAGATCGTGGACCAGTTGCGCCAGATCAGCGCCACGGGCATGCCCATCGTGCTGGTGGAGCAGAACCTGGAGGTCTGCGCCCAGCTCTCTCAGCGTCACACCATCCTGGAGCAGGGCAGGGTGGTCTACACGGCCAGCAATGCCGAGTTCGCCAGCGACGACGCGGCCAAGGACCGTTACCTGGGTGTCAACGTCGCGGCCTGAAGGCCGTGGCGTCCACCGTCCGTTTCGCGGACGTTCAGAGCCTTGGTGCATCGCCGGGGCCATTACAAGCAAAAGGAGACCTATGACAAGCACTCTTGGAGAACGGGCCGTGCGCGCGGCCATGGCGATCGCGGCGGGCGGTTCGCTCGTTGCCTGTGGCGGCGTATCGCTGGAGCCTGCGGCGTCCGCGCCGGTGGCCTGCGAGAAATTGCAGGGGCTGGCCATCCTGGCCGCGTCCATCGGGCTGCCGACCACCGGTGCCACGGTGACCTCGGCCAAGCTGGTGGAGGCCAGCGGCAGCGGCGCCACTGCCGTGCCCGCCTACTGCGAAGTGGCGGGCAGGATTGCGCCGGTGGACACCACGGCCCCCAACATCCTGTTCCAGGTCGGCCTGCCAGTGAACTGGAACCAGAAGGCCATGATGTTCGGCGGCGGCGGCTTCAACGGCAGCGTCCCCAGCGTGAAGAACAACGTGCCGGCCGGGCCCACCGACCAGCCCACGCCGCTGGGCCGGGGCTATGCCACCTTCGCCAGCGATTCCGGGCACCAGTCCGGCCCGCTGACCACGCGCGATGGTCTGTTCGCCATGAACGACGAAGCGCTGCGCAACTACGGCGGCGATGCCCTGAAGAAGACGCGCGACACCGCGGTGGCGATCATCCAGGCGCACTATGGCAAGCTGCCCGCGACCTCGTACTTTGCCGGCGGTTCCAACGGCGGGCGCGAGACGCTGACCGCCATCCAGCGCTGGCCGGCCGACTGGGACGGCGCCATTGCCTGGTACCCGGCGTGGAACGACGTGGCGGCGCTGCTGGCCGGCCAGGTCATGGGGCGCGCGCTGGCACAGCCCGGGGCCTACCCCAACCCGGCCAAGCGGCTCGCGCTGTTCGACGCGGCGCTGGAGGCCTGCGATGCGCTGGACGGCGTGGCCGATGGGGTGATCAGCCACCAGAATGCGTGCAACGCGCGCTTCGATCCGTCCACCGCGATGCTGCGCGGCGCGCCGCTGCGCTGCCCCGGCGGTGCGGATACGGGTGACACCTGCCTGTCGGATGCGCAGATCACCGCGCTCAAGATGATCAACAGCCCGTTCAGCTTCAAGGCGCCCCTGCTCAACGGCGACACCGACCACCCGGGCTTCAACGTCTGGGGGGCCGACACCGGCATCACCGCTTGGAACAAGCCGACCCAGGCCTACGTGAGCCTGGTGAACTTCAATACCTCGCAGCCGGCCTTCCCCATGCCGGTCACGGCGCCGTTCATGGCCATCCTGGGCGACCAGTGGGTGCGCTACTTCGTGGCGCGCGACCAGAACCTCAACTCCCTCGAGTTCGATCCGGAAAACATGGGCCCATGGACGGGCCGCGTACAGGAAGTCAGCCGGCTGCTGGATGCCAAAACGGACATCTCGGCCTTCCAGGCCCGCGGCGGCAAGCTGCTGATCGCCCATGGCCTGGCCGATACGGTCGTCAGCTCGCGCCCCACGCAAGAATACTACCGGCGCCTGCAGGCCCAGCTCGGCGCGTCGAAGGTGGACGGGTTCGTGCGCTACTACGAGGTGCCCGGCTACGGCCACGCTTCGAGCCAGGTGTTCAACGCGGCGTGGGACTCGCTGACGGCACTGGATGCCTGGCGCGTCGACGGCAAGATCCCCGTGGCCCAGGTGGTCGCGGACATCACCGGGGTACCGGGCCGCACGCGCCCGATGTGCGAGTACCCGACCTGGCCCCGCTACAAGGGCCGTGGCGATGCCAACCTGGCCGCTTCGTTCGAATGCGTGCCGTAGGCCCTATGCGGATGGCGGTGGCGCGCCCCTGAGCCGTGCGAGGCGCAGGGCCAGGTGGATGTCTGCCACACGGCCGTCCGCCTCCCACGGGCCGAGCAGGGCGCCTATGGCTTCCAGCCGGTTGTGCAGGGTGTTGGCGTGGATCTGCAGCGCCGCTGCCGTGGCCCGGGCATTCTGCTGGTGGTCCAGGTAGGCGTGCAGGGTGTCGGTGAGTTGGGCGTTGCGCCTGGCGTCGTGCTTGAGCAGCCGGCCGATGACGGCATCGATGGTCGCATCCAGCGCCTCGGCAGACTGGTGCTGGAACAGCACCGCATACATGCGCAGCGAGGCCTCGTGCACCACGCAGTCCGTCCGGCGCAGCGCGTGCAGCAGGCCCAGGGCCCGCTGCAGGTGGCCGTAGGCCTGGGCCAGCCCGGGCAGCGAGGTGTGCGGACCCGCGATGCAGGCCACGCCGGGCAGCGAGAGTTCGTCGAACAGCAGCGTGCGCAGCGCGTCCTCGAAGCCTGCGGCGTCGGCATGGTTGGCAAGCACCACCACCTGCCCGGCGATCTCGGTCGCGACCTGCAACGCGCCGCGCTGCCGGCCTGCCAGCTTTCGCACCGCGTAGCCTGCCTTGCCTGGCTCCACCTGGAGCAGGGCCAGCATGGTCGGCTGCGTGATGTCGACACCATGCCGCGCGATGCGCGCCGCCAAGCCGCTGTCCCCGTGCTGGCTGGGCTCCACCAGGGCGCGCACCGTGAGGTTGAGGTCCTGGTCGAGCGAGGCGGAACTCTTGTCCGTCGACAGTTGCAGCACCGCCGTGGCCATGGCGCTGCGCTCCAGGATGCGCAGCGCCTGCCCGGTCATGGGCGCGCGGGTCTGTACCACCAGGGCGCCGAACAGCTCGTCCTTGCTGATCACGGCCGCCACCTGGCAGTGCAGGTCCGTGCCCGGGACGGTGGCCGCCGTGGCCCGACCCGTCACCCGGCTCTGGCCCACGGCCGACTGGATGCCCGAGTCCATGCCCGAGAATCCCTGGTAGGTGCCGATGACCTCGGGCGCCTCGTAACCGGGAGGGGCGGCGGCGCACACCTCGATGCCTGCCGCATTGAGGTACATGACCTGTCCACCCAGGATGGTGGCGACGGCGTGGATCAGGTCCTTCAGCGAGGCGCCCTTGGCCAGCAGCCGGGTCAGTTGCTCGTGCGCGTCGGCCGCGTACTCCAGCGAGGCGGTCTGCTCCTTCAGCCGTGCGTTGGCCTGCTCGGCCTTGAGCAGGGCCTGGCGCGTGAGATCGTAGGCGCGCGCATTGCGCACCGCCACCGAGGCGTGCGCGGCCAGCGTAGCCAGCACCGAGATCTCGCGCTGCAGGTAGCTGCGTGCATAGCGGTCTCCCACGATCAGGATGCCCACCACCTCTGCACCCGACAGCAGTGGCGCCGCCACCAGCGACTGCAGGCCCTCTCGCCGGATCATCAGGTCCGTGCCCGGGCTGTGCTCGAAATGCACGTCGGCCATGTAGTCGCTGGTGGCGAAGGGGCTGCGGCTCTGGAGCACGTGGCCGGCGACGCCCGTGGTGGTGTGGGTGCTGGTCTTGAGCGTCTCGTTGGAGAACACGCCGCTCACCGCCTGCACGCGCAGGCTTCCATCTTCCGGGTCCAGGCCGGCCAGCCAGGCCAGGTCGCTGCCCAGCAGCTTGCGCCCGCGTTCCACGATCTCGAACAGCACCTGGTCCAGCTCCCTGAGCTCGGTGAGCGCCTGTGCGCTTTCGAACACCCCGCGCAGGCTGGCTTCGTTCTGGCGGTGCTGCTCCAGCCTTTGGCCGATGGCCAGTGCGCGGTGTGCCGCTCCGAGCAGTGTCGCGCGGTCGGGGTGGCCGTCGGGCAGCCGCTCGATCTCTTGCAGCAGCGCGGCCAGTGCTGCGGGTGCGCCGTCTCCCTGTTCCAGCAGTTGCAGGATTTCGCCATGGATTGCGGCGGTGCTGGCGAATGCGGGCGGAGGGTCGAGGGCAGGGTGTTGCACGGGCGTGGGCCTGGAAAAGGTGGTCAAGGGTAATGGCGCAAGCCTCTGCGCGCCATTGTGAGAACTACCCAGTGTCGGGTGCCTTGCTTGTGAAAAACACACATTGTTGGCTGTGGGCCGGGTGCCTACAGTCGCTGCTGTCGCGCCCCAGGGCCCCCTCTGCCAACCACTCTCCATCGACGACCATGTCTGCAACGTTTGAAAAGTCCGGCCCTGCCGGCAACCCCTTGTTGTCCACCCTGCGCCTGGATGGGCAGGTCGCCATCGTGACCGGCGCCGGCCGGGGCCTGGGGCGTTCCCATGCCATCGAACTCGCGCAGCGCGGCGCCAAGGTCGTCGTCAACGACCTGGGCGTGGCGCGCGACGGCTCGGCTGCCTCGTCCGCCGAAGCGGACGCGGTCGTGCGGGAGATCATCTCCATGGGCGGCGAGGCCGTGGCCAATGCCGCCTCGGTCACCGACGCGGCCGAAGTGCAGCGCATGGTCGACGCCACCCTGGCGCGCTGGGGCCGCATCGACATCCTGGTCAACAACGCCGGCTTCCTGCGCGACAAGAGCTTTTCCAAGATGAGCCTGGAGGACTTCGCCGCCATCGTCGACGTGCACCTCATGGGCGCCGTGCGCTGCACCAAGGCCGTGTGGGACACCATGAAGGCCCAGAACTATGGCCGCATCGTGATGACGACCTCGTCCTCGGGCCTCTTCGGCAACTTCGGCCAGGCCAACTACAGCGCCGCCAAGATGGGGCTGGTGGGGCTCATGCAGACCCTGGCCATGGAAGGCGCCAAGTACGGCGTGCACGTCAACTGCCTGGCCCCCTCGGCCGCAACGCGCATGACCGACGAACTGTTCGCGCAGGAAGAGCTGGACCTGCTCACGCCCGCCAGTGTCACGCCGGGGCTGGTGTACCTGGTCTCGGGCAGTGCGCCCAACAAGACCATTCTGTGCGCGGGTGCCGGCGCCTTTGCCTGCTCCAACGTCACCATGACCGAAGGCATCTTTGCGGGCGACGGCCCGCTGGCGCCCGAGCTGATCGCGCTGAACGCGCCGGCCCTGGTCGAGCGGCGCGGCGAGATCGTTCCTGCCACCGGGTTCGACCAGTCCAAGCGCGAGCTGCTCAAGGCCCGCGCTGCCCGCGAGCCGGCGGCTGCACAGGCATGAGCGGGAGCACCCCCATGGGCACCCAGGAGGTCTTTGTCGTCTCCGCCGTGCGCACGGCAATCGGTTCCTTCGGTGGCAGCCTGCGCGACGTGGCACCCAGCGCATTGGCTGCCAGCGTTACGGCAGAGGCGCTGCGCCGCAGCGGTGCGGCGGCCGATGCCGTGGGCCATGTCGTCTTCGGGCAGGTGATCCCCACCGAGCCCAGCGACGCCTACCTGGCCCGCATCGCCACGCTGCAGGCCGGCCTGCCGTTCGGGGTGCCGGCGCTCACGCTCAACCGCCTGTGCGGTTCGGGCCTGCAGGCGGTGTTGAGCGCGGCCCAGGCCGTGATGTTGGGCGATGCCGACATCGCCGTGGGCGGTGGCGCCGAAAGCATGAGCCGCGCGCCCTTTCTCTCGCCCTCCACGCGCTGGGGCCAGCGCATGGGCGACGTGGCCCTGCAGGACACGCTGACCGGAGCGCTGACCGACCCGTTCAACCGCATCCTCATGGGCGTCACCGCCGAGAACGTGGCCGAGCGCCACGACGTCTCGCGCAGCGAGCAGGACGAGCTGGCCGCCCAGAGCCACGCGCGTGCCAGCGCTGCCATTGCGGCGGGGCGCTTCCAGGACCAGATCCTGCTCATCGAGACTCGGGCCAAGGGCAAGACCGTGGTGTTCGCGCAGGACGAACATGTGCGCCCCGGCACCGATGCCGGCGAACTGGCCGGCCTGCGGCCCCTGTTCAAGAAAGAGGGCGGCACGGTCACCGCAGGCAATGCCTCCGGCATCAACGACGGCGCCGCCGCCGTGGTGCTGGCCAGTGGCGACGCGGTGCAGCGCCACGGCCTGCAGCCCCTGGCACGGCTGGTTTCCTATGCCCATGCGGGGGTAGACCCGGCCTACATGGGCATCGGCCCCGTGCCCGCGACGCGACTGGCACTGCAGCGCGCGAGCCTGTCCGTGGCGGACCTGGGGGTGATCGAGTCCAACGAGGCCTTTGCCGCGCAGGCCTGCGCCGTGAGCAAGATGCTGGGCTTCGATCCCGAGAAGGTCAACCCGAACGGCAGCGGTATCTCACTGGGCCACCCGGTCGGGGCCACCGGGGCGATCATCACCGTGAAGCTGGTCTATGAGATGCAGCGCGTGGGCGCCCGCTACGGCCTGGCCACCATGTGCATCGGCGGCGGGCAGGGCATAGCCGCCATCTTCGAACGCGTATAGCGCGGGCCAGGAGACGACTCATGACGGAACGCCTGATCGGCAGGGAGCGCAAGGACGGGGAGGAGTGGCTCACGCTCGACCACCCTGCGAGCATGAATGCGCTGTCCCTGCCCATGCTGGAGCAACTGGCCGAGGCAGTTGAAGACCTGCACAGGGACAGCGGTGCCGTGCGCTGCGTGGTCATCACCGGCGCGGGCCGCAAGGCCTTCTGCGCCGGGGGCGACCTGCGCGGCTTCCAGGCCGATCTGGCCGAGCCCACGACCGACCGCCTCTTGGCCCGGCTGCGCTATGCCCAGCAGGTTTTCGACCGCATCGAGGATCTGCCCATGCCGGTCATCGGCGCCGTCAATGGCGTGGCCGTGGCCGGCGGGCTGGAGCTGCTGTTGTGCTGCGACCTGGTCATTGCCGCGGAGTCCGCACGCATTGGCGACGGGCATGCGCGCTACGGCATCATTCCCGCGGGGGGCTCATCGGCCCGCCTGCCGCGCAAGATCGCCGCGAACCGGGCCAACTACCTGTTGCTCAGCGCCGAGCTGTTGCCGGCCCGTACCCTGGAGCAATGGGGCCTTGTCAACCAAGTGGTGGCAGACGATGAGCTGACCGGCGCGGTGCAAAGCTTGGCACGCATGCTGGCTCGGCACAGTCCCCTGGGTCTTCAAACAATTAAGCAACTGCTGCGCCGCGGCCTGCAGTCCGGTCCCCGCGCAGCAGCGCGCGCCGAGATCGGCGCGTTTGCAAGCTATGCGCGCAGCGCGGACCTGGCCGAGGGGCTGGATGCATTTGCTCAAAAGCGTGAGCCTGTGTTTAGAGATCCGCGCAGAAGTAGCACTGGCGATGGTGAAGTTGCAGCTGACGAGTGAGCCTGACACCTAAGAGAGAATGAATTCTCAAGTTTTGAAGATGCATAGCCGGCGCTCCTGACCAGGAAAGTCGTATGTCAGCTGGATCTGAGTATCTGGTCCGACCAGTGAAAGAATTGCATGAGACAAGCTGCGTGCGCAACCATTCATTCATCGAGTTTGCAGGGCTCATGAATGAGTACATCACAGCCTGCCGCGCCGCGAACACCAAGGGCATTGATTTCACGCAGTGCAATGTGCACAACGGGCAGATCCTGCCGCTTCATCCTGTGATGTCGGACTACATCAATGAGAAGTTGGAGTGCATCTTCTTTGGGGCGAAGGTGCTGGAGGCTGGCGAAGCAGCCTGAGCTTGCCGCAGCGGTGCTAAGCTGCTACTGGGTGTTCGGCGAGGAGGGCAAGGGCTTTGCGTTTACCCAAACCGAGCACCTCGTGGATTCGTTCCAGTTGCGCCGCACGTGGATGGGCCTTCCCGGATTCCCATTTGTACGCAGATAGTGAAGATGCCTGCAAGAGCTTGGCCATGTCCTTCTGCGAGATGCCCAACTCGGCTCTTTTGGTGGCCAGGGCCTCGGGCTTGAATACCCATTTTCTGCCGCCTTTGCGTGCAGGTGCTTCTTCACTGGCTGGGCTTTTCTCCTGAACCTTGACAGTGCGTTGCGTCGCTTTGAGCTGAGACGTCAGTGCTTTCACTTCACGCTTCAAAGCGGCGATCTCCGAGCGATGGGAAGTCAGCGCCTTGCGCATGCTCTGCAGTTCTGGCTTCAGCTCTTTACGAGCCATGCGGACAACTTCCGCGCGGAATGCATTCGAGAAAGTATTCATGGGCGCATTGTGTATGAATATGCTGCGACATTTGGAAAGCGGCACCAGAAATGAAAAACCGCCGAAGGCCTCAAGCCTTGGCGGTTGATTGGTTGTATCGGCACAAGGCCTCAAGCGCAGTTACTTTGCAGCCTTGTCAGCCTTGTCAGCCTTGTCGGCCTTGCGCTTTGCCGCTTTAGGATCTACAGCGGCCTTGAACTTGGCGCCCGCCACAAACTTTGGTACGGTGGATGCTGGGATCTTCAACGCGGCCCCAGTCGATGGATTCTTGCCGGTGCGTGCTGCACGTTTGGCAGACTTGAAGGTGCCGAAGCCTACCAATTGGACAGCGTCACCTTTCTTGACTGCCGTCTGAATGGTGTCGATGAGAGTTTCGAGGACTGCACCAGCGGCGGCTTTGGACAGGTCGTGCTTGGAAGCAATAACTTCGATGAGATCAGCGCGGTTCATAGGCTTTCGAGAATGAGTTGAAACGCAGTTATAGCGCATTTGCCAAGCTCGAAGGTTGCTAGCTGACTTGGGTGGCGTCAGCCCCCTCGTCTCGAAAATTCCCTGGTTCCAAGCTTTAGTTTTCCAAAGCACCCGTTAAAAGCTAGCGCAGCGTGTTGGTCCAACGCGCCCTTCTCTGCCGGAGGCAGCGACGCTCGAAGCATTGCTGGAGAAAAAATTGGCAAAGCTATAACTACAGGAACGCTGGTGTCCTGCAAAGCGCAAGTTGCATGGTGACGGTGATGGCGAAATTTCAGTCTACTTGAAATCCCGACTCTCCAACCGCCCCAGCCTCCCCAGCCATGGCGTCAGATCGACCAGCCGATCCGCGATCAGATTGGTCACCTGCCCCCGCCGCTGCCAAACCCCTTTGACCGCCAGCACCCGGGACTCCAGCAGCACCTGCCGCTGCTCATCTCTTACCGATGACCACACGATCACCTGCACGGTCCCAAACTCGTCTTCCAAAGATACGAAGATCGTGCCTTTGGCCGTGGACGGCTGCTGCCGCAGGGTCACGATGCCAGCTGTGCGGATCACCCTGCCGTCCGGGATATGGCGCAGATCGCGCGACGACAGCAGCTTCTTGGCCGCCATCCGTGGCCGTAGTAGCGCCAACGGATGCCGACGCAGGGTGAGTCCGGTGGATGCGTAGTCCCACACGATCTCCTCGCCCTCCGGGGCGTCCTGTAGCTCCAGATACTCCTCGTTGATCGGTGCGTCCTGCAGCAGCTCCGGCGTCGAGTGCAGGCCTGCAGCGTCCCACACTTGCTGGCGGCGGTGGCCCGACAGGCTGAGCAACGCATCTGCTGCAGCCAACAGCTTCATCTCGTGCTGTTCCAATCCTGCCCGCATGGCCAAGTCTTCCGCACTGTCGAACGGCCCGTTTTCACGGGCCTCGACGATCTTCGTGGCCGAAGTGGCGTGCAGGCCTGCAACCATGTGCAGTCCAAGCCGCACCGCAGGGATTGTGGGCAAGTCCTCCAGTGTTGATTCGACGGCGCTGTGCATCACGTCGATCCTTCGCACTTCCACGCGGTGTCGCTTGGCATCCTGCACAAGCTGGCTTGGCGTGTAAAAGCCCATCGGCTGCGAGTTGAGCAGTGCCGTGAGAAAGGCTGCTGGCTCGTGCCGCTTGAGCCAGCAGCTGGCATAGACCAGCAACGCAAAGCTGGCCGCATGGCTTTCCGGAAAGCCGTACCCGCTGAAGCCCTTGATCTGCTGGTAGATCGACTGGGCAAAGGGTTCGTCATATCCCCGCGCCCTCATGCCCTCGATGAGCTTGGTCTGGTACTTCTCCAGCCCGCCGCGCTTCTTCCACGCCGCCATGGCGCGGCGAAGGTCATCGGCCTCGCCTGCAGTGAAGCCGGCGGCGACCATCGCCACCTGCATGACCTGCTCCTGGAACAGCGTCACACCCAGCGTGCGGCTGAGCACCTGCTTCAAATCCTCGCTCGGATAGATCACAGGTTCCAGGCCTTGTCGGCGGTTGAGGTATGGGTGCACCATACCGCCCTGGATCGGGCCGGGCCGCACGATCGACACGGAGATCACGAGGTCGTAGAAGCACCGTGGTTTGAGCCTCGGCAGCATCGACATCTGCGCGCGGCTCTCCACCTGGAAAACGCCCACCGTGTCCGCGCGAGAAATCATTTTGTACGTTTCGCGGTCCTCCACTGGAATGTCCTGCATCCCGAAGTCGTACCCCTTGCGCCGGCCCACCAGGGTCAGGGCTTTGCGGATGGCCGTGAGCATGCCCAGGGCTAGAACATCGACCTTGAGCAAACCGACTGCATCCAGGTCGTCCTTGTCCCATTCGATGACCGTGCGGTCTTCCATGCTCGCGTTCTGGATCGGAACCATGCGGCTGAGCAGACCCCGCGTGAGCACAAAACCACCGGGGTGCTGTGACAGATGCCGCGGAAAGCCAATCAGCTGGCTTGCCAGCAAGATGAGCTGCTTCACTGCCAGGTCGTTCTCGGACAACTCTAGTTCCTCGAAGCGCTCAAGCCGCACACCTTCGCCGTCCCACCACTGGTGCCCTTTGGCCAGGGCATCCACGGTTTCAAGGCTGAAGCCAAGTGCCTTGCCGACATCGCGTATCGCTGACTTGGGTCCGTACGTCACCGCAATCGCTGCCAATGCAGCGCGGTCCCTTCCGTATTTTGTGTACAGGTACTGGATCACTTCTTCGCGGCGCTGGTGCTCGAAGTCGATATCGATGTCCGGCGGCTCGTTGCGCTCCCTGCTGATGAAGCGTTCGAACAGCGTCGACATGCGATCTGGGTCCACCTCGGTCACGCCCAGGCAATAGCAGACCACGCTGTTCGCAGCGGACCCACGGCCCTGGCAGAGGATGTGCTGGGAGCGCGCGAAGCTGACGATGTCGAACACAGTGAGGAAGTAGTGCTCGTAGTGCAGGTCGCAGATCAGCTCCAGCTCATGCTCTATCTGCGCCTGCACCTTCGCGGTGATGCCGTGCGGCCAGCGGCGGCCGGCGCCTTCGTAGGTGGCCTGCCGCAGGTAGCTGGCAGGGGTGTGGCCCTCTGGAACGACTTCGTCCGGGTACTGGTATCTCAGCTCGTCGAGACTGAAGGTGCATCGCTCAGCCACGCGAATCGTTTCAGCCAGCAATTCATCGGGGTAGGTCTGTGCCAAGCGCAGGCGGCTGCGCAGATGTCGCTCGGCACTGCGCTGCAGCTCGTAGCCGCACTCGGTCAGGGGCCGACCTACCCTGGTGGCGGTCATCACGTCCTGTAGTGGTTTGCGGCTGCGCCGGTGCATGTGCACATCGCCCATGGCCACCAGCGGTATGGCAGTCAGCGCAGACAACTCCCGCATGCGGTGCAGCCACAGCTCGTCATCGATGCGGCGGTTCAGGTCCACGCCAATCCAGGTTCGCCCGATGAAGTGCGTCAAGGTCCAGCGCCCCAGTTCCTCCAGCTGCTCGTCCGTCCCTGTCCGGTCGGGCGTCACCATCACCAGGCAGTCGGCCAGCGCATCGCCTTCGATGGTTGACCGTTCGAGAAGGTAAGTGCCTTTCTCGGCGGTGCGCCGCAGCCGCGTGATGAACTGGCAGAGGTTCCCATAGCCGTCGAGGTTCTGCGCAAGCACCACCATCGTGAAAGGCAGGGCGGCCTGCACCCTGAACTGCGAGCCCACCAGCAACTGCAGTCCCTCCTTCTTGGCGGCGACATGCGCGCGCACGACACCGGCCAGCGTGCATTCGTCGGTGATGGCAATGGCGCTGTAGCCCAGTTCCTTGGCGCGCTCGACCAGCTCGTCAGGCCAGCTGGCCCCGACAAGGAACGTGAAATTGGAGACGCAGCGCAGCTCTGCGTAAAAGGGAAGCGCCATGACTGTTGCCTGGAGGTCGATGCATCGTTCAGGCGTACAGGCCGTGAAGGAACCAGCCTGTCTCGTCCTCGGCCAAGCGGCGCTGGAAGATCCACAGCACTCCGGCATGCCGGCTCAAGGCGATCCAGTAGTCGCGTTGCACGTTGAGCTGGCCGCCCGGTGCACCTGCAGCCGTCGAGGACTCTCGGTGCCACCAGCCGCCTTCCACGCGGTCGGGGCCCAGCAGCAACTGCAGTTGGCCTTGGTATATCGGACGGTGCTCCCGCTCGGCCAAGCGCATCGGTTCGGGCAGCACCCATGCGGGCAGTGGCAACTCGTGGCAGTCGGGTGCAGCGCGTGGACGTGCCATCTCCGCACCTTGCCAGCACTGCATCCATTCTGGGCGGTGGTCGGCATTCAGGACAGGACGCACCACGCGATCCTTGCCCAGTCGGGCCTGCACGCGCTCCAAGACCAGGGACGTGGCTTCGCCTTGGCGGATCGTCTCAGGCAGCAGTGACTTGCTCTCCTGCTTGATGGGGATGGTCTCGGAAGCAAGCAGCTCGATGTCGCCAGCGGGTGCCAGCAGCTCGACTTTGGCTAGGTGCTCGCTGAGCAGGCGGCCCAGGTGGTCCACGTTCTGCGTGGCCTCCGCGGTGCGTACGGTGATCTCGCCGCCAGTCCCTGCGGTCTTGGCGCGCATCGCGTCATGGGCCCAGCGCAACGTGAACGAGGTGACGCCCATGTGCCTGGCCGCGAGCCAGCCGGACATCTGGAGCAACAAGCGACGGGCGCCGAACATCAGCGCCATCGCGTTTTCGACGCGGAACATGAACTCCAGGCGGGCACTGAAGGTCTCGGGCAACTGCTGCCACTCGCAGACCTCCGGACGCAGTCCGTAGGCCTGGTCCAGGCAGTGAAGCAGCTCCTTGTCGAAGCGCCGGCCCAGGCCACCCCGGGGCAGCTTGCGTACATCACCCAGCGTGCGTGATCCGAGGCGGTGCAGCGTGCACTGATGGCGCGCCACCGCGGTGATCGTTTCCAGCGGTAGTTTGTCGAGGATGGATGGCAGCGGGCCTGCAAAGCCATCCACCACGCGCGAGCGCACCAGAGCCAGCGCGGCCATGCCAGTCGGGGCCCAGGCGAAAGCTTCAACGCCCAACTCACTGGCCTCCGACTCGATGCGCCCACGCAGGTGCGACAGGCCGCCGAACAGGCGTGCGCTGGCTCCCACCTCCACCAAGACCACCTCTTCGCGCACCGCCACCCTCGGAGAGAACTGCAGCGCCCAAACAGCCAGGGAAGGCAGGTCAATGGCGGTGCAGGACTCGGTGCTGGTCTTGTGCGGTAGCAGTGCGACCCAGATGCCGATCATCGGTGGCCTCCTCTCTGCGCAGGGGGATGGCGAAATCGGTGTCCAGGCGGTGCAGTCGCGGCGGCAGCACCTGGCTCAGGCGGCCGGGGATGGCCTGCAGTTCCAGCACACCGGGGCATGGCGTGCCACGGCGCTTGAGGATGCGCACATGTTCCAGCCTGTGCCGAGCGACACCAGGGTGCGCAGTGGCGCCGGCGAGGCCTCTCGCTGCGCGTTCAAGGGCCGAAAGAGAAAGACGGGCGACTGACAGGACTGGGCGTGCACCTGCAGGCGCCTGATCTGGTCCGCGCGGACCTGGGGGAGCCAGGACAGCACCGCTCCGCGGGGATTGGACTTCACCAATTGCTCCGTCACCCACAAGCGCTCGGCTGGAGTCTTGGCCTGGATCCAGACGATCTGGTCGGCGGGCACCCCGAGCTGAGCCAGGCCACCTGCATGGGGCTGCTGGGGTGGGGCAACGAGCAGTATCTGGCCGCCATTCTGGACCAGGCTGGGCAAGCATCGGCCCAGCAGGCGCCATTCGCACAGCGGTGCTTGGGCCGTGAGGACCTCGGTCAGGGCGCGTGTGGGCCAGCCACCACCCGGCAGGGAGGCGTCCAGCAGGTCAAAACCCGTAGAGATTGTCGGGTGGCCTTCGTGCACCAGGTCGTCGCCCAGCCACACTGACTCCCGCACCGAGATGGGCAGACTCTGATTGTCGAAGGGCTGGGAAGCGCGAGCGGCAGGCATGGCAAAATACTGTAATTAAATACAGTATATGGACAGACTTACTGACATGGAAAGAGGGTTCCGACGGCGGTTGAAGGCCATTGCGAGCGGTTCGCACCCAAATCGATAGCGGGGAAATCAGCGTCTGCGCTGGAGGATCAAAAGAACCATCAGCGTGGAAAAAATTTGCGATGACCAAGCGGAGCGTGCGGACGAAACCCTGGTGCAAGGTCAGCATGCTGCAATGCCCGAAGTGCCTGAAAGGCAGATTTCTGTATAAGAGCTCAACGATGGAAACCGATCAGACTGCCCCCATCAATCGCTGTGGCTACTGTGGATCTACCAACTACCGCAGAGTGGTTGAACGCGATGCACAGGGCTCGATGCGCTACGGCGAGCGTTTGTTGTGCTCGGGATGCACGCGAGAGTTCACCGACCTGGATGCCTGGCGGCTAGGCGCATCGGATGCGCCCCCGCCAGTGTCTGCAGCGGCATGACCGACACCTACCTTGTATCATCATTTGCGGACAAAGACCGCGTCAAAGCGCTGGGCGCACGTTGGGATCCGACTCGCCGGCAGTGGTATGTGCCCGAGGGCCGCGAACTGGCGCCGTTCGCGCAGTGGTTGCCTGCTGCAGATGTGCCGGCACCCGTAGTCTCGCGTGATTTGCTGGCGCCTTCCCCGACCGCGTCCAGCGGCTTGGCGGTCCCTGAAAAGAAGGGGGTATCGCTGTCTCAGTTGCTGCAAGGCGTCTCGGGGGCGGTAGCGCAGGCTTTCAAAGCCGGGGTCTGGACGCTCGTGGAGGTGGTGGATACGCGGATTCGCAACGGCCATGTGTACCTTGAAGTCTCCGAGCGCGACGTTTCGGGCGTCATCACCGCCAAGGCCAATGCTGTCATCTGGGCCAGTACGGCCAGCCAGATTCTCCCCAAGTTCGAGTCGGCGACCGGCGCCCAGATCGGGCCAGGTATCAAACTGCTGGTGCGTGCACGGCCCGTGTTCAAGCCGCAGTTCGGTTTCAGCATCGAGGTCGATGCCATCGACTCTGACTACACGCTGGGTGACTTGGAGGCCCGCAAGCGTGAAATCCGCGAGCGCTTGCAGCACGAGGGCTTGTTCGAACTGAATCGACAGTTGCCAAGTCCGTGGGATTACTACCTGGTCCTGGTCGTGGCACCGGAGGGGGGAGCCGGCTTGGGCGACTTCCAAGCTGAGGCGAAGCGGCTGGAGGCCAGTGGAATCTGCCGGTTCGTATATGTCCACAGTCGATTTCAGGGCGATGGTGCTGCTGCAGAGATCCGCATGGAGTTGCTTGGCGCGCTGGAGCGCATGGATCAAGAGGGCTTGCACCCCGACGCCGTGGCCATCATCCGCGGTGGTGGGGCTATCAACGACATGGCTTGGCTCAATGACTATGCGCTAGTGCGCGCCGTCTGCGAACTGGATGTCCCCGTGCTCACTGGCATAGGGCACGAGCGAGACAACACCGTGCTCGACGAGGTTGCCAATATCCGATTTGACACCCCTTCCAAGGTCATCGCGGGCATTGAGCGACTCATTCTGCTACGAGCCCAGGAAGCCAAGAGCTTGTTCGACGACATCATCCGCGAAGCTACGCACGCCATGGGCAGCGCGCGGCGAATCTTCTTCGAGAACTTCACTGCTATAGAGGCGGGAGCCAGGCAGGAGATTGCTCGCAGCCGGCAGCGCACTACCGAGATGTTGGCGCAACTGCAGCTCGATGCAGTGCAGGCCGTGCGAAACGGCGCCGAGCAGACCGAGCGGAGCATGGTCGATGTGCGTCGCATGGCAACGCACCAACTGGGTTGGGCCCGCAACCAGGTGCCCGCGCTAATGGCTGAAATACGCAGTGAAGCGCGGCAAACCCTGCAGACAGCACGGGCCACGATCAAAGCAGACAAAACCTTTGTGCTCGACCGGGCTGCGGCTGACGTGCGCCATATGAAAGATGCTGCCTCCAATGCGTTTGCAGAGGTAGGACCGCAAGCGCACAAGACAGTGGCGGAAGCCAGGGTCGCAGCACAGGCGCTCATCCGAGAGATCGCTGGGCAAGGACCCGCAAAGACTTTGAGCCGTGGCTTTGCGCTGGTGCGTGATGCTGCTGGCAAGGCAGTTACCAGTGCGACCAGCGCTGGTGCCAAGGTCACCATCCAATTCAGAGACGGCACGCGCAGCGCGACGCTGCGCAAGGAAGACAAGCCATGAGCGAAACGTTCAAGAAATCATATGGGGTGTTGCAAGCGCATGCCCAGACCCTGCGCAAGCAGACTGAACCAAACATCGATGATCTTCTTCGCATCGTTGAGGAATCGGTTGCTGCGTACAAGGTATGCCAGACGCGCATCGACGCGGTGGAAAAAGCACTTGAAACGGCTTTGAACTCCGCCGCAGAACCGCCAACTTCAAACTCTGCGAAGGCTGCTTCGACATCCGCTGCCGCACCTGGCACTGATGACGACATTCCCTTTTAGCGCCAGCCTGTGCAATGCGGCTGTAAAGGAGACACCCATGGATCGCATGAAACCCCCACGCACTGTCCAGGCCGGAGTTCTAAACATTGCATACGTCGAACAAGGCCCTGCCGATGGGCCGCCGGTGGTGTTGATGCACGGATTTCCGTATGACATCCATAGCTATCAAGAGGTCGCTCCGCTCCTGGCCGAGGCCGGCTGTCGCGTGCTTGTCCCATATCTGCGTGGATATGGCTCCACACGCTTTCTGCACACGGCCACCGTGCGGTCAGGCGAGCAGGCAGCGCTAGGAGCCGACCTGCTCGCCTTTCTAGACGCGCTAAAGATCGATCGTACTTATCTTGCCGGTTACGACTGGGGTGGCCGCGCCGCGTGTGTCGTTGCCGCTCTCTGGCCCGAGCGATGTGCAGGCCTGGTGTCCGTGAACAGCTACAACATCCAAAACATTGCCAAGGCCCTAGTGCCAGAAGAGCCTGAAAAGGAGCTGAGGCTTTGGTACCAGTACTACTTCCACAGCGAGCGTGGCCATGCGGGGCTGAAGCAAAACCGCGGCCCTTTGGCGAAGCTGTTGTGGCAACTGTGGTCACCGACCTGGCGCTTCGATGATGCCACTTTCGAGCAGAGCGCTGCAGCCTTCGACAACCCGGATTTCGTCGAAGTGGTAATCCACTCGTACCGGCACCGCTACGCCTTGGTGCCGGGTGATCCGGCCTATGCCGGCATCGAAGCGAAGCTTGCCCAGCAACCCGTCATCACCGTTCCATCTATCACCTTGGATGGCGCCGACGACGGAGTGCGTCCGCCGGCGGAGACGTCGGTACATGCAGCACGCTTCAGCGCTCTGCACGGCCATCGGATCCTGGACGGCGTCGGTCACAACCTTCCGCAAGAAGCACCACAGGAATTCGCCATGGCGGTGCTGGAACTCGTCAGGGGCAAAGGCTGACTGCGCTGGCGCATCACTTCCGAAATCCAGGCTCAGCCGTTGACGTGGCTATTTGGAAGACCGGCTGCGCCTGCCCTTGATGATTCCAAGTTTGGTCTGCCAGCACTCGGCGCATATCCAGACGAACGGGCGATTTCGCATCCGCCTTGGATATTGCGTCGCTCCTTGTGCACAGCACATTCACGCATTGAGTCGAGGGAACCATCCAATGGATTTTCAGTTCAACTTAACTCGCAACGACGGTCGGTGCGGTCCAACCGAACTCATCCATTGCAGAAGGTAAATATGCTACTCGCCTACATTGCGAGCCGGTTCACAGGGCTAGCATTTGAAACGGTAGACCAACCAGAAAGGACATACCGATGGCGCAATCGAACCCTCAACCAGATCGCATTGACGTAAACGACGCCGCATCACTGGCTCGTTGGAAGCGTGAGCTCGACACGACTGAAGAACAGCTGAAGAACGCAGTTGCCCAGGTTGGAGACAAGGCGACCGACATTGAGCTGCATCTCAAGGGAGCGCGAAGTTCAACAAACGCTGATCGGGTGCAACAGTCAGGCTCCAAATAGCTGGCCCCCAAGCGGCAGTGAGGCCGTGCTTCGCCCTTGCGAATTCGCACGGCTCTCAAGAGATGCCCCGTCAGTCGATGAGGCCGTGCTTTAGCGCGTAGTAGGTCACTTCGCTATTGCTGTCGAGCCCGAGTTTCTTCAAGGTTCTGGTGCGATAGGTGCTTACTGTCTTGGTGCTCAAGTTAAGCATTTTTCCAATCTCACCGACGTCCTGTCCCTGAGCGAGCTTCAAGAAAATCTGAAACTCCCGCGCCTTCAGCGACTCGTGGGGGAGGCTTGGCTTCGGCTTCAGAACCTCCTGGGCGAGCAATTCCGCCACCTCGCTCGTAAGGTATCGTCGACCTTCGCCGACGACCCGAATAGCGCGCACCACCTCATCCGGATCGCAGTCCTTGTTGAGGTAACCATCTACGCCCTGTTGCAAAAGGGTGATGGCGTATTGCGAAACTGGCATCCCCGAAAAAATGAGAATGCCTGTATCTGGCGAGCGAGCCTTCAAGCTGGCCAGGGCATCCAACCCGCTGAACTGGGGCATCGTCAGATCAAGCACCAGCACGTCAATGGCGTGGTCGCGCACCAAGTTCATCGCTTCACGACCGTTGCCTGCTTCGGCAATGATGTGAATGTCATCATGGCTTTCTAGGTATTCGCGCAATCCCCTGCGCACGATCGCGTGATCGTCCACCAGTGCCACTCTGACCTTCTTCTGCGTGAGCCGGGGTTTTTCGAAGTCTGCTTGCAGCATTGATCCCTCACAAACTATTTTTTGGGTTGGAAACCGCAAGCACTCTATCAATCGGAACTGTTATGGCAGTTCCTAGCTTTCTTATATCGATGTAGGAAAACTCCGAAGGCAGCTCAGCATTGGCGGTTCAAGGTCGTGCTCAGTGGTTGGTCGCGCTGCCCTCGTTAGGAATCGCCCTGTTACCAATTTGCCTGACCTGCTGACAGGATCTGTCGGTAGGAGGTCAAAAAATGGACACCTGAATTTCCTATGGAGGATCTGCATATGTACGTAGTCATGGGAGGCACTGGTCACGTGGGCTCTGGTGTGGCCTCAACTCTTTTGGCGCGAGGTGAGCCCGTCGGCATCGTCACCCATCACGCCGAGCACGCGAAGGAATGGAAACAACGCGGAGCGGAGATCCTGGTGGCGGATATCTGGAAGCCTGCTTCTCTCAGGGCCGCGTTCAAGCAAGGACGCCGCGCTTTCGTGCTCAATCCGCCCGCAGACACATCGCTGGATACGGATATCGTGGAACGGCAGACGGTCGCCAATATCCTGGAAGCGTTGGAAGAATCGGGGCTGGAGAAGGTGGTTGCGGCTTCAACCGGCGGGGCCCAGGCCGGAGATCGCATCGGGGATCTCAACGTGCTTTGGGAACTAGAGCAGGGGCTGGGGAGGTTATCCACTCCCGCCGCCGTGCAGCGCGGTGCTTACTACATGAGCAATTGGTTCGCTCAGATCGACGCCGTGAGCCAAACAGGCCAGTTGCATTCGATGATCCCCGCTGACATGGCGATTCCGATGGTGGCGCCAAGCGACTTGGGAAAGTACGCAGCTGAACGATTGCTTTCCTCGGTGAGCGACGTGGCCCTTCGCCATGTCGAAGGTCCTAGGCGATACAGTCCAAGGGACGTGGCACAAAGCGTTTCTCAAGTGTTGGGCAGACCCGTGGAGGTGGTTGTCACGCCGCGCGCCCAAATGGAAGAGGCGTTCCGCGCGCTGGGATTCTCGGCAGCGGCGGCTGAGTCATACGCCAGGATGACACGCCTCAGCATAGACAATGGTTTTGCGATGCCGGACGACTCTGTGCGGGGGGATACCAGCTTTGACGAATATCTGCATAGTGCATTTGCAAGAGCTTGATCGGTCCCGGCGGCCCTCCACGGCGAGATCGCGGAGAGGTACGGGTTCCACGTGAGTCGCAAGCCTAGTGCTGTTGGCCTTCATCAATCCGATGGAGTTTCCCGGAACTGAAAACTTGGTGCCAGCCGCACTACAGGGGGGCTTCTTGGTGGAGCAGGCCATCGGACGCCTTGCCAGTCTCCTGATGCGTAGGAGGGTAGCGCTAGAAGGCGGTATTTGGCTATTTGGGTGCGGCCGTTTCCTCTTCAACAATGCCCAGCATGTGCAGCTGGCCGCGGATCACGGAGACGTCACCTAGTGCGAACACGATCTGATCTTCTTCGCTGAAGCTCATAGGTTGGAGTCGCGATAGTTGCCTGCATGCGTCATCCAGTTTGGTCAGGCGCTCAAGCACATAACTGTCGGCTTCACTCACCCCCGCGAGTTCTGAGCGGAGGCTGGGAAGTTGCGACATCATGAGCCTTCGCCCTTCGCGTGTACTGGCCTTGAAGTTGCCCCAAAAGGTCTCAAGGTCGCTCATAGCCTTTTCGCCGCGCATGAGGGTCTCGGCACTCCATCGCTTTTTGTCCATTTTTTTTCTCCTGAGGTGTTGCGGCCATCCTGCCGTGGATCGAAACCAGGCGTTCTGCCCAGGCAGACCAGCGTGGCCGACCCAGGGGGGCACAGTTCGCCCGCTTACCTAGCAGGCACCGATGGCTCAATCGGTCGTGCGCACCGCCTGCACCTGCCTGCCCAGCAACAGAATATCTTGCCACCGGCGACTGGGGCGGCCGATCGCGTATCACTATCTGCGCGGCACTTTATAGGCCGTGAGCTGGGGGCGCCAGTGGCGCTCCACTTCCTCGGCGGTCAACGCCGAAGAAGCTGCTCCACCCACACACTCATCTCTGAGCAGTTGCTTGACGCCGGCCACAACACTCTGGCCACGCTCCCGCGCCACGCCGGCGGAACGCCTTGTTCAAGCGGCTGGCCCCGGTTCCCGGCTGCTAGTACCACGACGGCACCGTGGCTTAGCTAGTCAGCGGCGAGAACGACGCTATCCATATAGCTGCCTGGACGCTTACCCTCGTTCTCTAGTTGCATCACTTTGTCCGGCGTCAAGGGCGTACTTCGCACACGCTTGCCGGTGGCATGGAAGATGGCATTGGAGATGGCAGCCGCAACGCCCACCTGGCCGATTTCACCCACGCCTTTGGCGCCAAGCCGGCTCACGATCCGGTCATCCTCATCGACGAAGATCACGTCAATATCGTGGATGTCCGCCTGCACCGGGATGTGGTACTCGGCAAAGCTGTGGTTCATGAAGCGACCCAGTGAATTGTCGGAATGGGCTTCCTCATGAAGAGCCTGGCTGATACCCCACACCACGCCACCGTGGATCTGGCTGCGGGCCGTCTTCGCGCTGATGATGCGGCCAGCTGCGATGGCGCTCACCACGCGTGTCACACGGACTGTGCCCAGCTCTTCGTCCACCCGCACCTCGCAGAACACCGCAGAATGGGTCGCCCGCGAATACTTGCGCTGCTTGAGCATGTGCGGGAGCATCAAGTACTTCTCCTCAAGAGGCTCGCCGCCAGCAGCGGCAAGAATCTGCGCGAGCGGCAACTGCGCTCCTGACACCCCCTTCAGGCGCAGGGTGCCGCGAACGAATTCCACGTCTGCGAAGCGCGCCTTGGCAAACGGTGAATCGTCCAGTCCACGGGCCACCTTGAACAGCCTCTTTCGCAGCTTCTCGCAAACGCCTTCCACGGCCGATCCCACCGTGGCCACGTGCGATGAGCCGCCTTCGATGGGCGCGACCGGCAAGGTCGAATCCCCGAGCTTGAAGGTCACGTTCTCCAGTGGCAGGCCCAGGGCCGCGGCGGCAATCTGCGCCATGACGGTATAGGTGCCCGTGCCAATGTCGCTCGCAGCGCTGCTTACTTCCAGCCGGCCGTCAGCATGGAGCACTGCCCGCGCACGGGCGAGCATCTGCATTGCATCCCAGACGCCTGTCGCCATGCCCCAGCCGACCAGTTCGTTGCCCTCCCGCATGGACCGTGGCTCCAGCGGGCGTTTTGCCCAGCCAAAGCGCTCGGCGCCCTGTGCATAGCAGGCCTTCAACTCCTTGGTGGAATGGGGTAGGTCCCTGGACGGGTCGCGCTCGGCGTAGTTCTTCAACCGCAGAGCCAAGGGATCCATCCCGAGCGCGTACGAGAGTTCATCCATGGCGATTTCGAGCGCGTGCACTCCATGGGCAGCGCCGGGTGCTCGCATGTCGATGGGGCTGTAGCGGTCTAGGTCGACGAGCTTGTACTCCAGGCGAACGTTGTCGCTCGTGTACAGCTGGCCCGACCAATTCACCACCACCTCGACATAGTCTTCCAGGCGCGATGTCTCTGCGACCGCCTCATGGATGACGGACTGGAGGGTGCCATCGCGGTCGGCGGCAAGCCGCACGCGCTGCACGGTTTCCGGCCGGTGCCCGAAGGTGAACATCTGCTGGCGGGTCAGCACGAGCCTTACAGAGCGTTCGGTATGCAGCGAAGCCATCACCGCTAGGATGAGGTTGTACTGCGGCCGCAGCCCCGATCCGAAAGCACCCCCGACAAACGGATTCTTGACCGTGACCTTGTCCTTGCCCAAGCCAAAGACACGGGACACCACCCAGCGGCTGTTCTGCGATCCCTGCGTCTTGTCGTAGATGGTGAGGTGCCCTTCCTCGTCGCGTACTACGGTGGTGGCGTGCATCTCCAGAGGGTTGTGGTATTCAGCCCCGCTGTAGTACTGCGCATCGATCTTCACCGGCGCCGCCGCAAAGGCGGCGTCCGCATCCCCCTTGGGATTGGGTGGCGGCACATACCCGGCCTTGAACCCCTTGGGCTCGTGGGCCCGGTGAAGCGCGGCCATCAGGTCGGTTTCATGCTTCTCGACTTCGTACTCGACCTCCACCAGCTGGGAAGCTTCGCGGGCCGCCTCGAAGGTTTCTGCCAGCACCAGCGCGATGGGTTGTCCGCTGTATAGGATCGCATCGCTGTGCAGGGGCTTGAAGGGCGAGCCACCCGGTGCCGTCATGTCCTTGTAGAAGATGTCCATGGACCGGGTCTTGGGTCGATTCTCGTGGGTCAGGATGTCGCGCACGCCCGCGACGGCCAACGCGCGCTCGAGCGTGAAGCGGGTAATACGGCCCCGAGTGATCGTGCTGTTCACCACCACCCCGAACAGCATCCCCTGCACGAAGTGGTCTGCCGCATACAGCGCCTGGCCCGTGACTTTGGCGCGCCCGTCTGTGCGTGAAACGGAGTCTCCGATTCGGACGTAGCCCGTGCCGGGCTCCGCCTTGGGCTGCTGGGTGTTTTGGCTGAGAGTCGATGTCATGCGGTGTGCCCTTTCACAGCGTTGCCTGGCAACAGACTGGTTTGCCCGGCCAGGGCCATCTCAAGGGCGCGCACCACTGCGCGCTGGGCCATGGGAATCTTGAACGCGTTGCTCCCGGGCCCGCTGCCCTGCGGGACTGCGCCAGCCAGCAGGGCTGCACCCGCTTCGGCAAACACCGTACGCTCGGGCCTTTTCCCCTGCAGCAGGGCCTCCGCCTGCGTTTGGCGCCAAGGCTTGTGCGCAACGCCGCCGACGGCGATTCGTGCTTCGACGATCCGACCACTCTCATCCAGGTGAAGTGCCGCAGCCACCGACACGAGCGCGAAGGCGTACGACGCTCTTTCCCTGATCTTGAGGTAGGCGCTGTGCTGAGCAAACTGGGAAGACGGGGGCAACTCGATGTGCGTGATCAACTCGCCCGGGTGCATAGTGTTGTCGATGTCGGGGTGGTCCCCGGGCAGCCGGTGGAACTCGGCGAATGGAACGCTTCTGCGCTCCGCGGGGGATTCGAGGTGCACCACTGCATCCAGCGCAGCCAGTGCCACGCACATGTCTGAAGGGTGGGTGGCTATGCACTGCGGGCTGGCGCCCAGGATGGCGTGCTGGCGTGCCAGGTTGCCTATGGCCGAGCACCCGCCACCGGGCAGGCGCTTGTTGCAGGGCGTGCCGGTGTCGTAGAAGTAATGGCACCGGGTGCGTTGAAGCAGGTTGCCCCCATCGGTGGCCATGTTGCGGATCTGCGGGGACGCGCCCGAGAGGATGGCAGCCGAGAGCAGGGGATACCTGTCGCGCACCAGCGGATGATATGCCGTGGCCGCATTGCGGGCCAACGCGCCCAGCAACACCCCGCCACTCTGGGTTTGCTCGATGGCGCTCAGCGGCAGCGGGTTGATGTCAACGAGCGTCCGCGGGCGCGCCACGCCCTCCTTCATCAGATCGAGCAGGTTGGTGCCTCCGGCAATAAAGGCGCCCTCGTTCCCCGAAGCCAGCGCTTGCGCCGTGTCTGTGGCCGCCAAATAGGTAAAGCCTTTCATGGCGTTCCCCGGGCGCCCAATGCGACTTCTGTCACCGCGTTGAGAATCTGCACATACGCACCGCAACGGCACAGGTTGCCGCTCATGAGCTCGCGCACCTCGTCGCGCGTCCTGGCATGGCCCTCCTTCATCAGGCCCACTGCGGAACACAGCTGGCCAGGGGTGCAATACCCGCACTGGAAGGCGTCATGCTCAACGAAGGCCTGCTGCAAGGGGTGCAACTGGCCGTCCTTGGCAAGACCCTCCACGGTGGTCACCTGACAGCCATCCCGCATAACCGCGAGGGTCAGGCACGAGTTGATGCGCTCGCCATTGACCAGCACGGTGCATGCACCGCACTGACCGTGGTCGCAGCCTTTCTTGACGCCCGTGAGGCCGAGCTTGTCGTGAAGGAGGTCCAGCAACGTGACCGATGGCTCGATATCGAACCTGCGGGTTCGGCCGTTGACTGTCAGGGAAATGGAATGCGGCATGGAGCGGCTCTTTTGTCGACTCTGGGAAATCGATTCTTATGAGCGGCGCTAATCGAACCCTGTCGGACAACAAGCCATCCCGTCACTCGGCTGCGTATTTGGGCTGCTGCACGAGATCCAACGCCGAGTGGTTGAAGCTTCTTTACCAACGCCTCACCGAGCGCGATCAACGACATCACGCCCTCGCAAGGCTCGAATTGCTAGGCCAGCCGTGGACAAAGAGATTTCTCGTCGAAGCAAGCCTGGGCTCGCTGAATCGCCCCGGGGCGATTCACGATGGCGACATGGGGCCTTTAGGAGGCCATTCGACGCTGGCGCACGTTGCACTCATGAAGAAGCACTTCACGCTCAGCGAATGCCAGATGCTCGAGAGATCGGCGATCGCGAACGGAGTACACGGGATAGGCTGGCAGCGTTGAGGCAAAGCCGCAGCAGCGGACTTACGCGGGCTCATCGATCTGTGACTGCCTGCGCTGATGGCCTACTTCTTCGCCTGCTCAAACTGCAGGACTGGTTCTATGCAGCCTGGATAGGGTGCACGGGTGCTTGGAACCTACTTGGTAGCACCCATATTGCCTTGAAGCACCCCCAGCATATGCTGTTTTGCTTCGGCGAGCTGTGCTTTGTCGGTGTCGTGGACCTTCTTGAAGAATGCGGCGCACTCTGGCGAGCCTGCAGCTTCGGCGTCCTTGATGTACTGGTCGTACGCCATCAATGCCTGGGCCTTGTTCTGAATCAAGGTGATCCAGTCGTAGGCAAGGTCGCTGAGAGGATGTGGATCATTGGGTTTTTCTTGCATGGTTTTTCCAAGAGTTGAAGTAAGCAAAAAGGCATTGAAGATGCCCCGCATGCAGTTGTTAGCGACCATCCTTGTCGGAGTCACCGGGAACTGCCCGTTCCACAGCATTGCTCACCCGATGCCATGCATCCCGGGTTGCGTGCTTTGCCTTCTCCCATTCGAGTGAGGACCGTCCCCTGACTCCGCCCCAGTCTCTGCCGAGCTCGGGTTCGATGTCTTCGTACGTGCGATTGGGGTACTTGGAATAGGAATCGACGCCATAGCGATAGGCAGGTTGATACTCGTCGTAGGTCGATCCGCCGGCATAGGGCCGCGAAGAAAAGTTCTCGCGCCAATAGGTATCTTCAACAGCGGGATCCGCTGCCTTGCTACCCATGACGGCGCCCGCCACAGCGCCAACGACAGCCCCTACGGCAGCGCCTGCTGGCCCAGTCAAACCCCCTGCCAGGGCTCCGGCAGCGGCTCCACCGGCAATCCCTCCTGCCGCGCCCCCGACGACGGCACCAGCGCCAGGTTTGTTCTCGGGATCAAGTGGACTGGTACGAAGCTCGCTCATGATGGTCTCCTTGGAGTTGCCCGCAGGGTGCTCGATTGACGCCTGCCGCAGCTGGGTTGGAAAACCCTCAAAGTACGGCTTGCAACGGCGGATGGACCTAGGCAGGCATGCCAATTTACCTTCAGGGATCTCCTACAGTGTTGGTTCGGCCGCTGCGTCCTTTCCTACGCGGCAGTTCGCACGCTTCTATCCGATAGCAAAATCTAAAGCCGAATTTGCAACGTCGATTGAAGGTCGCAAAGGCTGAATATGGGTGTGTGGACAAATTGTCAATCTAGCGGGCATCGAGCCTGGACACAATGGCGCCTCGGACGCCTTCTCGCCTTTCTACACCACCCCTCATGTCTTCCAACATCCTGACCTTTACCTGCATCGGCGCCGATGCCCTTATGCTCTCCGCGCTGCATGGTCACCTCCAGGCCGCAGTCGGCCAGTTCGCCGACCAGTGGCCCGCGCCGCTGCAAGATTGCTTCGACGATTGGGAGAAGCCCTTCTTGGCTAGTACGTCGCTGCGCGGCGAGACCCTGCGCTTCGTGATCGACAGCTCATCCGGCGACGAGCTGGAGAAGGCGCACATCCAGGCATTGCACGACGCCGGCGCGACGCACATCCGGGTGCGCATCTGGTACGGGCAGGTCGGCGAAACGCGAACGCTGCATTACCAAGGCGGCAAGAAGGTGGCGGCCAAGGCCTTCCCGGCGCCGACGCTGACCGAGGAGGAGCAGCTGCTGGAGCTGCTGCTCGACGGCAAGGAGGCGGCCTTCGCCAAGGCCATCAAGGACGGTGCACCGAAGAACGCCGTGGTCGATGGCGCACCGCTTCTGGTGCATGCGGCCAAGGCCGGACTGGGCAAGGCGGTGTCGGCGCTGCTGAACGCGGGCGTCGACCTGACCGCCTGCTTGGCCTGGGTCGACGAGGTCGCAGAGGTTGTGCAGCGCTACGGCGGCAAGAACACCCCGGCGCTGCTGCGCACGTTCGTCCAGGCGCCACAGGCCGACCCGGCGGCGCTGTGGCGCTCGGAGTATGTGCTGCGCGCGCTCTGCGACCATCCCGAGCTGCTGGCCGTGCTGGCGTCGCGCGAGGGCGTGGACGTCAACGCGCAGATCCGCTGGGCCCTGCACCCGGAGCAGGTGCGGGGCAGCCTGCTCTTCAACAGTGTGGATTTCTTCAAGGACCGGCCGGACGTGCTGGCCGTGCTGGAGACGCTGGGCGCGCGCTCCGTTGCGCCGCCGGCCATGAGCGATCAACGCCGACTGGAGCGCCTGTACTGGCAGGAGCGCGACGCAGGCACCGTTGCCGAACTGGTCGCCGCGGGGGTGAACCTGGACACCCCGCTGTGGGATGACCGCCCCAACTCCCTGCTGGGCAACGTGATGCGCCACCCGATGATGGGCCGCCGGCCGCTGACCCTGGCCAACGAGCTGCTCGCCAGCGGTGCCAGCGCCGCGTTCTGGATGGCGACAGATGCCTTTCAGCGCGAGGTGCTCACGAGCCTCTTCGACGGCGAGGATCTGGCACTGGCGCGCATGGTGGACGTCCCGCTACGCGACGACCAGCCCTTCGTGCCGGCGCGCGATGCCGGATTGATCGTAGATTTCATGGCCGGGCTGCTGGCCCAGAGCCTTGACGCCAACATGACCGTGCACCTGTGCGTGCGCAAGCTGAAGGGCAGCGGCATGGACGCGGACTTCCGCTACACGCGTCTGTACTGGCGCGGCTCGCTGCTCGGTGCCGTCGCGCTGCTGCTGTGCGGTCGCGGCA
>NZ_AKJX01000177.1 GCF_000276605.1 Acidovorax sp. CF316 | reverse complement strand
CAGCCGCGGCTGCCGCCGCTGCGTCCAGCACCTCGTTCGAGGCCACGGTGGCGATGGAGGCCATCCAGGGCAGTGGGCGCTCCGAGCAGCAGCGCTACAAGGACGCCTATCCCATCGCGACGGAGCTCACGGCCGGCCTCGGCCTTCGGGGCTTTCGCCTGAACCTGGCGGTGGAGGGGGTGGGCAGCTTTTCGGACCTGGCCGCACTGGCCCCCAAGATCCGCGAGGCTGTGGGCGATGCCAAGTTCGCGCGGCTGGACAAGGCCCTGTTTGACTGACGTCCATTTCGCCCGGCCATGAAAAAAGCGGCCCGTGGGCCGCTTTGTCGTTGTTGCCAGGGGGCGCTGAAATCAGCGGCCGACCTTGAGCAGTTCCACGTCGAACTTGAGCGTGGCGTTCGGCGGGATCACGCCGCCAGCGCCGCGGGCACCGTAGCCCAGGGCTGCGGGGATGATCAGCGTGCGTTGGCCGCCGATCTTCATGCCCTGCACGCCTTCGTCCCAGCCCTTGATGACCATGCCGGCACCCAGCGAGAACTCGAAGGGGTCGTTGCGGTCGCGGCTGGAGTCGAACTTGGCGCCTTGTTCGCCGTTGTTGTAGAGCCAGCCGGTGTAGTGCACCGATACGTTCTGGCCCTTGGTGGCTTCTGCGCCGTCGCCCACGGTGGTGTCTTCGTACTGCAGGCCGGATGCGGTGGTGGTGAGCGCCATGAAAATCCTTGTTGGCTTGTGGAGGGAGAGCAGGGGGCCGTTGCGGCGCAATCGGTCACTGCCGGTTGAAAGGTGCGCCCGATTTTACGCGGCAGGCTTCTTGACCCGGCTGGCCACCCAGCGCGTGGCAAAGGCCTGCACGTCGCTCAGGCGCTTGAGCAGGTCGGTGCCCGAGGGGGTGACGGTGTAGCCGTCGCTGCCGTGGTCGACCAGGCCGGCCTCGCGCAGCTCCTTGATGCGGGTGTTGAGCGTGTTGGGGGTGATGCCGCCCACGCTGTCTTGCAGCAGGCGGAAGGTCTGGGGGTGTCCGTCACGCAGGGCCCAGAGCACACGCAGCGCATAGCGGCATTCCAGCCGCTCGAACAGCTGGTTGATGGCGAAATTTTCCTTGGAGCTCATGCAAGCTTCTCCTCGCGCGGTGTGTATGGAAAACAGTGGCGGCCCGCCGGACACTGCCCGCAAGACGCTGCGAATATAGCTTGGAAACGATTTTGCTACAAGTTTAATAGCTCTGAATGCAGCACTGATATACGCAAACCCCATTAACCAGGGGCCTTTTTTGCGAAGTGTTGCGGCACTGCCACGGCGGGGCGGAACGAGTAGCATTCCGGCCGTCGGGCATGTCGCCTAGCGAGGAATCCATGGAATACAAGCACCTGCACGAGGCCAACCGGTTGTCCTGGAACGCAGCCACCCGTGCCCACAACCGCCACAAGGGCGACCAGGCCGCGTTTTTCCGGGCCGGCGGCTCGCCGCTGTTCCCCGAGGAGATCGCGCTGCTGGGCGATCTGCACGGCCAGGCCGTGCTGCACCTGCAGTGCAATGCGGGGCAGGACAGCCTGGGCCTCGCCCGCCTGGGCGCGCGGGTGACCGGCGTGGACATCTCGGACGAGGCGATTGCCTTTGCACGGGCGCTGTCCGAGGCCAGCGGCATCGCCGCCGGGTTCGTGCGCTCGGATGTGTACGACTACTTCGACGGGCTGGCGGCTGCGCAAGGGCCGGGCGGGGCTTTCGACACCGTGTTCAGCTCCTACGGCACCATCTGCTGGCTGTCGGACCTGGCGCGCTGGGCGCGCGGCATTGCCGGGGCGCTGCGCCCGGGCGGGCGCTTCGTCTTTGTGGAATTCCACCCCGCGGCCCTGGTGTTCGACCCGCAATGGCGGCCCCGCTACGACTACTTCAACGACGCGCCGGTGCCCGAGGCCGGCGTGGGCGACTATGTGGGCGAGACCCAGCAGGCGCGCGAAGGGGAGGGGTCGGGAGCGCCCGAGGCCTTCTCCAACCCCCACCCCAGCCACGAGTTCGCCTGGGGCATCGGCCGCGTGGTGGCGGCGTTGCTGGGCGCGGGCCTGCGGATCGAGGCACTGGAGGAATACCCGTACATGAACGGCTGGTGCGCCTTCGAGGACATGCAGGACCTGGGCGGGCGGCGCTGGGGCATGCCGCCGGGCATGGCGCGCATGCCGCTGATGTACTCCCTGGTCGCGCGCCGGCCGGCAAGCCCCTAAGCACGTGCCGCCAGGTGGTCCACCAGCAGGCGGGCGGCCGGGGTGAGGGCGTCCGGCCCGCGCCAGCACAGGGCAAAGCGCCGGTCGGCCCAGGGATCGGACAGGTCGACGATGCGCACCGGCGCGGTTTCGGCGAAGGGCGCTGCCACCTCGCGCGGCACCACGCTGATAGCCAGGTTGGCGCGCACCACGCGCAGCGCGGCGTCGAAGTTGGAGACCTGTACCCGGTGCGCCAGGGCCTTGCCCTCCACGGCGGCGGCGCGGGTCAGCAGCAGCTGCACGGCGCTCAGCGCCGGCATGCTCACGAATTCGTGCCCCAGCACGTCGGCGAAGCGCACGCTCGCCTGCTGCGCCACCGGGTGGCTGGCATGGGCCACGATGGCCAGGTGGTCATGCCGGTAGCTGCAGGTGGCCAGGCCCGTGAGGTCGGCCGCGTCCCAGCAGATGCCGATGGAGGCGCTGCCCTCGCGGATGCCGCGCACCACGTCGGGGCTCACGCGCTCCTCCATGCTGATCTGGATGTCGCGGTGCGCCGGGTCCTGCAGAAAGGCGGCCACGTCTTCGGCCAGCGACTCGGCCATCACCGAGGCCGTGGCCAGCACGCGCACATGGCCCTTGATGCCGGTCGCAAAGGCGGCCATGTCGCGCTCGATCCGGCCCACGCTGGCGAGCATGGCGCGCGCATGCTCGAGCAGGGTCTCGCCTGCGGGCGTGGGCGCCATGCCGTGGCGCTTGCGCACCAAGAGCGGCGTGCCCACCGTGTCTTCGAGTTGCGCCAGCCGCTTGCTCACGGCCGAGCCGACGATGGACTCCTGCTCGGCCGCACGCGCAATGTTGCGGTGCTCGCAGACGGCCACGAAGAGTTTGAGCGTTTGCAGGTCGAGCGGTCGCATGCGGTCAGGATTCAGATATTCCGATCAGGAATTTTAGGTGTTCCTAAATTGAGTTCATGTGGCGTCATGGAATTTTTAAAATTCACCCACCCCATGACCACCGCGAGAAACACCGTGAACCCCCAGCCCACCACCGCCATCCTCCGCGAGGTCGGCCTGCGCGATGGCCTGCAGAGCATTGCCACCATCGTCTCCACCGCGCACAAGATCGAATGGCTGGATGCGGCCTACGCCGCGGGCCAGCGCGAGATCGAGGTCGGCTCCTTCGTGCCCGCACGCCTCTTGCCCCAGCTGGCCGACACGGCCGAGGTGCTGGCGCATGCGCTCACGCTGCCGGGCCTCACGGCCTCGGTGCTGGTGCCCAACCTTCGGGGGGCCGAGCGTGCCATCGGGTGCGGCGCCCACCTGATGGTGGTGCCGCTGTCGGCCAGCCATGCGCACAGCCTGGCCAACCTGCGCAAGACGCCCGACGAGGTGGTGGCCGAGGTGGCGCGCATCCGCGCCGCACGCGACGCCGCGGGCAGCAGCACCCTGATCGAAGGCGGCGTGGGCACGGCCTTTGGCTGCACCCTGCAGGGCGAGGTGGCCGAGAGCGAGGTGCTGCGCCTCCTGCAGGCCCTGCTCGATGCCGGTGCCGACCGCGTGAGCCTGGCCGACACCGTGGGCTATGCCGACCCGGCGGGCGTGCGGCGCCTGTTCGAGAAAGCCCGGGCCCTGGTGGGCGAACGCCTGGCCTGCGCGCACTTCCACGACACGCGCGGCATGGGCCTGGCCAACGCCTATGCGGCCTGGCAGACCGGCATCACCCGCTTCGATGCCTGCCTGGCCGGCATCGGCGGCTGCCCGCACGCGCCGGGTGCCAGCGGCAACGTCACCACCGAAGACCTGGCCTTCATGCTCGAACGCATGGGTGTGGCCACCGGTCTCGACGTGGCCGCGCTGCTCGCCCTGCGCCAGCGGGTGGCGGGCTGGCTCGCCGGCGAGACCTTGCACGGCACGCTGTGGCAGGCCGGGTTGCCCCGCAGTCACTTGCCGCAGGTGGCACCCGCACTGGCCTGAACCGTTTATCGTCCTGCCCCATGAATGCTTCCCTGAACCACACTGCCGCCTCCCCGTCTTCATCCGCCCCTGCCGCATTGCCCCTGGCCGGCCTGCGCGTGGTGGAGTTCACCCACATGGTCATGGGCCCCACCTGCGGCATGGTGCTGGCCGACCTGGGGGCCGAGGTCATCAAGGTCGAACCGGTGGATGGCGACCGCACGCGCCACCTGTTGGGTGCCGGTGCCGGCTTCTTCCCCATGTTCAACCGCAACAAGAAGAGCATTGCGCTGGACCTGCGCACGCCCGAGGGGCTGGAGGTGGCCATCCGCCTGGCCTCGTCGGCCGACGTGGTGGCGCAGAACTTCAAGCCCGGCGTGATGGCCAAGTACGGGCTGGACTACGCGGCGCTGTCGCGCCTGAACGAGCGCCTGGTCTACGTGAACCACGCGGGCTTCCTGCCCGGACCGTACGAGCACCGCACGGCCCTCGACGAGGTGGTGCAGATGATGGGTGGCCTGGCCTACATGACCGGGCGCCCGGGCGATCCGCTGCGCGCGGGCACCAGCGTCAACGACATCATGGGCGGCATGTTCGGCGCCATCGGCGCCATGGCGGCACTGATGCAGCGCGCGGCCACGGGGCGCGGCCAGGAGGTCGATTCGGCGTTGTTCGAGAACAATGTCTTCCTGGTCGGCCAGCACATGATGCAGTACGCCGTCACGGGCCAACCCGCCGCGCCCATGCCCGACCGCATTTCCTCGTGGGCCGTGTACGACGTGTTCAGCGTGAAGGACGGCGGGCAGATATTCCTGGCCGCCGTGAGCGATGCGCAGTGGACCACCTTCTGCGACGCCATGGGCTATGCCGACCTCAAGACCGACGCCGGCCTGGCCAGCAACAACGACCGCGTGCGCGCCCGCGCCACGCTGCTGCCCGAGCTGCGCCAGCGCCTGGCGCTGCACACGGCCGAGGAGCTGTCGGCCATCTTCGAGCGCCACGGCCTGCCGTTCGCGCCCATCATGCGGCCCGAGCAGCTGTTCGACGACCCGCACCTGAACGCGACTGGCGGCCTGGCCGACATCACGCTGCCCGACGGCGAGCGTGCCGGCAGCACGGCGCGCGTGACCCTCTTGCCGCTGCGCCTGGATGGCCAGCGCCTGCCGGTACGCGCCGACCCACCCCGGCTGGGCCAGCACACGGCCGAACTGCTCGCCGGCCTGGGCTACACGCCGGCCCAGGTGCAGGCCCTTCAGGAAGCCGCCGCCGTGGCTTGATTTTTTCCCGCTCCCGCTCGGGCCTGAACGCGGCGGCAGTCTGCGTGTCCCGGGTGGTCCTCACATTTCTGGAGACAAGACCATGCCATCGACACCCACGCACTCCCGCCGCCGCGCCCTGGCCTGGGGCGCTGCAACCCTCGCGGTCCCCGGCCTCGCGCTGGCCCAGTTGGGCGATAAGCCCCTGCGCATCATCCTGCCGCTGTCGGCCGGCTCGGGCGCGGACGGTGCCATCCGGGCCATCAGCACCAGCCTGGCCAAGGCACTGGGGCAGCCGGTGGTGATCGAGAACCTGCCCGGTGCTGGCGGCATCACCGGCACCACGCAGCTGGTGCGCGCGCCCAAGGACGGTTCGGTGATCGGCGTGGTGTCCAACAACCATGTGGTCAACCCCAGCGTCTACAAGAACATCCCCTTCGACTCCATCGAGGACATCACGCCCCTCACCATCATCGGCGCCACGCCCTTCGTGCTGGTGGCGCACCCGGCAGTGCCGGCGAAGAACGTGAAGGAGCTGATCGCGCTGGCCAAGGCCAAGCCGGGCGTGCTGAACTACGGCTCGTCGGGCAATGGCACCATCCTGCACCTGGGTGCAGCCATGTTTGTGGAGCAGGCGCAGCTCGATATCAAGCACATCCCGTACAAGGGCATGGGCCCGCTGATGAACGACATCCTGGGGGGGCAGGTGCAGCTCGGCGTGGTGGCGGTGGCACCGGCGGCCGCGCACATCAAGGCCGGCACGCTGCGTGCCCTGGGCGTGAGCACGGCCACGCGCGTGCCCTCGCTGCCCGATGTGCCCACCATCGCCGAGCAAGGTCTGCCGCGCTACGAACTCGACGGCTGGATCGCCGCCGTGGCGCCGGCCGGCATCCCCAAGGCCGAGGTGGCACGCCTGGTCACCGGCTTCAGGAATGCCCTGGCCATGCCCGAGGCGCGCGATGCGCTGGTCGCCCAGGGCTACGAGATCAGGCTCAGCACGCCCGAGGTCTCCGCCGCCTTCATGCGCAGCGAGCTGGCGCGCATGGCCCAGGTGGTGAAGAACGCGCACGTGACCATGGACTGATCGGCGCCCGCCACCGTGCGCTGCTGCCTCAGAACGTGTAGCGCATATTGAGGTTGAAGCTGCGCGGCGCGCCCCAGGTGTAGTGCAGGCTGCCGAAGTTGGTGACGCCCGAGAGATACTTCTTGTCGAACAGGTTGTTGATGTTGGCGCCCACGCTCAGGTGGCGGTTCACCTGGTAGCGGGCCATCAGGTCCACCAGCCAGTAGGACTTCTGCGACAGCGCCGCGGCGTCGTTGCGGGTGGACGTCTCGCTTTGCCAGCGCGTGGCCGCGCCCACCGTCAGGCCCTGCAGCGCGCTGCCTCCCAGGCGGTAGGTGGTGCCCAGCTTGAACTGGTGCTTGGGGTGCTGTCTGGCACTGGTCAGGCTGCTGCTTTGCGTCACGTAGCTGCCCTGGGCTTGCCAGCCCTTGGCGATCTCGCCGGAAAGCTCGACCTCCCAGCCGCGCCGCGTGGCTCCTGTCACGGCGCGGTAGGCCATGTCGCCCGATGGGGTGAGGTTGCCGGTTTCCTCTGCGGTGTTGTCGGTCTTCATCCAGAAGTGGCTGATGCTGGCGTTCAGGCGCTTGTCGAAGAACTCGCCCTTGGCGCCGACTTCGTAGGTCACGCCTTTCTCGGGCGGCAGGGCGCGGCCCTGCTCGTCCTGGCCGCTCTGCGCCTCGAAGATGTTGGTGGTGCTGCCGTACAGCGAGACATTCGGTTGCACGTCGAACACCAGGCCCGCATAGGGCGTGACCACGCCGTGTTCCTTGAGGTCGTAGTTCCACCAGAAGGGCGTGGTGTCGCGCTGCGCATAGTCGGTCACGCGCACGCCGGTGATCAGCTTGAGCGGGTCGGCCAGGTGAAAGCGCCCTGCCGCATAGGCGTAGTGCTGCTTGCGCGAGAACAGGTTGGCGCCATAGGTGTAGCGGCTCCAGTCGGGCGTGGGAATCTGCGCGCCGCCATCGGCGTAGGCCAGGCCCAGGCTGGTGAGCGGCACGCGCACGCTGTTGCTGGTCTGCATTTCGCCGCGGTAGCGCGCCGTGCCCGCACCCATCAGCAGCTCATGCTTGCGGCCGAAGAGCTCGATGGGGCCCTTCACATCCAGGTTCACCGTCCAGTTGCGGTTGTCGATGTCCTGGTAGGGCGCGGTGGCGATGCTGTTGCGGTCGTACAGGTAGCCCAGCAGCATGTCGTCCATCTGCACGCTCTGGTGCGAGAACTGCAGCTTGGCCGACCAGTCGGCGGCAAAGCGGTGCTCCACGCTGCCGAAGACATTGAGCGATTCCTGCTCATAGCCGGCCCAGGGCGCGCCGGGGTTGAAGGAGCGCGGCAACCAGGCAACTGCTTCGCCCGTGCTGGTGGTGCGCTGGATGGGCTGGGTGCTGCCCATGCCGCGCAGCTCGCGCCGGCGCAAGGTGAAGCCGCCGTTGACGGTGGTCTGGGGCCCGATGTCCGCCTCCAGCGCGCCGAACAGCATCTGGCTGTTGCTCTTCTCATGATCGCGGAACGAATCGGCGTCCGATGCCGAGGCCACGATGCGCCCGCGCAGGCTGCCGCTGGCGTTGAGCGGGCCACTCACGTCGACGTCGCTGCGCAGGGTGTTCCAGCTGCCGGCGCTGGCGCCCACGTGTGCCTGGAACTCGGCCGTGGGCCGCTTGCGCACCATGTTGACGGTGGCGCCCGCGCTGCCATAGCCGTTGACCAGGCCCGAGGAGCCCTTGAGCACCTCGACGCGGTCGATCTCGGCCATGTCGTCCAGCGCGAACATGGTGCTGGTGAAGTAGTACCAGCCGCTGGTGAGCTGGCGCACGCCATCGGTCTGCAGGTTGACGCTGGAGCCGCGCGCCTGGAAGTCGGTGGCGTTGCCCTGGCGGTAGGTGCTGATGCCGGGCGTCTGCTCCATCACGTCGGTCAGCGTTTCCAGCTGGAAGTCGTCCATGCGCTGGCGCGTCATCACGCTGACGGACTGCGGTGTTTCGCGCAGCGAGAGTGCCAGGCCCGTGGCGGTGCCGCTGGGCCCGCGCGCGGTGTAGCTGCCTGTGCCCTCGGTGGTGGCATCGCTGCGCGGTGCCTCGGCCGTCACGCGCACTTCGGACAGGGTGACGCTGCCGGCGGGTGCCGCTGCACCGGCTGTTCCCGGCGATGGGGTGGGAATGGGGGCCCGGCGCAGGGTGTAGGTGCCGTTGTCGGCCACCACGGCCTGCAGGCCGGTGCCCACCAGCAGGGCGGCCAGCGCCTGGGCCGGTGTGTGGCTGCCCTGCAGGCCCGGGCTGCTGCGGCCCAGCACCAGGTCCGGCGTGTAGGCCAGCAGCACCCCCGAGGCCTTGGCAAAGGCCGTGAGCGCGGGCTCCAGCGGGCCGGCGGGGATGCCGTAGCTGGTGCTGCGGTTGGCCTGCGCGGCCTGCTGCTGCGCCTGCGCAGGGGCGGGCAGGGCCACGCTGGCGAGCAGTGCGCTGGCCAGCGTGGCCGCCAGCACGGCCGTGGGGCGCAGGGTGAAGAGGGTCGGGCAGGCGGTCGGGCGGGCAGCGGGGTGCCGGGGTGCGGTGGGCATGGTGGTCGGATGGAAGGTGAGAGGAAAGAAATGCGCTATTCCCTCCCTTGTCACGCGAGCGCGTGAAAGGTACAGACCCGGTGCAAAAAAAAGCAGCGTCCGATGCCGGGCTCAACCCCGGCCGTGCGGCGGGGCGCCTATGCGCACCCAGTAGCGCACGGGGATGCGCACTTCGACGGGCAGCACCTGGGCCAGTGACTGCAGGATGCGGTCCGTGTCCGCCAGCGGGAACACGCCCGACAGGCGCAGGTGTGCCACCTCGGGCGCCACGCTGACCATGCCGCCGCGGTAGCGCTGCAATTCGGCCGCGAAGTCCGCCAGCCGCATGTCGGAGGCCACCAGTACACCTTCGGGCCAGGCGGGTTCCACCGGGCCCGCGCTGGGTGCGGTGGCGGCACGGGGGGTGAGCCGCGCCGACTGGCCGGCATCGACGCGCACGGTGGCGTCCGGCCTGTCCAGGGGGCTCAGCTCCACTGCGCCTTCATACACGGCGACCTCGCTGGCCCCACCGTCGTGCCGCACGGTGAAGCGGGTCCCCAGCGCGCGGATGTGCCCAGCGGGCGTGTCCACCACGAACGGGCGGGGCGGTTGGGCGGCACCGTCGTGCGCCGTGGTCACGAGCACCTCGCCCTCGCGCAGGTGCAGGCGGCGCAGGCCCGCGGTGTAGCGCACGTCCAGCGCACTGCCGGTGTTGAGCACGATGCGCGTGCCGTCCGGCAGGGTGGTGCTGCGCTGCTCGCCCCGGGCCGTGCGCAGGTCGGCACCCCAGCCGCGCCAGGGCAGTTGTTCGTAGCCCAGCCAGGCGGCAATACCCCCGGCGGCCAGGCCGCCGATGCCGCGCAGCGCATGGCGCCGGCGCGGCGACGCGGGGCCGGCCAGCGTGCTCACAGCGGTGGCGGCCGTCACCATGCCGGCCGTGCTGCGTCCGCGCAGGCGCGTGTCGGTGGCCTCGATCTGCTGCCAGGCCTGCTCGTGCTGCGGGTGGGCGGCGCGCCAGCGTTGCCAGTCGGCCCGGCTCTCGGCCGTGGCCGTGCCGGACCACAGGTGCACCAGCCATTCCACGGCCGCGTCCACCACCGGGGCGGGCAGCGTCGCGCCCGTGGACGAGGGCGGGTGGGCGCTCATGCGCCCGCCCCTGGAAAGTAGCAGTGCCGTATGGCGCGCGCCATGTACTGTTTGACCGAGCTGAGCGAGACGCCCATGCGCTCGGCGATCTCGGCATAGGGCATGCCGTCGAGCTGCGCCCAGAGGAAGGCGGTGCGCACCTTGGGCGGCAGGCCGTCGAGGATGGCGTCGATCTCCAGCAACGTCTCGAGCACGATGGCGCGGTCCTCGGGCGAGGGCGCCAGGGCCTGGGGCATGTGGGCCAGCGTTTCGAGGTAGGCGCGCTCGATCTCGCGGTGGCGCAGGTGGTTGGCCACCACGCGCTTGGCCACGGTGGTCAGGAAGGCGCGCGGCTCGCGGATGTCGGCCAGCACGGTGCGCGACTCGATCACGCGCAGGTAGGTGTCCTGCGCGAAGTCGGCCGCATCGTCCGCATGGCCCAGGCGCCGCAGCAGCCAGCTGCGCAGCCAGCCGTGGTGCTGTACGTAGAGGTCGGTCAGCGCGTGCGGGAAGGACATGGGGATAGAGCGGCGGTGTCCGCCGCGTGGCGACCGGAAGTGAAAAGCATAGGAATGATAACTATTCTTGTTTTGCTTCATTCCAAGACGGCCCGTGAGGTCAGATGGAGGCCAGCCAATCCCTTGACTTCTCAAGGTAAAGATTGTGCAAATGCAAATGGTTGTCATTCTCTGAAACTAGAATGTCGGCTTCGCATCTGGCGCACCCGTCTTCTTGCAAGGCAATCCGCGCGTACCCCTCCAGGAATGAACAAACCACAGGACAACCGGCGCCGGTCATACTGGCTCAAGACGCTGCACGAATGGCATTGGGTCAGCTCGGCCATGTGCCTCATCGGCATGCTGCTGTTCGCGGTGACCGGTTTCACGCTCAACCATGCCGGGCAGATCGAGGCCAAGCCCAGGGTGGTGAGCCAGCAGGCCACGTTGCCCGATGCGCTGCTCACCACGCTCAAGGCCGCACCGCCACCGCCCAAGGACCGAGGGCCGCTGCCTGCCGCGCTGCAGGATTGGGCGCGCACACAGTGGTCGGTGGACGCGGCGGGGCGCGAGGCCGAATGGTCGGCCGATGAGATCTATGTCTCGCTGCCGCGCCCCGGCGGCGATGCCTGGCTGCGCGTGAACCTGGCCGACGGCGAGGCCGAGTACGAGCGCACCGACCGCGGCTGGATCTCCTACCTCAACGACCTGCACAAGGGCCGCAACACGGGCGCTGCCTGGAGCTGGTTCATCGACATCTTCGCCGCCGCCTGCCTGGTGTTCACCGTCACCGGCCTGTTCATCCTCAAGATGCACGCGGGCAACCGCCCCTTCACCTGGCCCATGGTGGGCATGGGGCTGGTGATACCGGTGGTGCTGGCGCTCCTGTTTATCCACTGAACCGAAAGAAACGAAAAATGCCTGTGACGAAGCATTTGCACCTGCGCTACAGCATGGCGCTGGGCGCCTGCCTGGGGGCCCCGGCCTTCGCGGCCGGCCTGGGCGTGGGCGTGGAGATCCCGCTCCTGGACGTGGCCGAGTACCACCGCCCCTACGTGGCGATGTGGGTCGAGCGTGCCGACAACTCGGTGGCCTCCACCCTGGCCGTCTGGTACGACGTGAAGATGAAGAACGACGAGGGCGCCAAGTGGCTCAAGGACCTGCGCCAGTGGTGGCGCCGCACGGGTCGTGACCTGGCCGTGCCCATCGATGGCGTGACCAGCCCCACGCGCCCCGTGGGCAAGCACCAGGTGGCCTTCAACGAAGGCACCAAGCAACTGGCCACGCTGCCCGCCGGCAGCTACAAGCTGGTGGTCGAGGCCTCGCGCGAGGTCGGCGGCCGCGAACTGGTGACGATCCCCTTCACCTGGCCCGCCGCCAAGGCCCAGCAGCTGAGTGCCAAGGGCAGCAGCGAGCTCGGCGAGGTCACCCTCGACCTCAAGCCCTGACCGCATTACCCCCCCTACCCGGAGACCTTCCATGCAATTCAAGACCCGTATCGCCACCTGCTTCGCCCTGCTGTGCGGTGCCTTCTCGGCCCAGGCCCACAATGTCTGGCTCCTGCCATCGACCACGGTGCTCTCCAAGGCCGAGTGGGTCACGGTGGATGCCGCCGTGTCCAACGACCTGTTCTTCTTCAACCATGTGCCGCTGGGCCTGGACAACCTCGTGGTGGTGGCACCCGATGGCTCCTCGATCAAGCCCGAGAACGCGCACCGCGGCAAGCTGCGCAGCGTGTTCGACCTGAACCTCACGCAGCCCGGTACCTACCACCTGGCCGTGGTCAACAGCGGCCTGAACGCCACCTACAAGGACAAGGCCGGCCAGAACAAGCGCTGGCGTGGCACGGCCGAGAAGTTCGCGGCCGAAGTGCCGGCCGACGCGCAGGACCTCAAGGTCACGCAGTCCGCCGGCCGCATCGAGACCTTCATCACGGTCGGCAAGCCCAGCGCCATCAAGCCCACGGGCCAGGGCCTGGAGCTGGTGCCTGTGACGCACCCCAACGACCTGGTGAAGGGCGAGAAGGCCACCTTCGCCTTCCACGTGGACGGCAAGCCTGCGGCCAACCTCGAAGTGGTGCTGGTGGCGGGTGCCACGCGCTACCGCGACAAGGTCGGCGAGATCAAGGCCACCACCGATGCCAAGGGCGAGTTCAGCGTGACCTGGCCTGCCGCCGGCATGTACTGGGTGGACGCGGACGCCAAGGACGACAAGACCTCGCTGCCCCAGGCCAAGGAACGCCGCCTGTCGTACGTGGGTACGCTCGAAGTCCTGCCCTGACCAGTCGATGGTGAGGTTGCTGCGCGCATGACCATCAAGGTGCACTACGGCCCCGGGTTCGGGCGCGCAGCCGCAGGCGCTGCGCCCCTTGCCGCCCGGGTGTCGTTCGGCGGTGCCGGCCATGCCGCGCCGCATGCACCCGTGCGCGCGGCCGATTCCACGGCCTTGCAGACCCTGGCCGGCGAGGCCATGGGCACCACCTGGTCGGTGCGCCTGTGCAACCCGCAGTTCGCGCCGCTGGCGCCCGTGCGCGCTGCCATCGAGGATGCACTGGCGCTGGTCGTGCGGCAGATGAGCAGCTGGGAGCCAGACTCCGAGGTCTCGCGCTTCAACCGCGCGCCGGCGGGCAGCTGGCACACGCTGTCGCCCGAGTTCTTCTTGGTTCTGCAGGCTGCGCGGCAGTGGGCGGCGGCCAGTGGGGGCGCGTTCGACGTGGGCGTGGGGGCGTTGGTGAGCCGCTGGGGCTTTGGCCCGCGGCCCGATCCGCATGCCGACCACAGCGCACCGGCGGCGATGCCTCTGGTGCCGGAGTTGGCGGCCCTGCGCCCGCCTGGCGCTGGCCTGGTGCTGCGCGACGATGCCATGCAGGCGCTGCAGCCTGGCGGCCTGCAGCTGGACTTGTCGGGCATTGCCAAGGGCTATTCGGTGGACCTGGTGGTGCAGGCCCTGCAAGCGCAGGGATGGACCGATTTCCTGGCCGAGGTGGGCGGCGAGCTGCGCGCCAGCGGCACGCGGCCCGGTGGACAGCCCTGGCGCGTGGCCGTGGCAGGCGAGGCCGCAGACCCGGCCCGGGCATTGCCGCTGAAGGACATGGCGATCGCCACCTCGGGCGACCACTGGCATGCCTTCGAGCATGGCGGGCGGCGCTACTCGCACACCATCGATCCGCGCACTGGTGAGCCGGTGGCCCATGCGCTGGCCAGCGTGACGGTGCTGCACCCCGAGTGCATGCACGCCGATGCCCTGGCCACGGTGCTCACGGTGCTGGGGCCGGTCGAAGGCCTGGCCTTTGCCACAGGGCAGGGCGTGGCCGCGCTGCTGTGCGAGCGCGCGGACCAGGGGGCCCGGTGGACTGCGACCCCGGCCTGGCGCGAGCGCTTTCCCGAATTTCAATGAACTTTTCTGATCCCACTGTGCGGCTGGCCGCTGCCGCCGCCCTGGTGCTGCTGTACGCCGCCATGTGTGCCGCCATCTGGCTGCGCGAGCGGCGCAGGCACCGCGCCCAGGCCGCGCAGGCCCAGGCCCTGGCATCGGCGCGCGAAGGCGTGCAACCGCTGCTGGTGGTCTATGCCAGCCAGACCGGCCAGGCCGAGGAGCTTGCGCGCGAGACAGCGCGCCTGCTGCACACGGCCGGCGAGCCGGTGCACCTGTGCACGCTGGACCAGCTCGATGCGGGCCTACTGGCGCGCAGCCGGCGTGCGCTGTTCCTGGCCAGCACCTACGGCGAGGGCGATGCGCCCGACAATGCCGCCGCGTTCCAGCAGGCCTGCATGGGCTCGGAGGAGGGCGCCGCAGCCGATCTGTCGCAGCTGCAGTACGGCCTGCTGGCCCTGGGCGACCGCCAGTACGCGCACTTCTGCGGCTTTGGCCGCCAGCTCGATGCCTGGCTGCGCGCACGCGGCGCGGTGCCGCTGTTCGAGTGCGTGGAGATGGACAACGGCGATCCCGATGCCCTCACGGCCTGGCAGCACCACCTGGCCCAGGTCTCCAGCCTGAGCGAACTGCCCGCCTGGGAGGCCACGGCCTTTGGCCCATGGACGCTGGCCGCGCGCAGCCACCTCAATCCCGGCAGCGCCGGGGCACCGGTGCACCTGGTCGAACTGGCACCGCCGGCCGGCGAGGTTGCGGCCTGGGAGTCGGGCGACCTGGTGCAGGTCTGCGTACCGGGCGACATGGCGCAACCGCGCGAGTACTCGATCGCCTCGCTCGCCAGCGATGGCCGCGTGCACCTGGTGGTGCGCCAGGCCCTGCGCGACGATGGCACGCCGGGCCTGGCATCGCACTGGTTGACGCATGGCGCGCCCGTGGGCGAGGCCGTGCAGATGCGCCTGCGCGCGCACCGCAATTTCCGGCTCGAAGACAACGCTGCGCGCCCGCTGATCCTGGTGGGCAATGGCACGGGCATCGCCGGCTTGCGCAGCCACCTGCGTGCCCGCGCACAGGCTGGGGCAGGGCCCAACTGGCTGCTGTTCGGCGAGCGCAATGCGGCGCACGATTTCCTGTTTCGCGACGAACTGCTCGCCTGGCAGGCCAGTGGGGTTCTCACGCGGCTGGACCTGGCCTTTTCGCGCGACGACCCGGCCCACAAGGTCTATGTGCAGGACCTGCTGCAGGCGCATGCCGCCACCGTGCGTGCATGGGTCGAGGAGCAGGGGGCTGCCATCTACGTCTGCGGCAGCCTGCAGGGCATGGCGCAGGGCGTGGACATGGCGCTCGCCGGCCTGCTCGGGCCCGTGCCCATGGCCGAGCTGGTGCGCAGCGGGCGTTACCGGCGCGATGTGTACTGAGGGCCGGCCCGCGCCGCGTGCGTGCGTATACACGCGCAGCAGCAAATGCCTGCGAATCCATCGGGTGCAAATGGTAATGACAATGATTTTTGTTATTGATTGATACAGTCAACACCGCAGACAGCGCTTGCCGCTGTCGAGCGTCGTTGAGCCGCAGAACAAAACATTTCAGAGCGCGTGGCACGGACCCTTTCCGTCGATTTCCATCGTTGTTCCCTGGAGTGTTGTTCTCATGCCCATCCGCATGCCTGCCGGCGCCGCGTGCCCGCTGCGTCTTTCTTCCCTTTCCCTGCTGGTCGCCGCCGTGTGTGCGGGGGGCACTGCCATGGCCCAGGAGCCTGCCACGGCCCAGTTGCGCGAGGTGGTCGTCTCTGCCTCCGGCTTCGAGCAGGACATCAAGGAGGCGCCGGCCTCCATCACCGTGATCACGCGCAAGCAGTTGGAGCAAAGCCGCTTCAACAGCATCGCGCAGGCGCTGGAGGACGTGGAGGGCGTGGACATCGGCACGGCCACGGACAAGTCGGGCGGGCTGAACATCAGCATCCGCGGCATGCCCAGCGACTACACGCTGATCCTGATCGACGGGCGCCGCCAGAACGCGGCCGGCAACGTCACACCGAACGATTTCGGCGGCACGCAGACCAGCTTCATGCCGCCCCTGTCGGCCATCGAGCGCATCGAGGTCATCCGAGGCCCCATGTCCACGCTGTACGGCTCGGACGCCATGGGCGGCGTGGTCAACATCATCACGCGCAAGGTCGGCAAGACCTGGGCCGGCTCCGTATCGGCCGACTACACGCTGCAGGAGGAGTCGGACTTCGGCGACACCCGCTTGGGCAAGTTCTACCTGAGCGGCCCGATCAAGGAAGATATGCTCGGCCTGTCCCTGCGCGGCAGCAGCTTCCGCCGCGGTGCATCGGACATCCGCTATGTGACGCAGGCCGGTAGCGAGGTGGTGCCCATCATGGGGGCCAACCCGGTCAAGTCCGAGGTCAACACCCTGGGCGCTCGCCTGGCGCTCACGCCCAACAAGTACCACGACCTCACGCTCGACCTGGACACCGGCCGCCAGACCTACGACAACTCGCGCGGCCAACTGGGCACGCTGGGTGTGCAGGGCGGCTACGGCCCCGAGCAGAAGTACCACCGCGACCAGCTCACGCTGGCCCACACCGGGCGCTATGGCTTCGGTACCTGGGACACGAGCTACATGGTCAACCGCACCGAGACCATCGGCCGCACCATCCCGCCCGGCACCCCCGGTGCGGTGCAGGGCACGGCACGCGCGCTGGAGGTACAGAGCAAGGTGCTGGACACCAAGCTCATGCTGCCCTGGGGCAGCAACCACCTGACCACCGTGGGCGGCCAGTGGTGGGACGCCGAGATGAAGGACGGCGTGGCCCCGGGCACGTTCGCCTTCACACAGAAGGCCGTGTTCGCCGAGGATGAATGGAGCCTGCTGCAGAACTTCAAGCTCACGCTGGGTGCGCGCTACGACAAGCACAGCATCTTCGGCGGCAAGGTCAGCCCGCGCGTCTATGGCGTGTGGAACGCGGCCCCGCAGTGGACCGTGAAGGGTGGCGTGAGCAATGGCTACAAGACCCCGCGCGTGGAGCAGCTGGCGCTGGGCATCAACGGCTTTGGCGGCCAGGGAACGATTCCCCTGGTAGGCAGCCCGGGCCTGAAACCCGAGACCAGCCGCAGCACCGAGCTGGGCGTGTATTTCGACAGCCCCAGCGGTTTTGCGGCCAGCGCCATGCTGTTCAACAACGACTTCAAGGACAAGATCACCAGCGGCCCGGGCCTGCTCAACTGCAGCTACAGCGTGGCGCCGAATCGCCCCGGCTGCGTGAGCTTCGGCAACTGGCCACGCGTGGACGCCTTCGGCCAGTCCATCAACGTCGACGAGGCCGTGACGCGCGGGCTCGAACTGAGCACCCGCATCCCGATCGCCCAGGCCTGGTCGGCCACGGCCAACTACACGTACACCCAAAGCGAGCAAAAGAGCGGGCCCAACGTGGGCAAGCCGCTCATGGACACGCCCGAGCATGCGCTCAACGCGCGGCTGAACTGGGAGCCTTCGCAGCAGTGGAATGTGTGGCTGCGTGCGGAGTACCGCAGCGAGCGTTTCCGGGATCCGGGGACCACGGCGGATACGCGGGCTGCGAAGGCTGCACTGGGGGACTTCAAGGCGTACACGCAGTTCCATGTGGGGGGCAGTTACCAGGTCACGCCGCAGTTCACGGTCAACGCGGCGGTCTACAACCTGTTCAACAAGGATTTTGTGGAGTACACGCCGTATACGGTGCCGGGGTCGCCTGCGGTGGTGAACTATCGGAATCTTTATACGAACAGCCAGGATGGGCGGCGTCTTTGGCTTTCGGCTACTTACGAGTTCTGATTGCGTGATTGCGTGATTGCGTGATTGCGTGATTGGGGGCGTCGCTTCGCTTTGATCGGGCGTGCTTGGTTTGAGGGCGGAGGCCGGGATGTGCGCCCGGCGGCGCAGTAACTTTCTCTTGGGCCGCCAAGAGAAAGTCACCAAA
>NZ_AKJX01000176.1 GCF_000276605.1 Acidovorax sp. CF316 | reverse complement strand
CAGGCGCGGCAGCAGCCACTTGGTGCCCAGCGTGGGGATGACCGACAGCCGCAGCGTGCCCGGCGCGCGCGGCGCCACGAACAGCGCCGTGGCAGACTCGAGCGCCATCACGTGCCGCTCGGTCAACTGGCGCAGCTGGCGCCCGCGCTCGCTGAGCAGCACGCCCTGGGGCGAGCGCTCGAACAGGCGGCAGTCGCCCAGGTGCTGCTCCAGCCGCTGCACGGCGCGGCTTACGGCCGCCTGCGTGACGCACAGGTCCTCGGCCGCCTGGCGAAAACTGCCCAGCCGGCACACGGCCAGGAAGGCATGGAGTTCGACCAGGGAGGGAGAGCGCAGTTTCATGGACGAATGCAAACGGGAGGGTGATGACATTGTGTCATCACGGACCACGATTTTGTCGTTTGATGCGCGGGCACGCAATGCCTAGCATTCGCCCATTCCTACCCCATCCCACCTCTCACCATCCGCCACCACCATGACCATCGACCGCCGCCAGTTCCTCACCTCCACCGCCGCCGGCCTGGCACTGCCATCCTTCGCGGCCGATGCGCCCTACCCCACACGGCCCATCAGCCTGGTGGTGCCCTTCACGCCCGGCGGCTCGGTCGATGTCTCGGGCCGGCTCATCGCCGACCGCCTGGCGCGCAGCCTGGGCCAGCCGGTGGTGGTCGACAACCGCGGCGGCGCGGGCGGCGCCATCGGCTCGGCCTATGTGGCCAAGGCCGCACCCGACGGCTACACGCTGATCGTGACCTCGCAGAGCACCCACGTGGTCAACCCTGCGATGAACCCCAAGCTGCCCTACGACGCAGTGAAAGACTTCGCGCCCATCACCCTCATCAGCCGCCTGGCCAATGTGCTGGTGATCCACGCGGGCCTGCCGATCAGGAGCTTCGACGAGCTGGTGAAGTACGCGCGCGCCAACCCCACGGCGCTCAACTACGCCAGCGCGGGCACGGGCTCGGTGTCGCACCTGAGCATGGAGCTGCTGAAGAACCAGGCCAAATTCCCCATGACCCACATCCCCTACCGTGGCGCGGGCGTGGCGCTCAACGACCTGCTCAGCGGCCAGATCCAGCTGACGTGGAACAACCTCTCGTCCAACCTGTCCAACATCCTGAACGGCAAGCTGCGCGCCCTGGCGGTGGCCGCACCCGCGCGCGTGCCGCAGCTGCCCGACGTGCCGACCTTTGCCGAGCTCAAGCTGCCCGACCTGAACCTCACCTCGTGGAACGGCCTGGCCGCGCCTGCGGGCACGCCCGATGCCATCGTGCAGAAGCTCTACGCGGCCACGCGCAAGATCGTGACCGACCCGGCCAACCAGGCCGTGTGGGTGGACAAGGGCATGATGGTGCCCCAGGACATCACCCCGGCCGCCTACCGCAAGGAGATCGCGGAGCGCATCGCCTTCTACCAGCGCATCGCCCGGGACAACAAGATCGAGCTGGACTCCAATTGATGATCATGACGACGACGAACCTGCTGCCTGGGCTGACCCGCATCGACGACCTGGCCCCCCAGCACGACGAGCTGGCCGGCTGGCGCCGCCACATCCACCAGCACCCGGAGCTGGCCTTTGCCGAGCATGGCACGGCCGATTTCGTGGCCGGCAAGCTGCAGCAATGGGGCTACGAGGTCACGCGCGGCATCGGCCAGACAGGCCTGGTGGCACAGCTGCGCGTGGGCAGCGGCAGCCGGCGCCTGGGCCTGCGCGCCGACATGGACGCCCTGCCGATCCAGGAGGAGACCAGCCTGCCCTATGCCAGCAGCGTGCCCGGCTGCATGCACGCCTGCGGGCACGACGGCCACACCGCCATGCTGCTGGGCGCAGCGCGGCACCTGGCGGCCACGCGGCGCTTTTCCGGCACCTTGAACCTGGTCTTCCAGCCAGCGGAGGAGCGCGGCTTCGACAGCGGCGCCAAGGCCATGGTGGCCGATGGGCTGTTCGAGCGCTTTCCCTGCGACATGGTGTTTGCCATGCACAACCACCCGGGCGCGCCGCAGGGCCACTTCCTCATGCGGCCCGGCGCCTTTCTGGCGGCCGGAGACCGGGTGTTCATCACCATCACCGGCGTGGGCGGCCATGCCGCGCGTCCCCACCTGGCGGTGGACCCGCTGGTGGCGGCTGCC
>NZ_AKJX01000175.1 GCF_000276605.1 Acidovorax sp. CF316 | reverse complement strand
GGGGGGGGGGGGGAGCCGCAGCCGCACCGGGCTTTTGGCGTTTTTTGCATGGATGCAGAGCTGGTGCTCAAGGCGCGCATCGCCCGGCAGTGGGGTACGGCATCGCACGCCATGGGCGACGAGGTGCCCACGGCCGACGACCTGATCGCCCTGGGCCTGCCCGAAGACGAGGTGGCCGCCATGCTGGCGCAGCTGCAGTCGGCCGGCCAGATCGACGTTGCGCCCGTGGCCGAGGCCACGGACACCTTGGACATCGCGCGTGCCATGGCCGGCTACCTGCGTGCCACGGGCTTTGCCGGTGGCTACCTGGTGCACAGCATCTGGCAGGCCAGCTGGCTGCTGCTGGCAGGGCAGGGGCGTGAGGGCGACGCCACCGAGGTGGCAGCCGCCTGGCTGGCCCACGACGCACCGGCCGCTGCCAGCGGGCTGCTCGACCTGGCTGTGGTGCCTGCCACTGGCCAGCTGCTGCGCGGGGGCCGCCTGGCGCCGGCCGTGGGCGCGGATGCGCAGGCCGTGGCCGCATGGCGTGCGGCCCTGGCTACCCGAGCGGCCCCTGCACCTGGGGCAGTGTCTGAACCGCCCGTGGTGGTGGCGGGCACGCACACGGAGTCGCGCGACGCCTGGCGGGCCCGCCTGCAGGGCACGCCGCTGGCGGCACTCGACTGGCTGGCGCTGCCGGTACCCGGCCATGCGGGCGCGGCCAGCGGCGAAATTGCCTGGGCGGCCCAGGTGCCCGTGCTGGAGCGCGAGGCGCTGTGGCAGGCGGCGCGCACGCTGGTGGCGCAGGGCAGTGGCCGCTGGCCCGTGGTGACGACCCTCTGGACCGGGAGCACCGAGGTACCGGACGCCGGGGCCCTGGCCGACGATCTGTTCATGCGCTTCCCCTACGAGCAGGGCGCGGCGCGCGACGATGTGTCGCCCCGTTCCTTTGTCTCGACCGCGCGCGGCGTCGACCCCGAAGACCTGCTGGCCGAGCTGGTGGAGGGCGCGTACCCCCTGGAGGAAGAGGACCAGTTGGAGGCCTGGCGCAGCGAACTCGCGGCCGCGGGCATCCCTGCCGATGCCGCTGCCTTCGACGCCGCCTGGGCCGAGTGCGCGGGCGACCGCCTGCGCTTCGAGCGCTGGCTGGCCGCGCTCGAAGCCTCCCATGGCGCCGCCGACCCCGAGCGCGGCCGCCAGGAGCGCTTCGACCCCGACAACGCCTGGCTGGTGCTGCTGCCCACGCCCCACAGCGAAGAAGCACTGGCCTACCTGCACTGGTACGGCATGGAGCGCGGCCCCGCCGACGGCTTCATCGCGCTGCTGCGCCGCTGGCGCGAGCAGCACGGCGCCGAGCTGTGGGCCCACTACGGCACCATGCTCGAATTCGCGGTGCGCCAGCCGCCCGAAGACTTCGACACCGCCCTGGCGCTGGCGCGCGAGCACGACCTGGCCGCGCCCTGCACCCTGGCCCTGCCCGGCATCGCGCTGCGCCACCATGCGCTGGGGCTGGTCGGGCATGGCACCTGGTTCCTGCATGAGCGGCCTTGAGGCACCGGGCGTGGAACGGGGTCAACGCTCTTAAAATGGCCCCCTCATGACCATCGACCCGCTGCTGCAACCCTCGCTCGCCACCCCGCATGCCCCCACCGCAGGGCGCCTGTGGGCCCTGGTGCCCTGTGCGGGCACGGGCTCGCGCGCGGTGGCGGCGCCCCCTGCGCCACCGGCGGGCTCCACCATCTCGGCCTTCGGGGCGCTGGCCGGGGCTGCGGGCGAGCCGCTGGCCGCGCCGCCGCAGTTGCCCAAGCAGTACCACCTGGTGGCGGGCCACCCCATGGTCATGCACACGCTGGCCGCCTTTGCGGGCGTGGCCCGGCTGGCCGGCACGCTGGTGGCCGTGGCACCGGGCGATCGCTACCTGGATGCGCACGAGCACCCCTCGTACTTCGTGGTGGATTGCGGGGGCCCCACGCGCGCAGCCACCGTGCAGGGCGGCCTCAGGGCATTGCAGGAGCGGGGCGCCCAGCGCGACGACTGGGTGCTGGTGCACGATGCGGCGCGCTGCCTGGTCACGGCCGAGCAGATCGACCGGCTCATCGACGCCTGTGCGCACGATTCCGTGGGCGGCCTGCTGGCCCACCAACTGGCCGACACGCTCAAGACCTCCATCGACGGACCGGGCGGCGTGCGCGTGGCCTCCACGGTGGACCGCAGCAACAAATGGCTGGCGCAGACGCCGCAGATGTTCCGCATCGGCCCCCTGCTCGACGCACTGGCCAAGGTGGGCACCAACGTGACCGACGAGGCCAGCGCCATGGAGGCCATGGGCCTGCACCCGCGCCTGGTGCCCGGCGGCGCGCAGAACTTCAAGGTCACCTACCCCGACGACTTCGCGCTGGCCGAGGCCGTGCTGGCCCAGCGCGGCTACGGCACCACGCTGTCGCGCTTTGGCGGCGAGCGCGGGCTGGGTGCCAGCGAGACCGGTCGCAAGACGATTTTTTAAGCCGCCCCGTGTGGGTGCGGGACAAAGGAACACATGAATTTCAGGATTGGCGAGGGTTGGGATACGCACGCTTTGGTGCCCGGGCGCGCTCTGGTGATCGGCGGCGTGACCATTCCCCACACCATGGGCCTGCTCGGCCATTCCGATGCCGATGTGCTGCTGCACGCCATTACTGATGCCATCCTGGGCGCGGCGGGCCTGGGCGACATCGGTCGGCATTTCCCGGACACCGACGCCCAGTTCCGCGGGGCCGATTCGGCCGTGCTGCTGGCCGAGGCCGCGCGCCGCGTGCGTGCCGCGGGCTACACCATCGGCAATGTCGACAGCACCGTGGTGGCCCAGGCCCCGCGCCTGGCTGCGCACATTCCGGGCATGCGCGAGGGCATTGCCAAGGCGCTGGGGGTGGAGCCCGACCAGGTCAACGTGAAGGCCAAGACAGCCGAGCGCCTGGGCCCCGTGGGGCAGGGCCTGGCCATGGAGGCGCGCGCGGCCGCGCTGATCTACAAGGCCTGAGCTTCGGCAGCCCAGGCTGCCACATAGCCTGGCGTGGCCACCGTGTTCAGCGGGTCGGCCACGGGCGCGCCGCGCAGCTGCACCAGCGGCAGTACGCCGGCCCACACCGGGTGCTGCATGTCTTCTTCATCGTCCACCGGCGGGCCGCTGCGCACCTTGCAGGCGGCTTCGTCGAGGGCGATGCGCATTACGGTGGTGGCGGCAAACTCCTTGTCGTTGCCTGGGCGGATCTCGGCCTGGCGGCCCAGGGCCAGGTGGTCCATCAGCGCTGCCAGCGATGCGTGCTTGTCGGCCACGGGCTCGAAGCGGCCGTACACCATGGCCGAGCGGTAGTTCATCGAGTGGTTGAAGGCCGAGCGCGCCAGCACCAGGCCGTCGAGGTGGGTGATGGTCACGCAAGCCTGTATGCCCTTGCCCAGCCACTTGATCAGGCGCCCGCCGTTGGAGCCATGGATGTACAGGTGCTCGCCCTCGCGCCAGCAGGCGGTGGGGATGCAGTGCGTGCCCTTGTCGTCGGCAAAGGCCACGTGGCACAGGTAGGCCGCGTCGATGATGGCGTGCAGCGTGGCGCGGTCGTAGCGGGCGTTCTCGGCCACGCGGCGCACGCGGGTGCGGTCGGTGGGGGGCAGGGCGGTGGCAGGGGTGTCGTTCACGGGGCGTTTTTCCGATCGGGAGTAGGTCAACAAGGGAGCGGAATTTAGGGCCTTCGTGGTGCCAGAATAAGACCCACGACACCACTATTTTTTAGGGCCACAGAAACGCCATGGAATTCCAGCTGCTGTTTACCGCCTTCCAGGCGCAACCGGCGCACGCCCGCTGGCCGCAGCAACGCCAGTTGCACGAGTGCCTGCGCCAGGGCATCCGCAGCGGCACCCTGGCCAGCGGCGCACGCCTGCCCGCCAGCCGCGCGCTGGCCGCCGAGCTGGGCGTGGCGCGCAACAGCGTGCTCTATGCCTACGAGCAGTTGGCGAGCGAGGGCTTCATCCTCGCCAGCCGGCGCGGCAGCGTGGTGGCACCGCTGGCCGGGCGGCTGGCGGCCG
>NZ_AKJX01000174.1 GCF_000276605.1 Acidovorax sp. CF316 | reverse complement strand
GGTGACGGGCACGCCGTCCACGGTGGTGGGCGGTGGAGGAGTGGGGTCGGGAGATGGGATCACTCCCACCGTGATCGAGATGGTGTCGGTATCGGTCTGGTTGCCACCCGTGCCCGTCAGACCCTGGTCGTCCGTGGCGATCTGGATGCTTGCCATGCCGTTGTAGCCGCTGGCCGGCGTGAAGCCCATGCCGTTCAGGGCCGTGTTGATGTCGGCCAGCGTACCTTCGAAGGTCATGGTGGCATCACTGGTGCCGCTGCCCACCAGGAAAGCCAGGCCGGTTGTGCCGGACAGGGTCAGCAGCCCGTTGGTCGCGGTCAACGTGACCTTCACGCTGCCAGCGCCGCTGTCCGCATCGCTGATGGAGACCAGATTGCCATTGCCGGTGTTGAACACCAGCGCGGTGTTTTGCGGTGTGGCCTGGGTGGCGGGAACCTGGTTGACCGGTGCGTCGTTGCGGTTCGCTACGGTGACGGTCGTCGTCGCGGCGGTGCTGCTGGAGTTGCCGTCGTTGACCGTGAAGCTCACGGTGCGATTGGCGGTGTTGGGCGTGTCCGAGCTGTTGGTGTAGGTCACCGAGCGCAGTGCGGCCTGCCATTGCAGCAGGGTCGCACTCGCCCCGCCGGAAGTCAGCGTGAGTTCGCCGGTGGCAGCGTCGTACGACGCGTTGATGTTGCCCATCATGGCGGGGATGTTCGTGAATCCCAGCACGTCCTGACCGGCTTGGAAACTGCCCGTGATGCGCACCGTGGCGCTGGCGAAGGTGTTGTTGTCGGCATCGCTGATGGTCAGGCCGCTGTCGACCACCACCGGAGTGCTCGCAGTGTTGGCACCTTCGATGAAGGCGGTGGTGCCACCGCTGGCCGTGGCGATCGGTGTCTGGTTGGTGGCAGCCACGGTGATGGTTTTGGTAGCGGTGTTGCCATCGACCGAGCCATCGTTGGTGGTGAAGCTGATGGTGCGGTTGGCTGTGTCGGGGCTGGCCGAGGTGTTGGTGTAAGTGACCGCGCGCAGCGCGACCTGCCACTGCGCCAGCGTGGCCGTGGCGCCTGCGGACGTCAGGGTCATGACGCCCGTGGCGCTGTCGTAGCTGCCGCTGATGTTGCCCATGGTGCCGAAGACGCTGGTGAAGGCCAGTTCGTCTTCCCCGCTTTGGAATGCGCCGGTGATGGCGACCGTGGCGCTGGCCAGGGTGGTGTTGTCGACGTCGGTCACGGTGAAGCCGCTATCCACCACGACGGGGGTGCTGGCGACGTTGTTGCCTTGTAAAAAAGCGGTATTGCCGCCGGATGTGGTGTCCACCGGCAGGTCATTGACGCTGCTCACGCTGAGGCTCGCCTGGGCAGTACCTGTGGAAAACGCGGTGGTGGCTCCGTTGGTAGTGGTGCTTGCCACATTGCGGGTTGAATTGGTGGACGCGGTGCCACTGGTCTGATCCCAGGCGCGCACGGTCAGGGTGGCCGTTTCGCCATTGGCACTGTCGGGCACATAGCGCACCTGGGTGGTGGCCGAGAGCAGCAGTGCGGCCGAGGCGCTCACGGAGCCCACACCATTCCACGTCACCCCGTCGGTGGAGTATTGCCAGGTGCCATTGCCGCTGTGGGCCGTGATGGCGACGCCGCTGGCAGGGCCGTCCACATCGTTGTGGGTCAGGCCGGCGAGCAGGGTCGACACCAGCGTGCCGGTGCTCGGCGTGTCCTCATTGGTGGTCGCCAGTGAAAACGGCCCGCCGGAGAGCGTGGGCGCATCGTTGACGGCCACCACGGTGACCGTGGCCGCGATGGCCAGGCTGGTCGTGTCGACGCCGCCATTGGATGTGCCCCCGTTGTCCTGGATGGAGGTGAGCGTGATCACGCGGTTGGTAGCAGTGGTGGGCACCTCGCTGGTGTTCTGGTAAGAGACACCGTCCACCAGGATCTGGGCCGCGGCGGTGGAGATACCGGCGACCTTGGTGAGTGTGACGGTGGCAGTGCCGGCAGCCACGGACACCGAGTAGGTAAAGCTGTTGGTCGCCGTGGTTCCGCTGTTGCCGTTGGTCAGGCTGATCTGCGAGCCGTCAATCCCCAACTTCTCGTTCGTGCCGTCCGCCACGTTGGCGACGGTGAATCCCATGGCGGTGATGGCCTGCCCCGTCTCGACCGTGCCGATGGATACGCCACTGAACAGGTCGGCGGCAGAGCCGTTCTCGGTAAAGGTGGGTGTGCCGCCCGTGGCGGTGGCCGTGGGGGCATCATTGACAGGGGTGACGGAAACTGTGGAAACGCGGGTGGGCGAGGCGGTGGCGTTGCTGCCGCCGCTGTCCGTGATGCTGGTGATCGTGACCACGCGGTTGCTGTTACCGGGGTCCTGGCTGGTGTTGCGGTAGGTCATGCCGTCGACCAGCGTGCCCATCTGCGCGTCGGTGCGTGTCATGCCCGTTGCCGTGACCGTGGCGGTGCTTCCAGACACGCTGACGCTGTAGCTGCCGATGCCGGTCAAGGTGCCGCTGTTTCCATTGACCAGGGCGACATCGGTACCTCCGATGGTCAGTACCTCCGAGCTCCCATTGGTGACATTGCTCACTGTGAGGACCATGCCCTTGAAGGTCTGGCCAGCGTCGTTGGTGGCGGCTGTGACGGTGTTGAACAGATCGACGGTGCTGGCGTTCTCCGTGAAGCTGGGGTTGCCGCCAGTGGCGGCAAGAGACGGCAGGGTGAAAATGATGGGGGTATCGAAGTCGATGTCGTCCAGCGAGACGAAAATCTGCGGGTAGCCTATCGCCGTAGCCGAGAAGGTGAAGCTGGTTATGTTGTAGAAGTCGGTATTGCTAGAGAAGTCGTAAAGCTGGTACTTGGTATCGGTGGTGAAAGTCAGCGGGTTGCCACCCTGCGGAGTGAGGGTGTAGTCAACAAAAGGCGTCCCCGATATGACGCTTTCCTCAACGAGGAAACTCAGTCCCTTCAGTCGAAAGGCGCTGCCATCGGTTGCGCTGACGGTGACGGTCGCAGCCCCGATTCCGGCCGTATCCAGCATCAGGTAGGTGCTGTTGGTTGGTGAAAAGGCACCTGGGTTCTGAACCATGTGTTCGTACCCCGATCCTCCAGTGAGCGTGTACCTGACCCCGTTGTAGTCCAGCGTCGAGGTGACGCCGCCAACCTGTCCTGCGGTGACAGCAAAGTCCTGGTCCGCAGGCGGCGCCAGGACCTGTTGGTACTGCGCCAGCCCCGATAGCGGTGCGGTGCCCACGGCGCCATGCTGCCGGTCCAACCGCCAATTGCCGCCCAGGTGGGCAGCCCCCACCAGGTCGGTGGCCGCAGCCATATGGGCGCCTGTGGCCAGCGCCAGCGCCTGCACGAAGTCGGCGCCCACGTTGCCTGCGCCAGCCTGGCAGCCATACACCAGGATATCGCCATCTTCGGCCAGTGCCGACCCGATGTCGGACAGCACTTGCGCATGTTCGGCCACCAGGGCGGTGGTCAACTGCAGGCTGCCCAACAGCAGGCTGCCCGGGGTGCCATGGCTCAGCACATGCAGCGCAGCGATGCCACTGCGCCCTTGCAGATGGGCGGCCATCTGCGCCAGGCCATCGCCCCAGCCATCGAGCACCACCACCTCGGCCCCGGCGGGGGCGGCGGCCGCCAGGGTCTGCCAGTCGTGCAGGTCATCGAAGACAAACACCATGGATTGCGGCGATGCGCAAGCGCCCTGAGGCTGGTGGTGCTGGTCGATGGCGTGGCGGGTCATGGGCTATTCCTCGGGGATGGGGCGGCCCATTCTTTCTGCTGGTGCAGAGCCGCCCTGTTGTCGGTGGGGTCGGGAAGGCGCGCGCGATCCAGGCCGGCCGCAAGGCCTGGCAGGATTCGTCACGAGAACTGCGCGCGCTCCCGGCGCGGGGTCACAGCGGGCACCCGCAGGTGCATGTGGAAAGGGCCGCCGCAAGGGGCAGGCGCCTCGTTGTTGTAGTTGACCAGCTGCTCAGCTGATTATTACCAGAAAGTAATTTTTATTACAAAAGTGAATTGCCATCGGGAGCCTGGCGCCGGTCTGGGCAGGCTGCGCTGGCACCGGGCGTGACCTGGCGCGACAGGCATGCCGTTTTGGAAGGGGGCAGGCCTTGGTGAGGGAATCAGGTCAGCGCTGCAGCGCCTGGTCCGGGCGTTGCCGGTACAGGGCAAAGAACTCGCTGAGCGAAGCCGCCACGCGCACCGGTGGGTTGCCAGGCTGCAGGGGGTCGGCAAAGACTTCCGACTGGCCGCTGTCCGTGGTCCGGAGCCGAAAGACGTGGCTGTGGGTCAGGAAGTCTGCAAACTGCACGCCCCATTCAGAATGCTGCCCCTGGTTGGCGCGGCTGACTTCGTCCAGCGACCACAGGCGCCAGAACTCGCCGTCCATGGTCGCCATGCCGCCCAGGGTGGTGTACAGGGTGAGCACCTCGGGGGTGGCGGGCTGGCCCAGCTGGGTAAACAGGGCCTCGATCTGCGCGGTCTCCTCGGGTGGCAGCAGATCGGCCCCGTCGATGCGCCAGCGGGGAAGGAGTGCGCGGAGATCGGCAGACAGGTCCATGGCGGAATTGTCCGCCGGTATTGTGACGCCTGCAAGAATTCCATGGACCTGACTGCGCAGGGCCCTTGGAAAGCTGCCGGGGCCGGCCGTACCTTCAGGCGAACTCGATCCCCTCGCCGTCAGGCGAACTCAATCCCCTCGCCGTCAGGCGAACTCAATCCCCTTGGCCGTGAGCCCCACC
>NZ_AKJX01000173.1 GCF_000276605.1 Acidovorax sp. CF316 | reverse complement strand
CGCCTTTCTTTTGGGTACTTTTCTTTGGCGAAGCAAAGAACAAGTACCTCGGCCGCCGGGCCGAGACCCGGCCTCCGCCTTCAGCAAAGGAACTGAAGCAATAACAACCCATGTCGGTCGACCATCATTTCCAGGCCGGAGCCCGCTTCTCGACAAAAGCCCGGGCCCCTTCCTGAGCAGCCCCATCCATCATGTTCACCGCCATGGCCTGCCCAGCCAACTGGTAAGCCGCATCCATCCCCAGCTCCCGCTGCTGGTACACCAGCGCCTTGCCCATGGCCACCGCCACGCGCGGCTTCTGCAGGATGGACGCCACGAGCTTTTCAACCTCCGCATCCAACTCAACGGCAGAAACCACCCGATTCACCAGCCCCTGCTCCAACGCAGTGGCCGCATCGATGAAGTCCCCCGTCAACAGCATCTCCATCGCCCGCTTGGCTGGCACATTGCGCACCAGCGGCACGCTGGGCGTGGCGCAGAACAGGCCGTAGTGGATCCCGCTGGTCGCAAAGGTCGCGCTGTCCACCGCCACTGCCAGGTCGCACTGGGCCACCAGTTGGCACCCTGCCGCCGTGGCCATGCCCTGCACGCGCGCGATCACCGGCACGGGCAGCTTGTGGATGGTGAGCATCATGCGGCTGCACTGTGCGAAGAGCTGCTGGTACCAGGCCAGGTCGGGGTGGGCCGCCATGTCCTTGAGGTTATGGCCGGCGCAAAAGGCCTTGCCCTCGGCCGCCAGCACCACCACACGCGCCGCCTCGTCGCGGGCCACGGCGTCGAGCGCCTGCTGCAGGGCCGTGAGCATCTCCCCGCCCAGGGCGTTGAAGCGCGCGGGGTCGTTCAGGGTCAGGGTCACCACGCCGCGCGCGTCGCGTGCAATGCGCAGGGGCTGGTGTTCGGATTCCGTCATGTCGTTGCAGTCCCAAAAATCACAGATCGGCCAGCACGCGCAGGTGGGCTTCCACGCTGCGGGCCAGTGGCCCCATCACATAACCGCCTTCCAGGCAGGACACGATGCGCCCCTTGGAGTAACGCCGCGCGATGTCCTTCACACGCTGGGTGATCCAGGCATAGTCGGACTCGGTCAGGCCCAGCTGCCCCATGTCGTCCTCGCGGTGGCCGTCGAATCCGGCGCTCACGAAGACCATCTCGGGCTTGAAGGCCTCGAGCCGGGGGATCCACATCATCTCGATGATCTCGCGGATGTCCATGCCGCGCGTGTAGGCGGGCACCGGCACGTTGACCATGTTGGGGGCCGGGTCCTGGTCGCCACTGTAGGGGTAGAACGGGTGCTGAAAAATGCTGACCATCAGCGCCCGTGGGTCATTGGCCAGGATGTCCTCGGTGCCATTGCCGTGGTGCACGTCGAAATCAACCACCGCCACGCGCTGCAGGTTGTAGCGCTGCAACGCGTACTTGGCGGCCACGGCCACGTTGTTGAAGAAGCAGAACCCCATGGCCTTGCTGCGCGTGGCGTGGTGGCCTGGCGGGCGCACGGCGCAAAAGGCGTTCTCCAGCTCGCCGGCCATCACCGCATCGGTAGCGGCCAGGGCGGCCCCGGCGGCGCGCAGCGAGGCCTTCCAGGTGTGGGCGTTGATGGAGGTGTCGGGGTCGAGCTGCGAGTAGCTCGGGCCGCCGGCCAGGATCTCCTCGTTGAGCCGGTCGGACAGGCCGCGCATGGCGGCCACGTGCAGGCGGTCGTGGGCCAGCTCGATGTCGGCCAGGGATGCCTCGGGCGCCTCGCGGCGGTCCAGGGCATCGCCCACGCCGGTGATCAGCAGCCGGTCCTCGATGGCGTCGAGCCGCTCGGGGCATTCGGGGTGCCCGGGCCCCATTTCATGCTTCCAGCAATCGCGGTGGGTGAAATAGCCCGTTTTGCTCACAGTCAATCCCCGTGTCTCATACTTTTAGGATAACGTCGCGCCATGACTATGAATGCACAGCACAAGATCAAATCGCTTCTGGACCAGCTTAACACGGTGATCGTGGGCAAAAAGGCCCAGGTACAGGACTGCGTGGCCTGCCTGCTGGCTGGCGGCCACCTGCTGATCGAGGACGTTCCGGGCGTGGGCAAGACCACTTTGGCGCACGCCCTGTCGCGCACCTTCGGGCTGCAGTTCTCGCGCGTGCAGTTCACGGCCGACCTGATGCCTAGCGACCTGACCGGGGTGTCGGTCTATGAGCGCGGCAAGGAAGCCTTCGTGTTCCACCCCGGGCCGGTGTTTGCCCAGGTGCTGCTGGCCGACGAAATCAACCGCGCCAGCCCCAAGACGCAGAGCGCGCTGCTCGAGGCCATGGAGGAAAAGCAGGTGTCGGTAGAAGGCGAGACGCGCGCCCTGCCCCACCCCTTCTTCGTGATCGCCACACAGAACCCGCACGACCAGCTGGGCACCTTTGCACTGCCCGAGTCGCAGCTGGACCGCTTTCTGATGCGCATCTCCATCGGCTACCCCGACCGCGCGGCCGAGCGCGTGCTGCTGGCCGGTGCCGACCGGCGCGACATGGTGGATACCATGCTGCCCCTGCTGTCGGATGAAGAACTGGCCGAGCTGCAGCGCGAGGTGCAGGCCGTGCACACGGCCGATCCGTTGCTCAACTATGTGCAGGACCTGATCGCCGCCACGCGCTCGGGCCGCTGGTTCCTGCAGGGCCTGTCGCCACGCGCCGGCATTGCCCTGGTGCGCGCGGCCAAGGCGCAGGCGCTCATCAGCGGGCGCGACTATGTGGCGCCCGACGACGTGCAGGCCATCCTGCCCCAGACCATTGCCCACCGCCTGGTGCCGGTCGGCGATGCCGGCCGCGGCGCGGTGGAGCAGGTGCGGGCCATGGTCGAGTCCGTGCCTCTTCCTTGAGCACGAGGGAAATGTCCGCCACCCCATCGCCCGCGGCAGCTGCCGTACCGGCCGGCCGGCTGCGCGCTGCCCTGGCGACGCTCAACCCGCTCACGCGCGTGCGCAAGCGCTTCGAGGCCTGGTGGATGGTGCGCCGGCCGCTGAGCGACACGCTCACGCTGACGCAGCGCAATGTCTACATCCTGCCCACCGGCGCGGGTTGGATGCTGGCGCTGACGCTGCTGATCCTGCTGATCGCCTCCATCAACTACCAGCTCAACCTGGGCTATCTGCTGACCTTTTTGCTGGCCGGCAGCGCGGTGATCGGCATGCACATCTGCCACGCCACGCTGCGCGGCATCACGCTGCACCTCAAGGCGCCCGAGCCGCACTTCATGGGAACCAGCGCCACCGTGGAGGTCCAGGTGTCCAGCGAACGCAAGACGCCGCGCTATGGCATCGGCCTGGCCGTGCATGGCAGCGGCGGCGAGGCGCACCACTGGGCCTGGACTGATGTGCCCGCACAGGGACGTTCCACCGTGCACGTGGCCTTTTCGCCCCCGCGTCGGGGCCTGCACCGCGTGCCCGTGCTCACGGCCGAGACGCGATTTCCGCTGGGCACCTTCCGCGTCTGGACCTATTGGCGCCCGGCGGCCCAGGTGCTGGTGTACCCGGCGCCCGAGCTGCCCCCACCGCCGCTGCCCCCCGGCGAGCCGCGCGGCGCCGGCACGGGCAGCGCCCCTTCGCAGGGCATTGGCGAGTTCGACGGTGTGCGCGCCTACCGGCGCGGCGACCCGCTCAAGCTCGTGGTCTGGAAGAAGGCGGCCAAGACGCTGGGCACTGGAACCGACGACCTGGTGAGCCGCGACTCCCAGCAGGCGCAGCGCCACGAACTCTGGCTGGACCCGGCCCTGGCCGCCCTGCCCGACCCCGAGGCCCGTATCTCGCGCCTGGCGGCCTGGGTGCTGCAGGCCGACCGGCTGGGCCTGGACTACGGCCTGCGCCTGCCGGGCGTGGAGATCGCGCCCGACACGGGCACCGCCCACCGCCGCCGCTGCCTGGAAGCGCTGGCGCTGTGCTGAACTTCTGCCGGCAACCAGCCCTCCAAAGGCATTGCCCCTTGCCTCCTTTTTCGCGGAAGACCGACGCTCCATGAGCCTGCGCCAGACCCTCGCCACCCTGCCACGCGACGCGCGGGACACACTGTTCCTGCTGTTCGCCACGGCCTGGGTGATCGCGCCCCAGGTGGCCAACCTGCCCGGCTGGGCCAGCGCCATGGCCTTTGGCATGCTGTTGTGGCGCGGCTGGATGGCCTGGACGGCGCGCCCCCTGCCCGGGCGCTGGCTGCTCACGGTGCTGGTCATCGTGGCCGTGGGGGGCACGCTGCTCACGCACCGCACCATCCTCGGGCGCGATGCCGGCGTCACCCTCATGGTGATGATGCTGGCCTTCAAGACCCTGGAGCTGCGCGCGCGCCGCGACGCCATGGTGATCTTCTTCCTGGGCTTCTTCACGATGCTCAGCAACTTCTTCTTCTCGCAGTCGCTGCTCACGGCCGCCGCCATGCTGGTGGCGCTGCTGGGCCTGCTCACGGCCCTGGTCAATGCCCACATGCCGGTGGGGCGCCCGCCGCTGGCGCAGACCTTCCGCATGGCCGGCACCATGGCCCTGCTGGGCGCGCCCATCATGGTGGCGCTGTTCATGCTGTTTCCGCGCATGTCGCCGCTGTGGGGCATGCCCAGCGACAACCTCACGGGGCGCAGCGGCCTCTCGGGCACGATGAAGATCGGCGACATGGCGGAGATTGCGCTCGATGAGCGGGTGGCGATGCGCCTGCGCTTCGAGGGTGCGCCCACTGACATCCCCCCGCAGTCCATGCTGTATTTCCGCGGGCCGGTCATGGCCGCCTTTGACGGCCGGCAATGGCAGGCCGAGCCCTTCCGCGAGGACAGTGCCTGGGCGGCGCGCGTGGCGGTGCCTGCCAATCTGCAGACCCGCGGCCAGGCCGTGCGCTACGAAGTCACCCTGGAGCCGCAACGCCAGCCCTGGCTGATGGTGCTGGAAGCCACGCCCGAAGCCCCCCAGTTGCCCAACATGCAGGCCTACATGACGCAGGACCTGCAGTGGATGACCACGCGCCCCATCACCGAGGTGCTGCGCTACCAGGCAGTGAGCTACCCCGAATTCCGCCATGGCCCGCAGCAATCCGTGCGCCAGTTGCGCGTGCACACCGAGCTGCCGCCCGGCTTCAACCCGCGCACCCTGGCCCTGGCCGAACAGATGAAGGCCGACCCCGCGCTGGCCGGGGCCGGCACCCAAGCACTGGTGAATGCCGTGCTGCAGCGCCTGCGCACGGGCGGCTACAGCTACTCGCTGGAGCCGGGTGTCTTCGGCGAGCACACGGCCGATGAGTTCTGGTTCGACCGCAAGGAAGGCTTCTGCGAGCACATCTCCTCGGCCTTCGTTATCCTGATGCGCGCGCTGGATGTGCCGGCACGCATCGTCACCGGCTACCAGGGGGGCGAGCGCAACCCCGTGGATGGCTACTGGACCGTGCGCAACGCCGATGCCCACGCCTGGGCCGAGGTCTGGATGGAAGGCCGCGGCTGGGTGCGCGTGGACCCCACGGGCGCTGTTTCACCAGGCCGCGTGGGCCAGTTCCAGCGGCTGCGGGCGCCCGAGGGCGCATTTGCCAGCGCCATGGGAACCATCAGCCCCGGAATGGTGCAATCCTTGCGCGCCGTCTGGGAGGCCGTGAACAACAGCTGGAGCCAGTGGGTGCTCAACTACAGCCAGAGCCGCCAGTTCGACCTGCTCAAGGCCCTGGGATTCGAATCGCCGAGTTGGCAGGACCTGACCACCGTGCTCGGCGCCCTCATCGTGATCGCTGCCAGCGGCGGTGGCCTGTGGACGCTGTGGGAACGCAGCCAGCACGACCCCTGGCTGCGCCTGCTGGCCCGCGTGCGCCAGCGCCTGGCCAAGGCTGGCCTGGTGCTGCCCGAGACCCTGCCACCGCGTTCCATGGCCCAGCAGGTGACCGCGCACTTCGGTGACAGCGCCAGCGGCGTGGCGGCCTGGCTGCTGCGGCTGGAACAGGTACGCTATGCCCCTCTACCTGCCCAGCAGTTCGGCGCCCTGCGCCGCGAATTCAACACCCTGCCCTGGCCCCCGTCCGCACGGGGCCGATGACCCGAACGACATGCGCCTCCTGAAATCCGTTGCCGTCGCCTGTGTGGCGGCGGCCTGTGCCCTGCCAGCCCTTGCCAGCCCCTCCAAGCCCCCCAAGCAGAAAACCACCGCCGCGAGCTCCACCGTACAGGGCGGCGCGCCCTATGCGGGCCGTGCCGATGCCATGGCCTTTGCCGACGACCTGGCCGCGCGGCGCGGCCTGGACCGCGAATGGGTGCGCCAGGCCATCGGCCAGGCGCGCCTGCTGTCCCAGGTGCCGCGCCTGATGCTGCCACCGCCCGTGGGCACGCCCAAGAACTGGCGCGTGTACCGCAGCCGCTTCATCGACCCGGTGCGCATCCGCGCCGGGGTGCGCTTCTGGCAGGAGCACCGCGAGGCCCTGGAACGCGCCGAGGCCGAATACGGCGTGCCGGTGGAGATCATCGTCGGCATCATCGGCGTGGAGACCATCTACGGCCAGCAGATGGGCAACTTCCGCGTGATGGACGCGCTGGCCACGCTGTCGTTCGACTTTCCGAATGCCCACCCGCGCGCCAAGGAGCGCCGCGAGTTCTTCCAGCGCGAGCTCGAGCAGTTCCTGAGCCTCGCCAACCGCAGCAACATCGACCCCTTCGAGCCGCGCGGCAGCTACGCCGGCGCCATGGGCCTGGGCCAGTTCATGCCTTCGAGCTGGGTGCGCTATGCGGTGGACTTCGATGGCGACGGCCGCATCGACCTGTTCAGGAGCCCGGTGGACGCCATCGGCTCGGTGGCCAACTACTTCAAGGGCCACAACTGGACCACCGGCATGCCCACGCACTTTGGCGTGCAGTTCGACACCGCACGGCTGCAGCTCGACACCTTGCTGGCACCGGACATCCTGCCCACCTTCAGCGCCGCCAGCATGCAGGCCAAGGGCGCGGTGCTCGACGCCGCAGGCGCGCAGCACACGGGCCCGCTGGCGCTGGTGGAGCTGCAGAACGGCGGCGACGCTCCGACCTATGTGGCGGGCACGGAGAACTTCTATGCCATCACCCGCTACAACTGGTCGAGCTACTACGCCATGGCCGTGATCGAGCTGGGGCGCGAGGTGGCGGCGGCGCGGTAGTCCACTGAAACCGAGAAATCGGCTGTGCGCCGGGGTGGCAGCGGGATGCAGCGCAAGGCGCGGGCTGCAGCCAAGGCTGGCCGCCTTGGCAAAGCCCGCAACGCCGCGATGCGCCCGCGGCCACCCCGGCCCGAAGGGTGAGGGTCTGGCAGGGCCGCACTCGCCGTTGCCATGCTCGCCGGGTGTGCAACTCGGCTGCGCCCGCCGCTTGGATTGTGGCCCTGCCAGGCCCTCACGCACAGCCGATTTCTCGGTTTCAGTGGGCTATGGATGCCGCTACCATGGCGGCCATTGTCAACAGACCTGACCCCATGCATTCCACCGCCGCCCAGCCGCCCCACCCCCGCAACGCACGCGCCGCCCTGCTGGCCACGGCGCTGCTCCTCGCCCTTGCCACCCTGGTGCCGCCCGCAGGCGGCCCGGGCACGGCCCATGCCGCGCCCAAGGCCACCGCAGCAGCAGGAGCAGCCAACGCGAGTGAGGCCACGCTGCACGCCTTGTTCGATGCCGAGCAGATGCCCGAACGCATGCGCCAGATCATGCAGGCCGTGGACCAGGCGCAGCTGGATGCCATTGCCAGCATCGCCGACCCGGCGGAGCAGGAGCGCAAGCGCAAGGCCTATGCCACGGCGCAGCCCGTGATGCAGCAGCACTTCGCGTGGCAGAAGCTGCGCCCCCTGGTCACCGAGGTGTACCAGACCCAGTACACCGAAGCCGATGCGCAGGCCTTGCTGGCCTTCTATGGCACGGCACCGGGCCAATTGCACCTGAACAAGCTGCAGCCCGCCATGATCGAGGCCACCCTCGCACTGGCGAAATTCATGGACGAGCGCGTGGACGCCCTCTTCGATTCCAGCGACGACCAGGGCCGCGCCAAGGGCCCCAAGCCGCCCAAGCCAACGGCCTGGACCGCCGCGGATGCCCACGATGGCCTCGCCGCCGACCTGGTCCGGTTGCTGATGCAGGACGAGTTCAACGCGCGCATGCAGCGTCTGGAGTCCGCCATGCGTGCGCAAACCGGGCTGGTGCAATCCGGAGCCCCCAGCAAGCAGCAGAAGCAGTGGTTTGCCAACATCTCGCAGCGCATGCGCGCGGAGATCCGCTTCGATACCGTGCTGCCCCTGATCGTGCAGCCCCTGCGTGCGCACCTGGCACCCGAGGAACTGCGCGTGCTGCTGGCCAGCGAACGCAGCCCCGCTCGCAAGGCGCAGCGCGCCAAGGCACTGGCCGCCAGCGACGCCCTGAGCGCCCGCCTGCAGCAGACGATCCGCACAGAGATCTTCCCCGAGCTGCTGGCGGCCATGGCGCGGGCCGAGAACGCGGCGGCACCCGCCAACAGCGACACCAAGCGCTGAGGCACCGCCCGCGCAGGGCCCAACAACCTGTTCAGGTTCTAAGCAACCCAGGTATCACCCACTCCGGCCGCTGTGGCCTGCGTGGCCCCTGCCCGCCACCCCAGCTCCGGCGCGATCAGCCGGGCTGTGTCCTCCAGGATCTGGCGGTATTCCTCGGGCGCGAAGTCGTAGGGCAGCTCCAGCCGCAACTCCTGCACCAGGGGCAGGATCGGGTCCTCGCGCAGCCACTGCAGGATCTGCTCGCTGTGGCCCACCAGGTCGCGCGCGAACAGCGTGCGCCGCTCGCCCTGCGGCGCCAGGGTGCGCGCCTGCCGCGTGGCCGCCCAGGCCAGGTAGCGCGCGCGGGTGGAGGCATCGGCCCCGTCCAGCGGCACGATCACCCGCCCCAGCGCCACGCGCGGCACGCTGCCCGGCGGCTGCTGCGCGCGCCAGCGGGCATGGAACAGGTCGAGCTGGGTGCGCTGCGCCTCGAAGAAATGGTCGGTCTGCTCGCCCCGGTTGATGTTGCCGATGAGCAGGTGGTAGCCCTGCTCGCCCGCCCACTGCGCCGAGCGCAGCGAGCCCCCGCCGTACCACAGGCGCTGCGCCAGGCCCGGCGCGTACGGCTGCAGGCGTGGCCGCTGGCGGCCTGCGGGGCTTTCGACAAAGGTCTCCTCGTCACCCAGCAGGTCGCCCTGCAGGTTGCGCCGCAGGCGCTCCACGCGGGCGTGCGAGAAATCGATGCTGCCCGCATCGCCATCGAACAGGCGCTCGCCCAGCAATGCGCCAAAGGGCGGCGCCCCGGCACTCAGGCCCACGTGCAGGCGCCCACGCGCGAGTACATCCACCGTGGCCAGGTCCTCGGCCAGGCGAAACGGATTCTCGTAGCCCATCTGCACCACGGCCGTTCCCAGGCCGATGCGCAGCGTGCGCTGGCTCGCAGCGGCCAGGAAGGTCGCGGCCGAGGACACCCCGCGCTCCAGGTGGCGTTGGCGCACCCAGGCGCTGTCGAACCCCAGGGCCTCGCCATAGGCGAACAGCTGCAGCGTGTGCTCCAGCCCGTCGAAGGGATCGGTGTCAGGGAAATTACCCGGCGACAGGAAGGCGAGGTGGCGGATGGGCATGGCGTGGAAGTTGGGATGATCTCGGTTTCAGCGGCACACCACATCGCTCGCAGGCCACGAAACCGGCGTGGCCGAAGCCAGTGCCCCCGTGCAAGGGCCGCCCCGCCGCACTGGGGGCGTCCCCCTTTCAGGGGGAAGGCGCGAAGCGACTCAGGGGGTCAAAATTTCGGCAAGCCCGGGGGATTCGTCTCCGACCGCGGCAGCGCCTCTTCCGTCAGGCTCCAGCGCGTCAGCGCCTTGCCGTACTGGCCCCCCTGGATCAGGCCATTGGCCGCGAGCGTGAGCGCATCGGCCAGGCCGCTGCCCTTGCGTGTGGTGATGCCCACGTCGGACTTGAGCGGCCAGCCGGCGTTCACGGTGCCCACGAGCTTGATCTTGCCGTCCTTGGCCGCGTGGTAGGCCTGGGGGGCGTTGGGGTTGAAGTTGGCATCGGCACGGCCCGAGACCACGCCCAGCAGGCGCGCCGCATCGTCGTCGAAGTACAGGATTTCCGCCGGCTTCAGGCCTGCCGCCTGGTTCTTCCTGTTCCATTCGAGCAGGATGCGCTCCTGGTTGGTGCCCGACGCGGTGATGACCTTGAGGCCGGCCACGTCCTTGGGTTCCTTGATGGCGGCGATCTTGCTGTCGGCACGCACGTAGAAGCCGTGCAGCCCCAGGCGGTAGGTGGAGAAGTCGAACTTCTCCTTGCGCTGCTCGGTCACGCCCACATTGGAGATCACCGCGTCGTACTTGCCCGAGGACAGGCCCAGGGGCCAGTCGGCCCAGGCGATGGGCACCAGCTCCAGCTTGAGGCCCAGCGCATCGGCAATCAGCAGCGCGTAGTCGGGATCGAAACCCACCACGGTTTTGGCATCGGTGGCATAGGTGGAGATGGGGGGCGCGAACGGCGCGATCGCCACGGTCAGCACACCGTCCTTGACGAACTTGAAGTCCTTGGGAAGGGCGGCAATGGCTGCGGCATTGCGCTCGGTGCGCAGCCGGCCTTTTTGCTCGGGGCTGAAGTCGAAGGTCTGGGCCAGGGCGCCGCCGCCGAATGCAGCCAATGCCACCGCGGCCAGCCAGCGCCGCAGGGATGGTGAGGAGAGGATGGTCATGGCGCGCCTCACTTCTTGGGCAGGCCGGGTGGGTTGGTGCGCGAGACCTGGATGGCCTCGGACTGCAGGTTCCAGCGCTCCAGCGACTTGGCGTAGTTGCCGTTCTGGATCTGCGCATTGAGCGCAGCGGTGATGGCCTCGGCAATGCCCGAGCCCTTGCGCGAGGTCACGGCGATCTCGGCGTTCTGCGGCCAGCCGCCCGAGAAGGCACCGACCAGCTTGGTGCGGCCATCGCGCGCGTTGTGCGCGGCGATGCCGTTGGGCGCAAGGTAGGCGTCGGCGCGGCCCGACAGGATGGCCAGGTACAGCACCACATCGTCGTCGTAGTACTGGATCTCCACGGGTTTCAGGCCCGCGGCCACGTTCTGCTGGTTCCAGCGCAGGAGGATCTGCTCCTGGTTGGTGCTCGCGCCGACGATGATCTTCAGGCCCGCCACGTCCTTGGGTTCCTTGATCGCGGCGATCTTGCTGTCGGCCTTGACGTAGATGCCGAGCTGGTCATTGCGGTAGGTGGAGAAGTCGAATTTCTCCTTGCGCTCCTCGGTCACCGTGACGTTGGAGATCACCACGTCGAACTTGCCCGACTGCAGGCCCAGCGGCCAGTCGGCCCAGGCCACCGACACCAGCTCGAGCTTGCGCCCCAGGCTGTCGGCCACCAGCTGCGCCACGTCGGGCGCATTGCCCACGGGGGTCTTGTTGTCGGTGGCGTAGGCGCCGAAGGGCAGGCGCCCCGTGGTGGTGCCCACCGTGAGCACGCCCTCCTTGGCGAACTTGAAGTCCTTGGACACGAGCTTGAGCGCCTCGTCGACCTTGGCCGAGCGCGGGCGCCCGGGCTGTTCAGGGCTCAGGTCCACGGCCTGGGCCGTGGTCTGCAGCGGGACCATGGCCGCGGCGGCCAGCGCCAGGGCAAGGAAGGTGGAGCGGCGGGTGAAGTTCATCGGATGGTTCCTGAAAAAAGCCATGAAAAAAAGACAATGCGGGCACGCTGGCGCCCAGCCGGGCGCTGCGCGTGCAAGGGAGGGAAAGAACTGCGGCGGGCTGCTAGAGCACCTTGGCCAGGAACTCCGCGGTGCGCGGGTGCGCCGGGCGGTTGAACACCTGCTCGGGCGTGCCGGTCTCCAGCACCCGGCCCTGCTCCATGAAGACCACGGTGTCGGCCACTTCGCGGGCAAAGCCGATCTCGTGCGTGACGATGACCAGCGTGGTGCCCGAGCGCGCCAGTTCCTTGATCACGTCGAGCACCTCGCCCACCAGCTCGGGGTCGAGCGCCGAGGTGGGCTCGTCGAACAACAGCACCTTGGGCCGGAGGGCCAGCGCCCGCGCGATCGCCACGCGCTGCTGCTGGCCGCCCGAGAGCTGGCGCGGGTAGCTGTGTGCCTTGTCGGACAGGCCCACGCGGGCCAGCAGCTCCTGCGCCAGGGCCTCGGCTTCGGGGCGCAGCAGGCGGCGCACGCTGATGGGTGCCTCGATGATGTTCTCCAGCACCGTGAGGTGGGGGAACAGGTTGAAGTTCTGGAACACCATGCCCACGTCCACGCGGCGCGCGAGGATGTCCTTCTCGCCCAGTTCGTACAGGGTGTCGGCATCCTGGCGGTAGCCGATGAGCTCGCCGTCGATGGCGATGAAACCGCCGTCCACCCGCTCCAGGTGGTTGATGGTGCGCAGCAGCGTGGACTTGCCCGAGCCCGACTGGCCCAGCACCACCGTCACGCTGCCGGGCGGCACGGTGAGCGTCACGTCCTTGAGCACCTGCAGCGCCCCGTAGTGCTTGGAGACGCCGTGGATGGTGACCTCGCCACCACGCGTGAGGCCGCCGCTCCAGCGCGGCACGGTGCCGGCGGGTGCTGCCTGGGGCGCGGCCGCGACGGCCGGCTGGGCCTCCTCCAGCAGCACCGCCTTGGGAGCGAAACCCAGGCGCCGCGCGATGGCCGTGAACAGCGAGGGTGGCGGGTTGCGCAGCGCGCCCTTGGCGAAATGCCGCTCGATGTAGTGCTGCATGACCGACAGCACCGTGAGGATCACCAGGTACCAGACGGTGGCCACCATCAGCAGCGGGATCACCTCCAGGTTGCGCCGGTAGATGATCTGGATGGTGTAGAACAGCTCGGGCAGCGCCAGGATATAGACGTTGGACGTGCCCTTGGCCAGGCCGATGATGTCGTTGAAGCCGCTGGGCAGGATGGAGCGCATGGCCTGCGGCAGCACGATGCGAAAGGCCTGGCGCCGGCGCGGCAGGCCCAGCGCGGCGGCCGCCTCGAGCTGCCCCTGGTCCACCGACAGGATGCCCCCGCGCACGATCTCCGAGGCGAAGGCCGCCTGGTTGAGCGTGAGCCCGATCAACGCCGCCACGAAGGGGCTGATGAGCTGCGTGGTGGGGTACGAGAAGAAGGTCCAGCCCGTGAACGGCACGCCCAGGCTCACCGACTCGTAGAGGTAGCCCAGGTTGTTGATGATGAGCAGCAGCACGATCACCGGGATGGAGCGGAAGATCCAGACAAAGGTCCACGACAGGCCCGCCAGCAGCGGCGAGCGCGATACCCGGGCCAGCGCCAGCGCCGTGCCCAGCGTGAAGCCGAACAGCGCCCCCAGCGCCGTGAGCAGCAGCGTGCGGCCCAGGCCCACCAGCACCGGCTCGGCAAAGAACCATTCGGCAAAAATGCCCCAGCCCCAGCGCGGGTTGGTGAGCACCGAGTACAGCACCAGCGCGATGACCACGGCGGCGAACACGGTGCCCACCGTGCGCGCCCGGTAGCGTGCGGGCACCACCTTGTAGTGGGAGTAGTCACCCTTCACGGGGGGCGCGGCGGGGACTGCCGCAGCCGCAGCAACAGGGGGTGCCGCATGGTGCGCCGGGCCCGCGGGCAGCGCATGGGCATCGAGCGTGGTGGTGGTCGACATCGTGGTGTATGGGAATGGAAGGGAAAACTCAGGCGGCGCGTGCCAGCGCAGGCGCCTGCACCAGGATTTTTTCGAACGGCAGCGAGCGGTAGGTGCCCTCGGGCGCCGATGGGTCGAACAGAGCCGCATAGCCCTGGCCCAGGTACAGCGCCACGGCTTCGGGCTGGCGAAAGCCCGTGGTCAGGTAGATGCGCGTGTAACCCTGGCGCAGCGCCTGGGCCTCGAGTTCCTGGACCACACGGCGTGCCAGGCCCTGGCGGCGCAGGGCCGAGTGCGCCCAGACGCGCTTGAGCTCGGCCGTACCGGGGTCCGGGTGGCGCTTGAACGCGCCGCCGCCAATGGCCACCCCATCGCGCAGCAGCAGCACGAAGTTGCCGCCCTCGGGTGGCGAGAACAGCTCGGCCGGGTACTTCTCCATCTCGCGCGGGCCACCCTCCAGCGCATAGACGTCGCTGTAGCGGGTTTCGTACTCGTGGCTGAGTTCTTCCACCAGCGGGCGCGCCAGCGGGTCCAGGGGGGTGGTGTAGACGAATCGTTCGCTCATGGTGTTGTCGCGTCCATCAAGGCAACAGGAAGAAGGGGAGTCATGCGGCCGGCGCCAGGAAACGCTCGGCCAGGCGCACCCAGTAGGTGGCCGAGGGCGCGAGGATGGCGTCGTTGAAGTCGTAGTAGGGGCTGTGCAGCGAGGCGCCGTCGCCATTGCCCACGAAGACATAGCTGCCAGGCCGCTTGAGCAGCATGAAGGCGAAGTCCTCGCTGGCCGTGCGCGGGCGAAAGCCGGCGTCCACGCGCGCGGCGCCAAAGGTGTCCACGGCCACGCTGCGCGCCAGGGCCGTCTCGGCATCGTGGTTGAGCACGGCCGGGTAGCCCGGGCGGTACTGCACCTCGGCCGTGGCGCCGAAGCTCTCGGCCTGGGCCCGGGCGATGGCCGGAATGCGCTCCTTGAGGATGGCGCGCACCTCGGGCTTGAAGGCCCGCGCCGTGAGCTTGAGTTCCACGCTTTCGGGGATCACATTCGGGGCGGCACCGCCGTGGATCGAGCCCACGGTGACCACGCCCATGTCCAGCGGGTCGACGTTGCGCGACACCACCGTCTGCAGTGCCGTGATGATGTGGGCGCTGGCCACCACCGGGTCCACCGTTTCGTGCGGCGCGGCGCCATGGCCGCCCTTGCCGCGCACGGTGATGGTGATCTGGTCCACCGAGGCCATGGCCGGCCCGGTCACGCAGCCGAAGTGCCCTTCGCCCACGCAAGGCCAGTTGTGCAGGCCGAACACCGCATCGCAGGGAAAGCGCTCGAACAGCCCTTCGGCGATCATGCGGTTGGCGCCACCGCCGTTCTCCTCGGCGGGCTGGAAGATCAGGTTCAGCGTGCCGTCGAAGCGCCCCGACTCGGCCAGGAAGCGCGCCGTCGCGAGCAGCACCGTGGTGTGGCCATCGTGCCCGCAGGCATGCATCACGCCGGCGTTTTCGCTCGCATAGGGCAGGCCCGTGGCTTCGGTGATGGGCAGCGCGTCCATGTCGGCGCGGATGCCCAGGGAATTGCCACTGCCATTGCCTCTGCCACTGCCGCGCACGAGCCGCCCCACCACGCCCGTGCCGGCGATGCCGGTCGTGACCTCGTAGCCCCACGCCGCAAGGCGCTCGGCCACGATGGCGGCCGTGCGGTGCTCCTGGAACGAGAGTTCCGGGTGGCGGTGCAGGTCCTGGCGCAGGGCCTTGAACTCGCCGATGAAGGCGGCAATGCCCTCCTCGACCCGGGCCACATCCTGGGAGCTTTCGACAGGCAATGCGGCGCCCATCAGGCAACCTTCCGGTCGGCAGCAGCGCCCAGCTCTGGCGCAGCCGCATACCGGCTGGCCTTGCGCGGCAGGCCCAGGTGGTCGCGCAGCGTGGCGCCGGGCAAGGTGCGCTCGTAGCGGCCGCGTGCCTCCAGCACCGGGATGACATGCGTCACGAAGTCTTCGAGCCCCTGCGCCAGCACCGGGAAACCGAGGATGAAGCCGTCGGCCGCGCCCTCGTCCACCCAGCGGATGATCTCGTCGGCCACCCGCTCGCCCGTGCCCACGAACTGCGAGCGTGGCGTGGCCGCCTCCAGCGCCACCTGGCGCAGCGTAAGGCCGCGCTCCCTGGCATCGGCCTTGATGCGGTCGGTGGTGGAGCGAAAGCTGTTGCGCCCGATCTCGCCCAACTCGGGGAAGGGTTCGTCCAGCGGGTACTGCGTGAAGTCGTGGTGGTCGAAATAGCGGCCCAGGTAGGCCAGTGCTTCCTGCACCGTGAGCAGTTCGCGGATGGCCTGGTACTTGGCCTCGGCTTCTTCCTGGGTGGCGCCCACCACCGGGCCGATGCCCGGGAAGATCTTCACGTCGTCGCCCTGGCGGCCCTGCGCCACGGCGCTGGCCTTGACCTGGCGCAGGAAGCCGCGCGTGGCTTCGAGGTTGGGCGAATGCGTGAACACCGCGTCGGCGTACTTGCCCGCCAGGCCCACGCCCGCATCGGACGAGCCGGCCTGGAAGATCACCGGCTGGCCCTGGGCCGAGCGCCCGATGTTCAGCGGACCGGCCACCTGGAAGAAGCGGCCCTTGTGGTTGAGCGTGTGCAGCTTGGCCGGGTCGAAGAACTGACCGGTGGCGCGGTCGCGCACCACGGCGTCCTCGTCCCAGCTGTCCCACAGGCCTTGCGTCACCTCCAGGTACTCGTCGGCGATCTCGTAGCGCAGCGCGTGGTCGGGGTGCTGGCGGCTGTAGTTGCTGGCCGTGCCTTCGAGCGGCGTGGTCACCACGTTCCAGCCCGCGCGGCCCTGGCTGATGAGGTCCAGCGAGGCGAACTGGCGCGCCACCGTGAACGGGTCGCTGTACGAGGTGGAGATGGTGCCCGCCAGGCCGATCTTCGTCGTGGCCACGGCCAGCGCCGAAAGGATGGAGATGGGCTCGAAGCGGTTGAGGAAATGCGGGATCGACTTCTCGTTGATGAACAGGCCATCGGCCACGAAGGCGAAGGCGATGCCGTTGGCCTCGGCCTTGCGCGCGGTGTCGATGTAGAACTGCAGGTTCACGCTCGCATCGGCCGGGCCGGCGGGGTGCTTCCAGGAATTCATGTGGCCGCCTGCGCCGTGCAGCATCAGGCCGAAGCGGATGGGGGTCGGGTTGCTCATGTGTTTTTCCTTCTTGGGGGCAGGGGTCAGGCCTCGGCGGTCTGCAGGGCGCCGGCGAGCAGCTCCACCGACGCGAGGCGCTCGGCAAAGCCGGTGACGGGCGTGTCGACCACGAACTCCTCGATGCCGTAGCGCTCGGCCAGTGCATCGAGCGCATCGCGCACGAAGGCCTGCGAGCCGGCGATCACGTGCGGGCGGGTTTCTTCGAGGCGGTAGTCGCTCACGCCGGCCTGGCGCGCGAACTCGGCGGCGGCCTTCTCGTTGGGCAGGTTCACGCTCTGGCCGGTGGACAGGTGCAGCTTGACGATGCGCAGCGCACCCACCAGGCGCTCGGCCTCCTCCTGCGTGTCTGCGACCAGGGCATAGAGCGCGAGCAGTGGCGCGCGGCCCGCGGCCTCGCGGTAGACCTGCACCGAGCGCTCGATGTTCACCGGGTCGCCATTGAAGTGCCCGGCATAGACGAACTGCCAGCCATGGCGCGCGGCCAGCGCGGCACTCTCGGGGCTGCCGCCGAGCAGAAAACGCTCGGGCAGGCTCGGCGGCTCGGGCAGGGCCACGGCACCGGCCAGCGGGTGGTCGGCGGCAAGGGTGTTGGAGACGAAGGCGTCAAGCTCGGCCAGTTGCGCCGCGAAGTCGGCCTTGCGTGCCGGGTCGCGTGCAGCCTGCAGCGCACGGGTGGACAGGGGCAGACCGCCGGGCGCCTTGCCCACGCCCAGGTCCACACGGCCCGGGGCCAGCGCGGCCAGCAACTTGAAGGCCTCGGCCACCTTGAAGGGGCTGTAGTGCTGCAGCATGACGCCGCCCGAACCCACGCGGATGCGCGTGGTGCGCGCCAGCAGGTGCGCAACCAGCACCTCGGGTGCCGAGCTGGCCAGGCCCGGGTTGCCATGGTGCTCGGCCACCCAGAAACGCCGGTAGCCCAGTTGCTCGGCGCGCTGCGCCAGCGCTACGGTGCGCTGCAGCGCCTGGGCCGCGGTGGCGCCTTCAGGAACGGGGCTCTTGTCGAGCAGGGACAGGGCATAGGACACGGTGGGGGCGATTCGCGCATGGGTGAGCAATGCTGCAAATTCTGTGGCCCCGGGCCGGCGCGCGTTGCGCTAACTTGTCATATCGATATGCGGACAAAAGGCGCCCCCACCCTTTGCCCGCGCGGCGTGGATCACCACGCCGCCAGCGCCTCCTTCAGGGGCGCTGCATGGTGCAGGTATGGGGTTGTTGCGCCTTTGCAGGGGCGATCTGGCGCACCACGCGGAAACCATAGCCCGAGCCCTCGACGTCGAACTTGACGCCCGTGGCCCCCTTCTTGTCCATCACGCCCACCACCAGCGCCTGCTGGAACTGGTGGTCCGCCGCGCGCATGCTGCCGCCCTGGCCCGAGAGCTGCACGCTGGCCTTTTCCATCTGGCGCGCCACGGCCACCGGATCGGTGCTGCCCGCGCGCTCGATGGACTGGGCCAGCGCCTCCACCATGAGCTGCATGCGCATGTGCACGTAGTCGTCCTGGGGCTTGGGAAAGCGCTCACGGAAGGACTGGTAGAAGGCCTCGCTCTGCGCGCCCGGCACATTGGGCAGCCAGTCGGCCACGGCCACCACCTTGCCGATGCCGGCATCGCCGATGGCCGCGGGCGCGCCCAGCGCATTGCCGTAGAAGGTGTAGAAGCTGCCTTCGTAGCCCACCTCGCGCGCGGCCTTGACCAACAGCGTGAGATCGTTGCCCCAGTTGCCGGTGACCACGGCCTGCGCGCCGCTGGTCTTGATCTTCACGGCGTAGGGCGCAAAATCCTTCACGCGGCCCACGGGGTGCAGCTCTTCGCCGACCACGGCCACGTCGGGGCGCTGGGTCGACAGTTGCTTCTTGGCCTCGCGCAGCACGGCCTGGCCAAAGCTGTAGTCCTGGCCGATCAGGTAGACGCTCTTCAAGGCCTTGTCGTCGCGCATCACCTCCATGAGTGCGGCCATGCGCATGTCGGCATGGGCGTCGAAACGGAAGTGCCAGAAGCTGCACTTCTCGTTGGTGAGGATGGGGTCCACCGCCGAGTAGTTGAGGAAGATCACGCGCTTGTTCGGCTCGCGCTCGTTGTGCTTGTTGATGGCCTCGATCAGCACCGCGGCAGTGGCCGAGGAATTGCCCTGCAGCACGACCTGCGCACCATCGTCGATGGCCGCGCGCAGGGCCGACAGGGCCTCTTCGTTCTGGCCCTTGCTGTCATAGCGCTCCAGCGCCAGCAGGCGCGGGCCGCCGGCGCTGGCCGGCAGGGCCACGCCACCGCGCGCGTTGACGCGCTCCATGGCCCAGTAGATGTTGCGGTAGACGGCCTCGCCGGTGTTGGCAAAGGCGCCCGAGAGGCTCTCGATCAGCGCCATCTTCACGGGCTTGGCGGGTGCTGCGGCAGCAGCGGGTGCTGTGCCCTGCGCCCAGCTGCTGGAGGCCGGTGCCAGCGTGCAGGCCAGTGTGGCAGCGACGGCCAAAACGGAATGACGTAATGCCGCAGCGCCTGATTTCAAGCCCGCGAACCGCAATTTATTCATGCTCTTTTTCCCCTTGAAAACCCGCGCGGCCGTACACAAGTTCTGTCCATGCGGCGACCACGTCGAGAGCCGCGCAGTGTATAGGAGTCCTTTTCATGATCTTCGCCCCCGTCGCCCGCCGTTCCGCCTTCAACGCACCCCGCTCTGCCGACCTGGCGCTGCAGCGCTTTCTGCTCGGCAGCTTTGCCAATGCTGCCCCTGCCCGCTCTGCCGGCGTGACCGTCACGCAGGACGACAAGGCCACCACCTTGCAGCTGGATGTGCCCGGCCTCGCCCGTGAGCAGCTGCAGCTCGCCATCGAAGACAATGTGGTGCGCCTGTCCAGCGTGGAAGGCGCTCCCCGCCAGGTGCAGCGCGCCTGGGAGCTGGCCACCGACATCGATGCCGCGGCCAGCAGCGCCAAGCTCGAAAACGGCGTGCTCACGCTCACCCTGGTGCGCGTGGAGCCCGTCAGCAAGGCCACCACGCTGAGCATCCAATAAGTCGATACACGGCGCAGTGGAGCGCGGCCTGGCGGCCGCGCTCCACCCGTGCGTGCACTTTGCCCCTCCCTTTTGCCCCAGTCCGGCAAAGGCCTTATCCCATCAGGGCTTTGCCCCCGCTTATCTCACGCGCCGAACCGCAAGGGTTCCTTCAATTTCCGTACGCGCGCATTCCCAACAGCACCAACACCGCCAGCCCCAGCAGGCACGACACGGCCTGCCAGAACAGCACCGGATTGCGCTCCACCAGCGGTGGCGCACGCAGACGCTGGAATTGTGCACCCGGCGCCTCCAGGTCGTGCAGGAATTCCGAGACCGCCTCCTGGCGTTTGAGCGGCTGCGGCTGCAGGGCCTTGTGCAGCACCCCATCGAGCCAGGCCGGCAATTCGGGCCGCAGGTGGCGCACGGGCACATAGCGCAGCTGCTTGAGCTCCGCCGGTGAACGCAGGCGCACCACCTGCAGGCCGTAAGGCAGTTGGCCGGTGAGCATCTGGTACGTCAGCACCGCCAGCGAGAACAAATCCGCCCGGGCATCGCCCTCGCCGCCCACGAAGTACTCGGGCGCGGTGTACTGCAGCGTGCCGGCAATGGCATCCGCGCGCGCAGCGCCCGTCCCCTCGGCAAGGCCCGCCACGTGCACCGACCCGAAATCGATGAGCTTCACCGTGCCGCCGCGGTCGACCAGCAGGTTCTCGGGTCGGAGGTCCTGGTGCAGCATTTCGCGCGCATGGAAGGCCTGCAGCCCCTTGCCGATCTGTGCGACCAGGCTGCGCACGGCGTCCAGGCCGGGCTGGGGGTGGTCGGTCATCCATTGGCCCAGGGTCTGGCCTTCCACGAATTCCATGGCCACATAGACATGCTGGCGCGGCCGCTCGCCGCCCGCGGCGCGCAGCACATGCGGGCTGTGGATGCGCCGCGCCACCCATTCCTCGAGCACAAAGCGGTCCAGGTAGTCCTTCTCGGCGGCCAGCTCCACCGACGGGGTCTTGAGCGCCACCTGCTGGCCCGTGGCGTCGTCCACGGCCAGGTGCACGTGGCTGCGCGAACTCGCATGCAGCTCACGCACGATGGTGTAGCCCTCGAACTGCATGCGCGGCGCCAGCGGCGGCGGCAAGGCCAGCCCCTCGCGCGCAGCCGGCAGGCTGGCCAGGGCCCGGTTCTCGGGCAGCGCATCGATGCGCAGCAACTGCAGTGTCAGGTCATCGGTGGCGCCGCGCGCCCGGGCAGCGGCCACCAGCGCCCGCGCGGCCACGTCCAGGTCGCCCGCAGCGTGCGCGATGGCAGCCTGCACGGCCGCCACATCCAGGTGCGTGTACGCCCCGTCGGTGGCCAGCAGGTAGACATCGCCCACCTCGGCCGGCAGGCTGCGGTAGTCGATCTCCACATTCGGGCCCATGCCCAGGGCCCGGCCCAGGAAGGACTCGACCGAGGACAGGTGCACACGGTGGTCCTCGGTAAGTTGCTCCAGGGCCGTGGCGTGCACGCGGTAGATGCGCGCATCGCCCACGTGCAGCAGGTGCACCTCGCGGCCCTTGAGGATCAAGGCGCTGAAGGTGGTGACGTAGCCGCGGTCCTTATCGAAGCGCGCATGGCTGCGCATGGTCTGCGCGTGCAGCCAGGCATTGGTGGCGCCCAGCACGCGCTGGGCCGAGCGGCGCACCGACCAGGCCTCGGAGGTGGCGTAGTAGTCGTCCAGGAAGCCACGCACCGCTGCCGCGCTGGCCTCCTGGCTCACCGCGCTGGAGCCTATGCCGTCGGCCAGCGCCACCACGATGCCCTTGGTGCCGCGCTGCGGCCCCACGGGCAGCATGGCGCCGTGGAAGTCCTGGTTGACCCCCTTGTGACCGGCCTCGGAATGCTGGCCGAGCGTGACGTTCAAGCTATTGCTGTCGCTCATAGGGAGGCAGGCAGGAAGGCGAGGATGAATGGGTCTTCACGATGGCGCGTGCCCTGATTTGGGATGGGATGCTAGGCGCAAAGCGCAGCCATAGCCCGTGCTATGGCGAGCATTTGCTTGCGCCGAGACCGCCCAAAGCAGGGTGCGCGGCGCGTGAGGGACCCGTTCAGCCTCGTCTTTAGGCGATCTTGCGCTTGGGGGCGGTCTTGTAGTGCGTGGAGTACAGCATCGCGCCGACGAAGGTCAGGCCGCCCACCAGGTTGCCGATCACGGTGGGGATTTCATTCCAGACCAGGTAGTCCATGACCGTGAAGTTGCCACCCAGCAGCAGGCCCGAAGGGAACAGGAACATGTTGACGATGCTGTGCTCGAAACCCATGTAGAAGAACAGGGCGATGGGAATCCACATGCCGATGGCCTTGCCCGACACCGATGTGGACATCATGGCCGCCACCACGCCGGTGGACACCATCCAGTTGCACATCACGCCGCGGACGAACAGGGTCAGCATGCCAGCGGCGCCGTGTGCGGAGTAACCCACCGTGCGGCCCTCTCCGATGTGGCCGATCTTTACGCCGACGGCGTTGGGCGCCTCGCTGAACCCGAAGGTGAAGATGATGGCCATGAACACCGCCACCATGAAGGCACCGGCGAAGTTGCCGCAGAACACCAGCGTCCAGTTGCGAAAGACGCCACCCCAGGTGGCACCAGGACGCTTGTCGAGCACGGCCAGCGGGGCCAGGGTGAAGACACCGGTCAGCAGGTCATACCCCAGCAGGTACAGCAGGATGAAGCAGCCCGGAAAGAGCAGCGCGCCCAGCAGCGCGTTGCCGGTGTTCACCGTGACGGTGACGGCGAAGGCGGCGCCCAGTGCCAGCATGGCACCGGCCATGAAGGAGCGGATCAGCGTGTCGCGGGTGGACATCAGGAGCTTGGATTCACCGGAATCGACCATCTTGGTCACGAACTCGGCGGGGGCGAGGTAGGCCATTGAAATTCCTTTGGGACGGGAAGACTGACATGCGCCCCAGGGGTCCACCCAGGGAAGCGCGCAAGAAAAGGAGGAAAAGAAAACGGCGTCCGCTGCGCCCCCATGCAGATGGGGAACGCAATGGACGCCGTTATCCTCGGATGCGCGATTCCTGGACCTGCGGGTGAACCGCAGGCGGTGGATGGCAGGCCGCCGTTAGCCCGCCATCCAATGCACTCCATGCAATTTCCGTACCCTCATTGGGGCCGTTCAGGGTGGCTTGCGTCCCGCATTCCGTGCATGCGCGGCGCCTGCGGAGCAGGAATGGCTTCACGGCGGTGCAGTCAAGCACCACCATGGATCAGCTGGATTTGTCGCCCTTGCGGTCGGGGTGGGCGAAAGCCAGGTCCGGCAGGGACAGCGTGGCCTCGGCCACATCGAGCAGGCGGCGGTTCTGGTCCATCGAGGTCTTTTGCAGCACGCGGAAGGCGACTTCCTCGTTCATGCCCAGGCGGGCCATCAGCACGCCCTTGGCGCGCTCGATCACCTTGCGCTCGTTGAGCGTGCGGCGCGCCGCTTCGAGCTCGGCTTCCATGCTGGCCATGCGCGCCGACTGGGCCTGCAGCAGCTCCAGCAGCGATGCCGATTCGGCCCCCTGCGCTCCCGCTGCCGACTGCTCCACCGCCGTCGGCGCGATGGCGATGTCGAAGAAGCGGTCCACCGCGTGCGTGCGCTGCGGCGGGTTGTCGCGCAGGCCGCGCAACAGGCCCTTGGAGTCCTGCAGGTCCTGCTGGGCCTGCACGATGTGCGCGGCGCAGTCCTCGCGCAGGCGCTGCACCAGGTCCACCTGCAACTGCCACAGGGCCGTGATGCGCTCGGTGCACACATCGAACCAGGCGTCGCTGAGGTTGCTGTCCAGCGCCGCACCCGGCCGCACCACGCACAGCGTGCGCCGCAGCCGCTCCAGCTGGGCCATGCCGGGGGCCAGTTGCTGCTGCTCCCAGCGGGTGCGCAGCGCCACATCGGCAAACTCGGCAAAGGCGCGCAGGCTGCGCTCCTGGGCATCGATCAGGTGCAGCACGCGCTGCTGGTGGGCGTCGCTGCCCTGGCCCGAGGCGAACAGCAGCGCGCCCATGGCCCGCTCCTGCCCCGCCTCTTCCTGCGCCTGTACCAGGTGCACCAGGGCCACGAGCTGGCGCGAGACGCTGGGCAGCCCGGCCGCATCGGCCACGTGGAAGACCAGCTCGACCAGCCCGGCGATCAGGTGGCTGAACGCGGCAATCGAATCGTGGGCGGTCATCGCCTGCTTGTCGATCTGGCTGCGCAAGGCGGGTAGCGCATCGAGGCCCAGCAGCGCCCAGGCCATCAGCGACAGGGCCTTGGCTGTGGCGCCCTGCGCAGGCTCGACATGCTGGGCGAATTCTCCGCGCAGCTGGGCCTCCAGCGCCACGACCTCCTGCACGATGCGACCCCGCAGGTCGGCAAAACGCTGGGCCTTGGAGGCCAGGTAGACGCCCGAAGCGCCGCGCTCGCGCTGCAGCCCCTCGATCAGTTGCCCGACCACGTCGACCAGCGCGGCCCGGCTGGCAAGGTGGCGCACCGCATCGATCTCGAGCTGGCGCGAGCGCAGCACGAGGCTGGAAACGGACAGGGGCGCGGCGGCCAGATCGGGCATGCGGTGACTCCGGGATTCAGGATACGCAGATGCTAACCCCGCCGGACACCGCCCAGGGCATTCAGGCGACGGCCACGCTGATGCGCCCGCCCTCGGCGCGCACACCGTGCGCCTGCACCGAATGCTCGGGCGCCTCCAGGCATTCGCCGGTGCGCAGGTCGAAATGGTTCTTGTACAGCGGCGAGGCGACCACGACGCGCTCGCCCAGGTTGCCGATCAGCCCGCGCGAGAGCACGCTGGCGCCCGACTTGGGGTCCACGTTGTCGATGGCGAAGAACTGGTCGCTGCCGGTGCGGAACACGGCCACATGGCGGTCGGCCACCAGGGCGCAGACGCCGGTGCTGGGCAGGATGTCGTCGACCGCGCAGATGTCGGTCCAGGCAAGGGGGTCGGTGCTGCTGTTCATGGGAAGTGCGCTCATGGGAGTTCTCCGTTATTGATTCATTGCGCTACAAGTTGCCCGCAGCGCGAGCAACTGGCGCAGCCGACACCAGTGCCCCCGCGCAAGGGCCGCCCCGCCGCGCTGGGGGCGTCCCCCTCCCGACTCGCGTAGCGAGTCGAGAGAGGGGTGAAGGCGCGAAGCGACTCAGGGGGTGCTTCATGTCAGGCGGCCTGGCGGATAGGGATCACTTTCGCAGGGGTCTGGCCACGTTCCTCTGCGCGTGCGGGGCGGATCTGGCCGCGTTCCTCGACGAAGAGCACGTTCTCGTCGGCCTTGTCGCTGTTCACGAACGAGCGGAAGCGCTTGCGCGTCTCGGGATCGGTCACGGCGGTCTTCCACTCGCACTGGTAGGTGGCCACCACGTGCTGCATCTGCGATTCGAGCTCGGCGCACAGGCCCAGGCTGTCCTTTTGCAAGACATCCTTGAGGTAGTCGAGGCCACCCTCCAGGTTCTCGCGCCAGGTGCTGGTGCGCTGCAGCCGGTCGGCCGTGCGCACGTAGAACATCAGCACCCGGTCGATCATGCGCACCAGGTCTTCCTTGGACAGGTCGGAGGCGAACAGCTCGGCGTGGCGCGGCTTCATGCCGCCGTTGCCGCAGATGTAGAGGTTCCAGCCCTTTTCGGTGGCGATGACGCCGATGTCCTTGCCCTGCGCCTCGGCGCATTCGCGCGTGCAGCCCGAGACGCCGAACTTGATCTTGTGCGGGGCACGCAGGCCCTTGTAGCGGTTCTCCAGCTCCACGGCCAGGCCCACGCTGTCGCCCACGCCATAGCGGCACCAGGTCGAGCCCACGCAGCTCTTGACCGTGCGCAGGGACTTGCCGTAGGCATGGCCGGACTCGAACCCGGCGGTGATCAGCTCCTCCCAGATCAGGGGCAGCTGCTCCAGGCGCGCACCGAACATGTCCACCCGCGCACCGCCGGTGACCTTGGTGTACAGGCCGTACTTCTTGGCCACCTGGCCCACGGCGATCAGGCCGTCGGGCGTGACCTCGCCACCGGGCATGCGCGGCACCACCGAGTAGGTGCCGTCCTTCTGGATGTTGCCCAGGTAGTAGTCATTGCTGTCCTGCAGGCCGGCCAGCTCCTTCTTGAGCACGAACTCGTTCCAGCACGAGGCGAACACGCTGGCCGCCACGGGCTTGCAGATGTCGCAGCCCATGCCCTTGCCATGCTGGGCCAGCAGTTCGCCAAAGCTCCTGATGTTGCCCACGCGCACCAGGTGGTAGATCTCCTGGCGCGAGTACGCGAAGTGCTCGCAGATGTGGTTGTTCACGGCCATGCCGCGGCGCGCCATCTCGGCCTTCATGACCTGGGTGACCAGGGGCACGCAGCCGCCGCAGGTGGCACCGGCCTTGGTGCAGGCCTTCATCTCGGCGATGGTGCAGGCACCGTTGCCCACGGCCTCGCAGATGCCGGCCTTGGTGACGTTGTTGCACGAGCAGATCTGTGCCGTGTCGGGCAGGGCGTCCACGCCCAGGCCGGGCTTGGCCTTGCCGTCGCTGGACGGGAAGATCAGGAACTCGGGGTCCTCGGGCAGCGTGATGCCGTTCAGGGCCATCTGCAGCAGCGTGCCGTACTCGGTGGCGTCGCCGATCAGCACGGCGCCCAGCAGCTGCTTGCCGTCTTCGCTGATGACGATCTTCTTGTAGACCTGGCGGCGCTCGTCCACGTACTGGCAGGTGCGGCTGTGCGGCGTTTTCGCATGCGCGTCGCCGATGCTGGCCACGTCCACGCCCATGAGCTTGAGCTTGGTGCTCATGTCGGCACCGACGAAGGCCGCGTCGGTCTCGCCCGCGATGTGGCGGGCCGCCACGCGCGCCATGTCGTAGCCGGGGGCCACCAGGCCGAAGGTCTGCTCGTTCCACGAGGCGCATTCGCCGATGGCGTAGACATCGTGGTCGCTGGTGCGGCAGGCACTGTCGATGGCCACGCCACCGCGCGGGCCGATGGCCAGCAGGCTCTGGCGCGCCAGTTCGTCGCGCGGGCGGATGCCGGCGGAGAACACGATCATGTCGGTTTCCAGGTAGGTGCCGTCGGCAAACACCATGCGGTGGCGCGCGCGGGCGCCATCGGTGATCTCCTGGGTGTTGCGGCCGGTGTGCACCTGCACGCCCAGTTCCTCGATCTTGGCGCGCAGCACGCGCCCGCCGCCCTCGTCCACCTGCACGGCCATGAGCCGGGGGGCGAACTCGACCACGTGGGTTTCAAGACCCATGTCGCTCAGGGCCTTGGCGCATTCCAGGCCCAGCAGGCCGCCACCCACGACCACGCCGGTCTTGGATTTGGCGCCCGAGGCCTGCATGGCCTCCAGGTCTTCGATGGTGCGGTAGACGAAGCAGTGGTCGCGGTCGCGCCCCGGCACCTGGGGCACGAAGGGGTTGGAGCCGGTGGCCAGCACCAGCTTGTCGTAGTGGAGCACCTCGCCGTCCACCGTGGTCACGGTGCGGATGCGGCGGTCCACCGATGCGGCCCGCGCCGCCAGGCGCAGCGTGTAGCCGGTGCGCTCGAAGAAGCCGGGCTCGACCAGGGAGAGCTCGTCGGCCGAAGTACCGCTGAAGAAGGCCGACAGGTGCACCCGGTCGTAGGCGGGGCGCGGCTCCTCGCACAGCACGGTGACTTCGACGCCGGTCATGCCGGTCTCGGCCAGGCTTTCGAGGAACTTGTGGCCGACCATGCCGTGGCCAATGAGAACGATTTTCATGCTTGCTCATCCTGCAAGAACCCGGGGAACCGCATCAAGGGGTGCAGGATGTGCCGTGCCTTGCGGCACAACGCACCCTCCGCGGAACCACGGGCGTGGGTTGGAACTACCAGGCAGCCCGCTGCGACGCTGCGGCTTGCCCGGGTGTTCCGCCATCATTAGCGGAGGGGTTGTTTATCAGTGCGCAGGCAGCTTTACCGGCGGACAGCCAGTGTTCAGCAATAAGCGTGCCCGGCTTTTGAAGGGGGTTCGTCGCCACGTGGTCGGGCTTTGTCCCCTGGGCGCCTCGCTGCGGTGCAGCATGTCACCAATTTGGGGCGGGCCCCTGGCAAGCCCCCGCCCTGCCCCGGTGCCTGGGCACCGGGGAGGCGCCTCACTCGTGGCGCAGGGCGTCGATGGGGTCCATGCGCGCGGCCCGGCGCGCGGGGAAGTAGCCGAACACCACGCCGATGCCGGCCGAGAACACGAAGGACAGCAGGTTCACACCCGGGTTGAACAGGTAGGGCACGCCCATCAGCACCGACAGCCCCAGCGACGCGGCCGTGGCCAGCACGATGCCGATGAGCCCTCCCAGCGCGGCCAGCACCACCGCCTCGACCAGGAACTGCAGCAGCACCTCGCGCTCGAGCGCGCCGATGGCCAGGCGCAGCCCGATCTCGCGGGTGCGCTCGGTCACGCTGACCAGCATGATGTTCATGATGCCGATGCCGCCCACCAGCAGGCTCACGGCCGCCACCGCCCCGAGCAGCGTGGTCATGACCTTGGTGGTGCCCGACAGCGCCTCGCCCAGCTGCTTGGTGTCGAGCACGTTGAAGTTGTCCTCGTCGGTGTCGGAGAGCTTGCGCAGCTCGCGCAGCAGCTGGGTCAGGCTGGCCTTCACGCGCTCGGGTTCGCTGCCGTCCTTCATCGACACCAGCAGGGTGTTCACGCGGGTGTTGCCCGTCACGCGGCGCTGCAGGGTGCGCAGCGGCACCAGCACGGTGTCGTCCTGGTCGTTGCCGAAGGCGCCCTGCCCCTTGGAGGCCAGCACGCCCACCACCTCGCACGAGAAGGCCTTCACGCGCAGCTGCTCGCCCACGGCGTCGCGCGTGCCGTAGAGCTCGCGCCGCACGGTCTCGCCGATCACGCAGACGGCGGCACCGGCGCGCAGTTCGTCGTCGCTGAATGCGCGGCCGATGCGCAGCGTCCAGTTGCCCGTCTGCAGCCAGGCGTTGGTGCTGCCGATGATGCTGGTGGACCAGTTGCGCCCGCCGGCCACCACGGTGGCGGCCGCGCGCGATTCGGGCGCCACGGCCAGGATGCCGCCGATCTGCTGGGCGATGGCATCGGCGTCGGTGTCCTTGAAGGCCGCGGCACCAGTGCCGCCGCCCGGGCCCATGCGCTGCCCCGGGCGCACCTGCAGCAGGTTGGTGCCCAGGCCCGAGATCTGGTTCTGAATGGACACCGTGGCGCCATTGCCCAGCGTGACCATGGTGATCACCGCGCTCACGCCGATCACGATGCCCAGGATGGTCAGGAACGAGCGCATGAGGTTGCGCCGGATGGAGCGCAGCGCCAGCAGGATGGAACTGAGGAACATCAGTGCACCTCCGCCGGCAGCAGCGCACCGTGAGCGGCCAGGCCGCGTGGGTGCGGATTCGGCTCGTCGCTGCCCACCACGCCATCGACGAAGCGCACGATGCGCCGTGCGTACTCGGCCATGTCGCCCTCGTGCGTGACCATGAGCACGGTGATGCCCAGGTCCACGTTCAGGCGCCACAGCAGCTGCATGATCTCGTGGCTGCGCTGGGTGTCGAGGTTGCCGGTGGGCTCGTCGGCCAGCAGCACGGCCGGCTCGGTGACGATGGCGCGCGCGATCGCCACGCGCTGCTGCTGCCCGCCCGAGAGCTCGGCCGGCGTGTGGTGCTCCCAGCCCTTGAGGCCCACGGCGGCCAGCGCCTTCGCAGCCGCCGCATGGCGCGCCGCGGCGGGCTCGCCACGGTACAGCAGCGGCAGCTCGACGTTCTCCTGCGCCGAGGTGCGCGCCAGCAGGTTGAAGCCCTGGAAGACGAAGCCGAAGTAGCGCCGGCGCAGCCGCGCGCGCTCGTCGCGCTGCAGCGCCTCCACATGCACGCCCTTGAACAGGTAGTCGCCCGTGGTGGGCCGGTCCAGGCACCCGAGGGTGTTCATGGCCGTGGACTTGCCCGAACCACTGGGGCCCATGATGGCCACGAAGTCGCCCTGGGCGATGTCCAGGTCCACGCCCTTGAGCGCCTGGAAGGCGAGCGCGCCTTCACCATAGACCTTGGTGACGCCGCGCAGGCGGATCAGCGCCGTGTCGTCGCCCGTGCTGTCCATGCGGTGGGTGGCCGTCATCGCGCGGCCCCGTTGCTGCGCTGGTCGGTGATCACCGCCATGCCGGGGGCGATGCCCTCGCCCGTCACCTCGGTCATGCGGCCGTCGCTGATGCCCACGCGCACCTTCAGGGCCTGCGGCGCGCCGTCCTTGAGCACCCAGACCTGCTTCATCTTCGATGCGGCGTCCTCGCCCGGCGCACCGCCGCCTGCGGGGCGGCGCCCACCCTGGCCACCTGGGCGCGGCATGCGCGGCATGAGCTGCCCCATGATGCCGCCGCCCTGCTGCCCCGCCTGGGGCTTGCCAGCGCCCGCACCCGGGCCGCCAGCGGGCGCTCCCGCCTGCGCCGGCGTGAAGCGCAGCGCGGTGTTGGGCACCAGCAGCACGTCCTTGCGCTCGGTGGAGGTGATGGTGGAGGCCGCCGTCATGCCGGGGCGCAGGCTCATGTCGCGGTTGTCCACCTCCAGCCAGGTGACGTAGGTGACCACGTTGTCGGTCTTGGTGGAGCCGAAGGACACGCGCGTGACCGCGGCCGGATAGCGCCGCGAGGGGAAGGCGCTGACCGTGAAGCTGGCCTTCTGCCCGACCTGCAGCGAGCCCACGTCGGCCTCGTCCACGCTCACGTCCAGGCGCAGGCGCGTGAGGTCCTCGGCCACGGTGAACAGGGTCACGGCCTGCAGCGATGCGGCCACGGCGTTGCCGGGCTCCACCGTTCGGGTGAGCACCACGCCATCGATGGGCGAGCGGATGGAGGCCTTGGACAGGCTGGTCTCGTCGGTGGACAGCGCCGCACGCGCATCGTCCACGCTGGCACGGGCGCTGGCCTCGTCGGCGCGGGCCCGGTCCAGCGTGGCGCGGCCGGTGTCCAGTTCAGCCGCCGAAGGCACCTTGCCACCCGACAGGCGGGCGACCTCTTCCAGCCGCCCGAGGCCCGCCAGCGCCTCCTTGGTGGTGGCCGCGGCCTGTGCCTGCCGCGCCTGCGCGGACGCCAGCGAAGCGCGCGAGCGCAGCACCTGCGCATCGAGCTTGGCAGTGTCGAGTTCCACCAGCACCTGGCCTTTCTTGACCTTCTCGTTCACGTCCACCATCACCTGGCGCACCGTGCCCGAGAGCTCGCTGCCGATGGTCACCAGCCGCGTGGGCTGCAGCGTGCCATTGGCCGATACCGAGAGCGTGAGGTCACCCGTCTTCACCTCTTCGGTCACGTAGACCGGCGCGGCGCTGGCCTGCTTTTGCAGCTGCCAGGCGTAGATGCCGCCGCCTGCCAGCGCCAGGGCCGCCACGCCCAGCCACAGCGCGGTGCGCCGGTACCAGCGGCGCGGCTTCTCGCCGCCCAGCAGGGCCTGCAGGTCGGCCGGGGCACGGGCCCCGGGGGTGGCAGCGCCGGGCTGCGGTTCCTTGGTGTTGTCGGTCATGGCGATGGGCTCGGGAAAAGACAGGAAATGAGGGGCGACAACGCCCGCGCACGGGCCGTGCGCGGGGTCGATGGCCTTTGGCTGCCAGGTGTCCGTGCGCCGTGTGCGCCGCGACCTCCAGGTGGCTGTGGATGGAATAAGGGCTCAGTCAGGGCTGCCAGCCGCCGCCGAGCGCCTTGTACAGGCGCACATGGTCGGCGGACAGGCTGGCCACCGTGGTGGCCACGCCCTCCTGCGTGGACAGCAGCGTGCGCTGGGTCTCCAGCACCGCCTGGAAGTCGATCAGCCCGCTGCTGTAGCGCTGGCGCGCGAGCAGTTCGGCATTGCCCGCGGCATCGGCGGCGGAGCGCAGGCGCACCAGGCGCTCGCGGTTGCCGCGCAGGGAAACGAGTGCGTCTTCCACGTCCTTGAGCGCCGTGAGCACGGCCGCCTGGTAGGCGATGCGCGCCTGCTCCAGGCCGGCCTCCTGCGCCCGCACCTGGGCGCGCGCGGCACCGCCATCGAGCAGCGGCACCGAGACGCTGCCCAGCAGCGATGCGGCCACGGCGCTGCCGCCGCTGAGCGCTCCCAGCGTCAGGGCGCGCAGGCCCACCGAGCCGCTGATGCCGAAGTCCGGGTAGCGCGCCGCATCGGCCTGCGAGACGCGGGCCAGCGCCGCGGTGATGCGCTGCTCGGCCGCGCGCACGTCGGGGCGCCGGCGCAGGGTTTCGGCAGGTATCGCCATGGCCAGTTCATCGCCGGGCTGGGGCACGGCGGCGCTGGCCGCCAGTTGCGCATCGAGCGCGGCCGGCGCCTGCCCGGTCAGCACGGCCAGGCTGTGGCGCGACTGGGCCAGGCTGGCTTCGAGCGCGGGGATCTGGGCAGCGGTCTGCTCGGACGCCGCACGCGCCTGCTCGGCCACGAGCGAGGTGGTGAGGCCGGCCTGCAGGCGCCACTGCGTGATCTGCAGCGTCTCGCCCTGGCTGGCCAGGTTGCTGCGCGCGATCACCAGGCGCTGCTGCAGGCTGCGCAGCTCGATGTAGTTCACGGCCACCTCGGCGGCCAGCGACACCTGCACGTCGGCCAGGCTGGCCTCGGCGGCGCGGGCATCGGCTTCGCTGGCGTTGACCCCGGCGCGCACGCGGCCGAACACATCGGGCTCCCAGCTCGCGTCGAAGCCCAGCTGGAAATTGTTGCCCGTGCCGCTGTTGCCCGAGCGGCTGCGCTGCGCCGAGGCCGAGGCACCCACCTGGGGCGCCAGGCCGGCAGCCTGCACATCCACCTGGGCGCGGGCCTGCCGCAGCGCGGCCTGGGCCGTGCGCACGCTGGTGTTGGCCGCCAGGGCCTGCTCGACCAGCGCGGTCAGCTGGGCATCGCCCAGGCGCTGCCACCACTGGGCGAGCGAGGTGGCCGTGCTGCCGGGGGCGGCCGTGGTGCCGGCGGACCAGGTGGTGGGCACAGGGGTGTCGGGCAGGCGCGCGTCCTGCGGGGCCATGCTGGCGCAGCCGGCCAGGGCCGCAGCCAGGGCCAGTACCGGCCAGCGCAGGGCATGGCGGCAGGGGGGCAGGCGGCTCAGGGAACGCGGGGAGGAAGGGCGCATGGAATGGGTTGGCTCCGGGTTGATGGCCATATTGTGCGGACCCCACCCTTCGCAAAGTTAGCCAACGCGTCAACCCCATGTAAAGAATTGCTGCAGTGCACGATGTCCTCTGCCCGGCAGGGAACGGTCTCTTCAATGCGCCTGCAGTTCGGGCGCCGGCAGCGATGCCCGCGCCCGGTACTCGCTCGGGCTGCAGCCCGTGTGGGCCTTGAACACCCGGCTGAAATGGCCGCTGTTGCGAAAGCCCCAGGAGATGGCGATGTCCGTCACCGAGCGGTGCGCATGCCCGGGGTGGCGCAACTCGCGCAGGCAGGCTTCGAGGCGGCGCTGCTGGATGGTGGCGGCCAGGGTGTCGCCATCGTCGGTCATGGCGTTGTACAGGTGGCGGCGGCTGCAGTTGAGCGCCTGGGCGATGCGGTCGATGGTGAGGTCCGGGTCGGCCAGGTGGCGGTCGATGTACTGGCCGATGCGGTCGCGCAGGGCCTCGCGCTGCGACACGGCGCTGTGCTGGCCGTTGCGCTCCAGCAGCGACAGCTGCACCAGGTGCGTGATGACGTCGGCCACGCCGTCGGCCGCCGCGTCGGACATGGTGGGCAACTCGGTGAAGGCAGCGCGCATCGTGTCCCAGGCCAGGCGCGAAACGCCGCTGGTGCCCGAGAAGCGCTGCACCATGAGGTCGTCGAGCCGCAGCCGGCGCTCGGGCATCTGCTCCTTGGGGATCATCAGCACCATCTGGCGCACGGCCTCGGGGTTGCTCACCGCGTAGGCGCGCGTGGTGTCGTACACGCTCCATTCGCCCGGGGACAGCCAGAGCTGGCGGCCGTTCTGCTCGAAGCAGGCACGCCCTTCGAGTTGTGCCACCACCTTGATGTAGGCCCGGTCGCTGCCGCGGATCAGGCTGGGGGTACGCACCACGCGATGGCGGCTCACGTCGAGCTGGCACAGGTTGACGTAGCCGGCCTGCCCCGAGGTGATGTGGCCCGCGAAGGCCTCGTCGCCGAAGGCATCGGACTCCAGCCCGCCGATGAGCCGCCACACCGCGTCGCCCCACAGGTGCAGGCGGTCGCGCGGTGCCACGGTATCGGTGGATACCTCGGTCAGGGGGTGGGCCATGGTGTCTCCAGTACAGCGGCTGGCGCCGCCGGTATGTCCCGGATTATCCGGCGCAGCCCTATTCCCCGGCGCAGCACGGAAATCCGGGTAAACCCGCTGCGCCGTGCACGCTGGGACCAGCGTTTTGTGCACGCTCAGCACAGCAGGCCCGGGCGCCCCTGCCTACGATCGGTCAACGGCCTGCGCTGCGCGGGCCGCCCATCCGAGGAGACAGAAAAATGGTTCAACAATCCAAACGCCAATGGATCAAGGGCATGGCCGCCACGGTGGGCGCCATGTCGGTCGCCCCCCACCTGCTGGCCCAGTCCGGCCCTGTGCGCGTGGGCTACGCCATCGCCCGCACGGGCCCCTGGGCGGCGGGCGCGCAGGTCAGCCAGGAGCCCAACTACCTGCTCTGGGCCGAGCAGGTGAACGCGGCGGGCGGCCTGACCATCAAGGGCGCCAAGCGCCCCATCGAGCTCATCGGCTACGACGACCGCAGCGAGACCGAGACCTGTGTGCGCACCTTCGAGAAGCTCATGGGCAGCGACAAGGTGGATTTGATCCTGCCGCCCTGGGGCTCGGGCGCCAACTTCGCCATCGCACCGCTGGCCAACCGCTTCGGCTACCCGCTGCTGGCGCCCACGGCGCTGTCGCGCAAGCTGATCGACATGAACCTGCCCTACTTCTTCTCCCTGCTGCAGCAGCCCGACAAGATGATGGGCGCGCTGGTGGACATGCTGGTGGCCAACGGCGTCAAGTCGGTGGCCATCGTCTACATGGACGACCTGTTTGGCCTCGAAAACTTCGCGGCGCTGAACAACGCACTCAAGAAGACCAGCATCCAGGTGGTGGAACGCAAGAGCTACCCGCTGGGCGTGAAGGACCTGGCGCCCGTGCTGCGCGGCATCAAGGACCAGAACCCCGACGCCTTCATCGGCATCACCTACCCGCCCGACACCATCCTGGCCAGCCGCCAGGCGCGCGAGGTGGGGCTGAACCCCAAGTTCTTCTACGCCTCGGTGGGCACGGCCTTCCAGCTGTACAAGAACGTGATGCAGGCCAACACCGAGGGCGTGATCGGCATGGGCTCGTGGAGCGTGAAGACCAGCCCCGAGGCCAAGGCCTATTTCGACGCCCACGTGAAGAAGTTCAACAAGGAGCCCGACCGCTGGGCCAGCGGCCATGCCTGGGCAGGCCTGCAGATCCTGCAGCAGGCGGTGGAGAAGGTGGGCCTGGACCGCAAGGCGCTGCGCGAGCACATCGCCAAGAACGAGTTCAAGACCATCCTGGGCGGCATCCGCTTTGCAGGCAGCGAGAACGCCTCCATCCCCGGCACCGTGAGCCAGTGGCAGGGCAGCGACTTCGAAGTGGTCTGGCCCAAGGACCGCGCCACGGCGCAATTGAACACCAACAAGCCTGCCTGGAAGTAACACGGAATGTCCCTGACCTCCTGGGCCGAACTGGTCGCCAGTGGCCTCATTACCGGCGGCATCTATGCGCTGGTGGCCATGGGCCTGAACCTGCAGTATGGGCTGATGCGCATCATGAACATCTCGCATGGCGAGTTTCTGATGCTCGGCGCCTTCATCACCTGGTGGGCGCACACCGCCTGGGGCTGGTCGCCGCTGCTGCTGATGCCCATCGCCTTCATCGCGCTGTTCGTGCTGGGGGTGGCGGTGCATGCGCTGTGCTTCAAGCGCCTTGCGGCGCGCGCGCCGAACGTGGACGTGTTCGAGGCGCGCAGCCTGATGGTGGGCTTCGGCCTGATGTTCCTGGTGCAGAACACCGCCCTGCTCATCTGGGGCGGCGACCTGCGCGGCTACGAGTATCTGGCCGACCCGGTGCAAGTGGCGGGCATGCGCTTCACCGAGAACAAGCTGGTGCTGTTCGGCGTGGCGCTGGCCCTGTCGGCCGCACTGATCGCACTGCTCAAGCTGACCTTGCTGGGCAAGGCCGTGCGGGCGCTGATGCAGTCGCCCACGGGCGCGCAGCTGGTGGGCATCAACACCCGGCGCCTGCACCCCATGATGTTCGGCATTGGCCTGGGCCTGTCGGGCGTGGCGGGGGCCCTGCTGTCGATGACCTACGAGATCTCTCCCTCGATGGGCGAGCCCTATACCGTGACGGCGCTGATCGTGATCACGCTGGGCGGCTTCGGCAGCCTGGCGGGCAGCCTGGCCGGCGGCCTGCTGCTGGGTGTGGTCGAGGCCCTGGGCATGCACTTCAGCAGCCCGTCTCTCAAGATGCTGCTGAGCTATGCGGTGTTCATCGGCGTGCTGATCTGGCGCCCCAACGGACTCTTCTCCAAAAAATGAAATCTCTGCATTCCAACAAGCCCTGGCTGGCGCTCGCCATGGGAACGGCCGTGGTCGGCACCCTGCCCTGGCTGGTGTCCGAGTTCGTGGCCTCGGTGCTGCTCAGCTGCCTGATGTACATCGCGCTGGCCACCAGCTGGTCGCTGTTCTGCGGCGCCACGCGCTACCTCTCGCTGGCCACATCGGCCTTCTTCGGCATCGGGGCCTATGCCAGCGCCACGCTGCTGGAAGTGCTGCCCTGGCCGCTGGTGATCGTGGCCGGCGCGCTGATCGCCGCCGTGGTGGCCGTGGTCATGGGTGCGGCGGTGCTGCACCTGCGCGGCACCTACTTTGCGGTGCTGACCTTCGGCATGACGGAGCTGATCCGCCGCGCAATGACCTTTGTCGAAAAGCAGGTCTCGGGCACCGTGGGCCGTGTGCTCACAGTGGTGCCCAGCAACGAGACGGTGTACCTCACGGTGCTGCTGATCGCGGCGGCCGCCATTGCCACGGCCATCGCCATCCAGCGCAGCCGCTTCGGCCTGGCGCTCTCGGGCATCGGTGCCGACGAGCAGCGTGCGCAGACTCTGGGCGTGGACACGCGCCTGGCCAAGATCGCGGGCTTCGGCATCACGGCCGCGTTTGCAGGCGCCGTGGGCGCGGCCATGGCCGTGCGCTGGACCTACATCGAGCCGGCCGCCGTGTTCAGCCCCTTCATCGGCTTCCAGACGGTGCTGATCGCGCTGATCGGCGGCGCGGCCAGCATCGGCGGGCCGGTGCTCGCGGCCATCGTCTTCAGCCTGCTGGCCGAGACGCTGCGCCTGCAGCTGCCCTATGGCTACATGATGGTGCTGGGCCTGCTGCTGATCCTGTGCGTGATGTACCTGCCCAACGGGCTGGCCACGCTGTGGCAGCGCAAGCGGGCGGCCACGCCTGCAGCGGAGGCCGGCCATGTCTGAAGCCCTGCTGACCATCGACAGCGTGACCGTGCGCTTTGGCGGGCTGACCGCCGTGGACGGCGTGAGCGCCACGCTGCACGCAGGCGAGCTCATCGGCATCATCGGCCCCAACGGCGCGGGCAAGACCACGTATTTCAACGCCATCTCGGGCGTGCAGCCACCGACCTCGGGCACGCTGCACTGCGGTGCCGACAACCTGACCGGCAAGGGGCCGCACCACTATGCGGCCCATGGCATCGCGCGCACCTTCCAGACGCCGCGCGTGTTCCCGGACATGACGGTGCGCGACAACGTGCGCTTCGGCATGCAGTTCGCGGGCCGCCACCGCCAGGGCCCCGTGGGCCTGCGCAGCGAGGACGAGATCCTGGCCATGCTGGGCCTGTCGGCCCTGGCCGAGCGGCCCGCGGCCGATGTGACGCCCTCGCAGCAGCGCCTGCTGGAGATCGGCATGGCCCTGGGGACGCGCCCGCGCCTCTTGCTGCTCGACGAGGTGGCCGCCGGCCTGACCGAGGCCGAGGTCGATGCCATGGCCCAGCGCATCCGCCGCCTGCGCGATGACTGGGGCCTCACGGTGGTGTGGATCGAGCATGCGGTGACCACGCTGCTCAAGTACGTGGAGCGCGTGCTGGTGCTGCACCAGGGCCGCAAGATCGCCGATGGCACACCCGCCGAGGTGGTGCGCAACCCGGAGGTGATCGAGGCCTACCTGGGCGATGAGATGGGCACCCAGGCAACACCCGAAGGAGCCACGGCATGAGCGGCGCACACCTCACGGTACAAGGGCTGGTCACGGGCTACAACGGCTTTCAGGTGCTGCAGGACCTGTCGCTCGAGGCCCAGCCCGGCATCACGGTGATCGTCGGCCCCAACGGCGCCGGCAAGACCACGCTGCTCAAGGCCCTGGCCGGCCTGCTGCCGCGCCAGGGCACGGTGCAGCTCGACGGCCAGGCCGTGCCGGCCCTCAATGCGACCGCCTGCGTGCAGCGCGGCCTGGCCCTGGTGGCCGAGGGCCGCCAGCTGTTCCCGCAGATGACGGTGACCGAGAACCTGGAGCTCGGCGGCTGGCTGTTGCCCTCGCGGGTGCGCGCCGGGCGCCTGGCCCAGGCCTTCGAGGACTTTCCGCGCCTCAAGGAGCGTGCCCAGCAACTGGCCGGCACCATGAGCGGCGGCGAGCAGCAGATGGTGGCCGTGGCCCGCGCCATGATGAGCGGGCCGCGCCTGTTGATGCTGGACGAGCCCTCGCTGGGCCTGGCACCGCGCATGGTGGACGAGCTGCTGACCATCGTGCAGCGCATCGCCGCGCAGGGCGTCACGGTGCTGATGGTGGAGCAGAACGTGCGCAAGGCGCTGCAGGTGGCGCAGCGCGGCTATGTGCTGGAGCGCGGGCGCATTGTGGCCTCGGGCGATGCCGCCGCGCTGCTGCAGTCCGACGCCGTGCGCCAGGCCTACCTGGGCGTTGCCTGAACATCCCGCCCCCCATCCCCATCCGACTTTTCCTTCCTATTCATCCAGGAGACATTCCATGACTGCCATTTCCATGCTGATCAACGGCGAGCGCGTGCAGGCCGCAGGCGGCGCCACCTTCGAGCGCCGCAACCCGCTCGACGGCTCCGTGGCCACCACCGCGCCTGCCGCCACGGTGGCCGATGCCAAGGCCGCCGCCGACGCCGCCGCCAAGGCCTTCCCGGCCTGGTCGGCCCTGGGGCCCAATGCGCGCCGTGCGCTGCTGCTCAAGGCCGCGCATGCGCTCGAAGCCAAGGGCGAGGCCTTTGCCGCCGCCATGGCGGCAGAGACCGGCGCCTCGGGCCTGTGGGCCGGCTTCAACGTGCACCTGGCCGCCGGCCTGCTGCAGGAGGCCGCGGCCCTGACCACGCAGATCGCCGGCGAGGTGATCCCGTCCGACGTGCCCGGCAGCCTGGCCATGGGCGTGCGCCAGGCCGCGGGCGTGGTGCTGGGCATCGCACCGTGGAACGCGCCCATCATCCTCGGCGTGCGCGCCATCGCCACGCCGCTGGCCTGCGGCAACACGGTGATCCTCAAGGGATCGGAGCTGAGCCCCGCCACGCACGGCCTGATCATCGAGGCCCTGCAGGAGGCCGGCCTGCCCCCGGGCGTGGTGAATTTCGTGACCAATGCACCGGCCGATGCCGGCGCCGTGGTCGAGGCCATCGTGGCCCACCCGGCCGTGCGCCGCGTGAACTTCACGGGCTCGACCAAGGTCGGCCGCATCGTCGCGCAGACCTGCGCCAAGTACCTCAAGCCCACGGTGCTGGAGCTCGGCGGCAAGGCGCCGCTGGTGGTGCTGGACGATGCCGACGTGGATGCGGCCGTGGATGCCGCCATCTTCGGCTCGTTCGCCAACTCGGGCCAGATCTGCATGTCCACCGAGCGCATCGTGGTGGACGCCTCCATCGCCAACGACTTCGTGGCCCGTTTCGCAGCGCGCGCCCAGGCGCTGCCGCTGGGCGACCCGCGCAAGGGCCCGGTGGTGCTCGGCTCGGTGGTGGACATGGCCACCGTGCAGCGCTGCAACGCGCTGATCGACGACGCCCTGGCCAAGGGTGCCAAGCTGGTCTGCGGTGGCAAGAGCGAGAACACGCTGATGGCTGCCACCATCCTGGACCACGTGACGCCCGCGATGGACATCTACCGCGAGGAGTCCTTTGGCCCGCTCAAGCCCATCGTGCGCGTGAACGGGGTCGAGGAAGCGGTTGCCTGTGCCAACGACAACGAGTTCGGCCTGTCCGCCGCCGTCTTCGGCCGCGATGTGGCCCGTGCCTGGAACGTGGCTGCGCGCATCGAGTCGGGGATCTGCCATGTCAACGGACCTACCGTGCACGACGAGGGGCAGATGCCGTTTGGCGGGGTGAAGAATTCGGGGTGGGGGCGGTTTGGGGGGATGGCCGGGGTGCGGGAGTTCACGGAGTTGCGCTGGATCACGGTGCAGACTACGGCGCGGCACTATCCGTTCTGAGCTTTCTGCAAAGTTGCTGCGTGGTTGCTGCGTGCCTTGGTTGAGGGCGGAAGCCGGGTCTCGGCCCGGCAGCCGAGGTACCTTTCTTTGCTTCGCAAGAGAAAGTTACTGCGCCGCCGGGCGCACATCCCGGCCTCCGCCTTCAAACAAGGCACACAGCAACTACCAGCACCAGAGGCCAAACGTCAAGCAACGATCCAAGAAGCATCCGCCAGTGCGGATACACCGCTGAGCTTGACCAGGCTGTCGTTCACACCCAGCGCAGCCACGCTGTCATTCACCAGGATGTAGGTGTCGGCACCATAACGGAAGGCAATGGCCTTGTTGGCGCCCGCCGTGGTGGCTGCCAGGGCCGTGGCGTCCAGCAGGGACGATGCATCGGAAATGCCAGCCAGTTGCAGGCCGGTAGGCACAGCCTTGGCGGTCGCCGTTGTGGCCGCCAACACCAGCCTGTCGGTCCCGCTCACGAAGTCGGTCAATACGATGGCTGACCCGCCAAGCCCGGCGGAGAAACTGATGTCCAGATCCTTGGCGGCGGCACCCGCCAGGCCGGTGAGGTTCAGCGTATCGGCGCCGCCGCCCAGGGTGATGCTGTGGGCGTTGCCGGCACCGATGGTGATCGTGTCATCACCCTCGCCCGTCGCAACGATCACCTGGGCACCAGAAGCGTCGTTGATGACGAAGGTATCTGCTCCTCCGCCGCCGGTGATGGTCACCGCACTCTGCGTGGTGGCAAACGCCAGCGACAGCGCGCCGGTCAGCGCAGAGGCATCGATCACCGAGACCTGGGCGCCCACCACGGTAGTCTTCAAGGTCTGTTCGCCGGTGAGCACGATCTTTTCGGCCGCGTTGGCGGTGATCCTGGCGGTATTGGCGGCTCCGTCCGTCGAACTGAACCCCTGGCTCCTGACGTTCAAGTGCTCAACCGAGTCCACGACCACCTCATCATTGCCAGCAGCCCTGAAGAGCACCAGGTTCGCAGTGTCTGCGCCGCCGCTGGTTCCCGCAAAAACCACCGTCAGTGCGCCACCACTGCCGGAATCGCGGATACCGACAGTGGTAGCAAGATCCACTCCACGAAACTCGGCCGGACCTGCCGCGGACTCTCGCCACAGCTCCGTGAGGCCAGTCGCACTGGACGCCATGAACGTCGAGTGAGCCCCGGCCTGAATGAACACCTTTTCGACACTCTGCAGTGTGGGTGCAACCGTCGCATTCGCGGCCAGCGTGGCCCTGAGCGTATCCACCCCTCCAGCGCCATCAATGGCGTCAGCAGTGGACAGCAGACCGGCAGTGGTAGCCAAAATGGTGTCCTGGTTGGCAGTTGTCTTGAACTTGGCCTGTGCAGCCGAAGGCGATACGGCGTCGTCACCGGCTGTCAGTAACAGAGTGACGCCAACGCCGGGGCCCCATCCATAAGTTGGTATTCCAGTGTTGTTCGGGTTGATGGAATAGGCATGGGATGCAGTGACTTCACTGTTCCACTGCACCGCCGCTGCTGCATAGACGGACAGATCACCGGTGGCGTTTTCAAGCCCCGAAAGGATTTGCCCCAGTTGAAGGGCCACGATGCCCACATTGGCCTTGCCGACAGACACAAGATAGTCCCGCAAGGCGGTCTGCAAGCCCGCATTGGGCAGCACGCCCAGGTTCATCAACAGCTTAGTGGACAGCGCATCCTCGGTCAGCCCGGTAAAGCCGGCGCCGAACCGCTGGGCAAAGGCCGTGATGCCGATGGGCTCGACCGCCGCCACCTGGTTGACATAGACATTGTGCGAAGGGGACTGGTCGTTGAACGCCCGGTTGAGCATGGTGACGTCGGCATACGTGCCGGAAACTTGGACAGGCATCCATTCCTCCCGTGGTGTTGTGGTGAGCTTTGTGAGCCTAAGGTGCGCCCCGACAGCAAGGTGTCGCAGCGGTCAAAAAGAAACTTTTTGAAACCAAAGCTGCCTCCGCTCACAGGGTCAGGGCTGGAACAGCGAGAAAAGCCGGCAACCCAGGCACAAAAGATCGCGTTGCGCAGCCGAAGCCCTTTGGCACCCGATCAGGCCAAGGTCCATGAAGCATCGGCCAACGTGGCCACGCCTGTGAGCTTGACCAGGCTGTCATTGGCACCCAGCGCAGCGGCGCCATCGTTCACCAGGATGTAAGTGTCGGCACCGTAGCGGAAAGCGATGGCCTTGTTGGCACCTGCCGTGGCGGCTGCCAGGGCCGTTGCGTCCAGCAGCGAGGACGCCGCCGCAATGCCGGCCAGTTGCGCAGGAGCAGGGGCTGCCTTGGCCGTCGAGTCAGAACCGAACAGACGGATTAGATCGACCCCGCTTTCGAAATCCGTCACACGAATGAACGACCGGCCCAGCGCAGCGTCCGAACTGGTGTCCAGATCGCGGGCGGTGGCGCCCGCCAAACCCGCGATCGTCAACGTATCGCTTCCACGGCCCAGGGTGACCTCGTGGGCATTGGCGGCTCCGACAATGACGGTATCGTCACCAGCACCCGCATCAATGGCCACTCTGCCACCAGAAGCCTCGTTGACGTTGATCCGGTCGCCCGCTGTGCCACCGATGATGCCAACCGGCGTGCTTCCCGTGGTGTTGAATGCCAAGTCCAGGGCCCCTGTCAGCCCGGTTGCATTGATGACCTCTACATGGACGCCGGTCACGGTGGTGGTCAGCGCCTGGTCACCCCAGATCCGTATTTCCTCGGCAGCATCAGCCGTGATCCTGGCGGTGTTGTTGGTGGTGGTTGCCACATTGCCGGCAGAGCTACGGACCGACAGTAGCTCGATGCCCGGCGCGATCACCTCGTCGAGTCCCGTCGCATCGGCCAACACGATGCTGGCGGAGTCCAGGGTGCCGGAGGCGCCCGCGAACTTCACGGTGAGCGGTCCGCCGGACAGGGAGTTCCGCACGCCCACGGTGGTGTTCAGGCTGACGTCTGCAAACGTGGCTGGGCGCGTAGCCCCATCCCCCCACAACATCCTGATGTCGGTCGCATTGGCAGAACTGAACTGGGCGGATTCGCCTGCGGTGATGATGACCCTTTCAATGCCATAGAGCTTGGGCGCCACGGCCTCACCCCCACCCAGCGTGGCCATGAGGATGTCCCCGCGTCCGCCATCCCCCCCACCGTTGAGTATGTCCGGAGAGCCCAGCAGCCCAGGTGCAGGAGCCAGAAAAACGTCGTCATACAAGGTGCCGCTCAGGACATCCACGCTGCTGGTCAATGTCAGCGTGGTCCCTGTACCCACATTGAAGTAGGGATTTCCTATAGGTCCCATTCCGTTTGCAGGGTTGCTGGAATAGGCATGCGAGGCGGTCACCTCATTGTTCCAACGCACTGCGGCAGCCGAGTAGATGGCAAGGTCACCGGTGGCGTTTTCAAGCCCCGACAGTATCTGGCCCAGTTGCAATGCAACCGTTCCGACATTGATCTTGCCGATGGCGATCAGGTAGTCCTTCAACGCCACTTGCAGATCTGCATTGGGCAACAAGCCAAGATTGGTCAGCACCATGGTAGACAATGCGTCCTCGGACATACCCCCATGGCTGGCGCTGTACTGTCGCGCCAGTTCGTTGATACCTATCGAGGGAATGGCGGCCAACTGGTTGGTGTAGATCTCGTAAGTGCGCGACTCGTTGGAAATCGCCCGATGCAGCATCGAGAGGTCTGCATGGATACCGGATACTTGTGCAGGCATGGGTGGTTTCGCTGTTCGGTTGAAGGACTGCTTGTCACGCAATGGACCATGACGCATCGGCCAGCGCGTCCACGCCGGTGAGCTTGACCAGGCTGTCATTGACGCCCAATGCTGCGACGCCATCGTTCACGAAAATGTAGGTATCGGCACCATGGCGGAAGGCGATTGCCTTGTTGGAGCCTGCCGTGGTTGCCGCCAATGACACGGCATCCAACAGGGAAGTTGCTGCAGCCATACTGGCCAGTTGCGCATCGCTCGGGGCTACCTTGGCCGTCGAGGAGGCGCCATGCAGCCGGATCACATCGGTGCCGCTCGAAAAGCCCCGCACCTCGATGGCCGATGCGGCAAGAGTGGCTGCCGATCCCAGGTCCATGTCCTTGGCCAGAGCGCCTGCCAGGCCTGTGATGGTCAGCGTATCCGCCCCATCGCCCAGGGTGAGCTTGTGGCGGGCCTGGGCGTTGGCGGTGATGGCAACGCCCCCTGCGGTGCCGGCCAGCGCCAGGTCCAGCGCCGAGTTGAATGCCGAGGCGTCGACAACGGACACCCTGGCACCGGTCACGGTGCTAACCAGGGCCTGGTCACCCAGGATGACGATTTTTTCCGCCTGGGCCGCACTGATTTTGGCGCCGTTGACCGTGGTGGCGGCGACCGTGCCGGCCTTACTCCAGACGTTCAGGTGCTCAATATTGGCAACGACGATTTCGTCACGGCCCACTGCATCGGCGAACACAATGTTGGCCGAATCCATCGGGCCGGAGACATCGCTGAAATTCACGGTCAGGACACCACCCGTGACGGAGTTCTGGATGCCGACGGAGGTGGCCAATTTCACGTCCGAGAATGTGGCCGCACCCTCTGCGGCATAGACCCACAGTTCCTGCAGACCGGCGGTATCCCCGGCACCCAATTCGGCCCCTGCGCCTGCGGTGATGTAAACCTTCTCGACGCTGCGCAACCGAGGGGTGACCTTGCTTGCGGCTGCAAGGCTCGCCCTGAGGGTATCGAGACCCTCGGCGCCATCGATCACATCCGCCGTCGAGAGAAAGCCCGCGGTGGTTGCCAAGATCGTGTCCTTGTCGGCTGTTGTCTTGAACCTGGCCTCTGCCGCTGCAGGCGATATCGCATCGTCGCCGGACGTCAGCGAAAGGGTGACGCCCGTGACAGGAACGTTAGGCCCTGCGATGACGCCGTAAGGGTCGATGGAGTATTTGTAGGAATCCACCAGCTCCTTGTTCCATGCCACGGCAGCGGCATTGAATGCTGCCTGGTCACCCGTGGCCTGCTCCAGCCCCGAAAGGATCTGCCCGAGCTGCATGGCGACGACGCCCACGCTGGCCTTGCCCACGGACACCAGGTAGTCCCGCAAAGCAGTCTGCAGGCCGGCATTCGGCAACAAGCCCAGGTTGCCAAGCAGCTTGGTAGACAACTGGTCCTCGGTCAGGCTGGTAAAGCTGGCGCCAAAAGAGAGGGCAAAAGTGTTGATGCCCACCGACGTGGCCCTTGCCACCTGGTTGTTGTATACCGCGTGGGCAGGCGATTGGTCGTTGAAGACCCGGTTCAAAATCGTCGTGACGACATAGGGTTCATCGAGAAAGGTCTGTGCCATCAAGAGCTTCCAAAAAAATCAAACAGGTGAGCAGTACGGGGTGAAGCCCTGCGGTTCAGAATTCAGGCCAGCGCATGGCGGCACCGCGCGGCCAAGGTGGCTTGGGCGGGCCGTCAGGCCGAGGTCCAGGAGGCATCGGCCAGCGCCGCCACACCCGTCAGCTTGATGAGGCTGTCATTCGCACCCAGCGCCGCCGTGGCGTCATTGACCAAGATATAGGTGTCCGCACCAAAGCGGAAGGCAATGGCCTTGTTGGCACCTGCCGTGGTAGCGGCCAGGACCGTTCCGTCTAGCAGCGAAGCCGATGCAGCGATGCTGGCGAGGTCCGCAGCGCCGGGTACCGCCTTCGCCGTTCCCTTGGCAGCATCCAGCTGGATCGAGTCGATGCCGTTGGCAAAGCCGGATACTTCGATGGCCGAAGCAGCCAGCGTGGTCGATGTGCCGAGGTTGATGTCCTTGGCCGCATCGCCTGCCAGGCCCGTGATTTTCAGTGTGTCAGCGCCGTCACCCAAGGTGATCTTGTGGGCGGCCTGCGCATTGACCGCCACGGCAACGCCGCTGGTGCCAGCGAGCGTCAGGCCCAGGGCCTTTGTCAGCGCCGTGGCATCGACCACGCCCACCCGGGCGCCAGCCACCGTGGTGGTCAGGGCCTGGTCGCCCCAGATGACAATTTTTTCCGCCTGGGCGGCGGTGATTCGGGCGCTGTTGACCGTGGTGCCCGCAATCGTACCGGCCGTGCTTTTCACGCTCAGGGTTTCGATATTCGCAATGATGACTTCGTCGTTGCCCGTGGCATCGGCCAGCACAATGGTGGACGCATCCATTGGGCCAGAGGCATTCGTGAAGTTCACGGTCAAAACGCCGCCCGCGACGGAGTTCTGGAGGCCGACCGTGGTCCCCAGGGCCAATCCAGAGAACGTCGCTGAGGCCTCTGCGCCATTGATCCACAGCTCGGCCAAGCCCGTGGTGCCCGCCGCACTGAATTCAGCTCCGGCCCCTGCGGTGATGTAGACCTTTTCGACATTGCGCAGAACAGGCGCCACCGAAGCGCCGGCTGCCAGGGTCGCCCGCAGAACATCGATCCCCCCGGCGCCATCGATCACCTCGGAAGAAGACAGCAAGCCTGGAGTGGGCGCCAGAATGGTGTCGTTGTAGTCCGTGGACTTGAACTTGGCCTCTGGCGCCGTGACGGATATAGCGTCGTCACCGGATGTCAGTAGCAAGGTGACGCCGGTGACCTCCCCCCAACCATCTGTAATCGCAATTCCGGTATTGGCAGGGTTGCTGGAATAGGCATATGAACCGTCCAACTCCTCGTTCCACGCCACCGCGGCCGCATTGAACACCGCCTGGTCGCCCGTGGCGTGCTCCAGCCCCGACAGGATCTGGCCCAGT